>CASFAP010000163.1 GCA_949292695.1 uncultured Eubacteriales bacterium | reverse complement strand
TAAATTATGCATCAGCGTTTCGGCTTTTTGCAACAACGATGTACCGGTGGTGTTTGATGCCTTTTCGACCAAGTATGAGGCTGATCTTGCCAAAAATGACGTCGCATTTGAAAAAATTATTTGCAACATTGCAGAGAGCTTTCAGTGTAAAAAAACACTCGAATTTTCCGATGGCGCCCTGGGAACGGTCGTCGACCTTTGGTGCGAGACCCAAACGGGGGCGACGAAGATTGAGGACAAAAGGCTCTGCATCAGCGGAACCGTTTTGGTCTGCCTGCTGATGTATGACACCGACAATCACCCGGCCTATCAGGAACGCCCCATCGATTTCACTTACCAATACGATATGCAGGAATTGCCGGCTACGATGCGGTGCGACCCGCAGATTGAAGCCTTTGCGCCCAGCTTTACGATTCTCAGCACGACCAGCATGGAGGTGCGCGTGGAGCTGAAAATCAGCGCGGCGGTTTATGATATCCGACATATGCCGTTGCTCACTGAGATTGAGGTGAATGAGGCGGCTGTAAAGAAATCTATGGTCGACAGCGCGCTCATCATTTACTACGCCGACGCCGGCGAGGTGCTTTGGAACATCGCGCGCAAGTATAACGCCAGCCCTGAGCAGATTATGGAGCTCAACCATTTGAGCGAGGAATCGTTGCCCACTGCCAAAACACTGTTGATCCCTGTCAAATAAGGGATCCTTACAGGCCACGGCACTTGATGGGCCTGAATTGCAACAGAATAGGCCCGACCGTTTTTGACGGTCGGGCCTATTTTTGTGCAAGCGCCGCATAAAGGGGGTTGACAAGAGGCGGAATAGCCAATTACAATTACAGTGTAATAAAGAATTAGTATTATAAAATCGAGCGCATGAAATGTCTAATTTATGCTGAGCATGCGATTTAAGGAAAAGCAAAGTAAAAAAGATGGATCGCAACGTGGAGCGTGCGCGACCGCGCAGACAAAAACGCGCCGGGACACCACAGGTCAACAGGGAAAGTGGTTGACCGATTGGTGCGCAATCCTGGGTACTCGCGGCAGGCCGCAACGCAATTCATCTTGAAATTTTGATTTTTGTGCACGGTATTGCCGCGATGACAGCTACCGGATGCGTCGATTTAGAAGGCAACCTGATCAGCGAGATGTGCACCGATGTTTTATGAACGCTTAAAAATCCGTTTTACCAAAATGGAGGGAGAACATGGGCAACATCATTGAAATCGAACATTTAAATAAACGTTTTGGCCAGGTAAATGCGGTGCAGGATCTGAGCTTTCAGGTCAGAGATGGCGAGCTGTTCGCCTTTCTCGGTGTAAACGGCGCTGGGAAATCGACGACCATCAACATCCTTTGCGGCCAGCTCAAAAAGGACAGCGGCCGGGTGACGATCGACGGAGAAGACCTCGACCTTAGGGCAGATACCGTCAAAAAAAGTTTGGGTGTCGTCTTTCAGAATTCGGTGCTGGATAAGGCTCTGTCGGTCAGCGACAACCTTGAAAGCCGCGCGGCTTTGTATGGCATAGCAGGTAAGGCGTTTCGGGACAGGCTTTTCGCACTCGCGGCGGCGCTCGATTTTGAGGCGCTACTGAAACGCCCCGTCGGCAAGCTTTCGGGTGGACAACGCAGGCGCATCGACATTGCACGCGCGCTTCTGCACCGGCCCAAAATTCTGATTTTGGACGAGCCGACCACAGGACTGGACCCTCAGACGAGAAAACTGCTGTGGGACGTGATCAGCGAAATGCGGCGAAGCGAAAACCTGACGGTCTTTCTGACCACCCACTACATGGAAGAGGCGGCCGAAGCCGATTTTGTGGTAATTCTCGACGCTGGAAAGCTGATCGCCGAGGGGACGCCGCTTGCACTCAAAAACCAATACACGAGGGATTTTATCACGCTTTATGGTGTCAGCGAAGAAACGGTCAAAACACTCGGCGCGCCCTACGAGCGGTTGCGTCAGGGCTTTCGTTTGTCTGTGCCGAATCCTGCCTATGCGACCGAGTTGATCTTAAAGCGACCCGATGCCTTTCAAGATTACGAGATCACCAAGGGCAAAATGGATGACGTGTTTTTGGCCGCGACCGGCAAAAAATTGACAGGGGGAAAAGAGCTATGATCCAATTGCGCGCGCTCATAAAACGCAATACAAAGCTGTTCTTCCGCGATAAGGGCCTATTTTTTACCTCTTTGATTACGCCGGTCATCCTGCTCGTCTTATATGCGACCTTTCTCGGCAACATTTATAAAGACAGTGTCCGCTCGGCTTTGCCGGAGGGCTTTAGAGTCGCCGATAATCTGATGGACGGGTTCGTTGGCGGGCAACTGATCTCTTCTATCCTCGCTGTTTCCTGCGTTACAGTGGCGTTTTGTTGCAACTTGCTCATGGTGCAAGATAAGGCGACGGGGGTTGTTCGGGACTTGACGATGGCACCTGTCAAGGGTGCGACGTTGGCGCTCGGTTACTATGCCTCCACCCTGATTTCAACCTTAATCGTTTGTTTTTCGGCCACGGGAATTTGCCTTGTATATGTTGGCATCACCGGCTGGTATCTGACCGTTGCCGACGTGCTATTACTGCTTCTCGACGTGTTTTTGCTTGTTTTATTTGGAACGGCGCTTTCGAGCGTCATCAACTTCTTTTTATCGTCGCAGGGGCAGATTTCGGCCGTCGGGTCGATTGTCAGCGCTGGATACGGCTTCCTCTGCGGCGCGTATATGCCAATTTCTCAGTTTTCGCAGGGGCTTCAAAATGTAATTCTCTTCCTTCCCGGCACCTATGGCACTTCGCTGGTGCGTTATCATGCGCTAGACGGCGTGTTTTCGCAGATGGAGCGCGAGGGCTTTCCGAGCGAAACGATCGAGGCGCTCAAAGATTCGGTTGACTGCAACCTTTATTTCTTTGGAGATCAAGTGGAATGGTATGTAAAGTATGCCGTTTTAGGAGGGGCGATCGCGCTTTTGATCGCGATTTATATTCTGATGCAAACAGTTCGGGGGAACAAGCGCTCCTCAAAAGTATAATCTGGCAGGTGCGGGAAATCGGCATATTGATTGGAAAAGGCGTTTGGCAAGTTAGGGGAA
>CASFAP010000162.1 GCA_949292695.1 uncultured Eubacteriales bacterium | reverse complement strand
ACTTACTTTTTGAGAACAAAATGAACACCGAACCCACCGATTTCATCCTGCAGATAGATAAATGTGGTGTTGCCGGCTTCATCTCGTTTACGCGAAGACTCATCGAAGGCAAAGCCTTGCGCAGAGAAGAAACGGATCGCGCGGTCAATATTGGTAACCGATAACGCGATATGACCCATTTTACCGCGACCCTGCGACTTCATAATTTCAAATGCATTGCTTACAAAATAGGAGGCGTTGCCGTCTTTCTGAGGAGCTCCTGCCAGCAAGGCGGCGAGGGCATCCTTGGTATCGGCCGCGACAGATGCGTCAGACGAGTTGATCCCAATATGTTCAAAGGAAATATTCAACATAGTCATTACAGCCTCTTTCGCCAAAGCGGTAATGCCATCCCAATCCCCTGCGTCGACGAGTTTTTCCGGCACCATCCAGCTTCCGCCGCAGGCAATGATTTTCGGGAAAGCCAGATAATCAAGCAGATTGCTGGGGCCAATGCCGCCGGTCGGGATAAAGCGCATGTTTGGGAAAGGCCCCGCTAAGGCTTTAAGAACCTTAAGGCCGCCGGCCGCTTCCGCCGGGAAAAACTTGACAACTTCTAGGCCCATTTTGGTCGCAATTCCGACTTCGCTTGCATTGGTGCAACCGGGCGTAACCGGAATGCCGTGATCGATGCAGTAGCCGACGACTTCCGGATCAAAGCCGGGAGAGATGATGTATTTTGCACCAGCTTCGACGGCTCTTTTGACCTGGTCTACGGTAATGACTGTACCAGCACCGACAAGAACGTCAGGTAACTCCTTGGCAATGGCCGCGATGGCCTTATCTGCACCTGCCGCACGGAATGTAACTTCAGCAACTGGAATGCCGCCAGCCTTCAGTGCTTTTGCCAAGTCGACAGCCTTACTTGGATCGTTGAGTTTAATGACAGGGACCAGTCCGATGAAACGAATCTGTTCCAAAATGGGATGCATAAAAAGAATCTCCTTCCAAAATTTTCTCATTATAAATTATACTACGTTGCATTTTTTTCGTCAATAGCAGGGCAATAAAAACTCCCCTGCCAAGCGGCAGGGGAAACAAAGAACTTATTTCAGTTCGACTGTAGCGCCGACCTCGGTGAGTTTGGCCTTCATGGCTTCTGCCTCATCCTTGGCGACGGCTTCTTTCAAGGTCTTCGGAGCGCCATCCACTAAAGCTTTGGCTTCAGCAAGGCCCAGACCGGTGATCTCGCGAACGGCCTTGATAACCTTAATCTTTTCAGCGCCGGCTTCGGTTAAGACGACGTCGAATTCGGTCTTTTCAGCGGCCGCGGCGGCTCCGCCTTCAGCCGGTGCGGCAACCGCGACAGCGGCGGCGGCCGAAACGCCGAACTCTTCTTCCACAGCTTTAACGAGCTCGGACAGTTCGAGAACCGTCATGGCTTTGAGCTCTTCGATCATAGCAGTAATTTTTTCAGATGCCATTTTAATTTCCTCCATTATCTTGATTGTTTGTTATTCGGCGGCCTCTTCCGGCGCGCCGTTTTTGTCAACGATAGCTTGCACTGCACGGGCAAATGCGGCAATCGGTGCATTGAATGCACTGAGCACAGTCGCCAACAGGACTTCGCGCGTCGGCAACTTGGCCAGGGCTTCAACGGTTGCAAGGTCAATGACCTTACCATCCAAGAAACCACTCTTCAGTTTAAAATTCTCATGATCGTCAGCGTACTTTTTGAGAATCCTTGCGGCCGCAGTATGATCCTCTTTTGAAATGGCAATTGCGGTTGTCCCTTCCAAAACAGCCTTCAGGTCGGGCAGGCCGGCCTCATCTGCCGCGCGACCCAACAAAGTGTTCTTGACAACGCTGTAGTCGACGCCGGCTTCACGCAATTCTTTGCGGAGCTTGGTATCATCGGTTACAGAAATTCCCTTATAATCGACGACAACACCGGCGCAAGCCGTCTTCAGCTTTTCAGCCAGATCTGCGACGATCTGTTTTTTCTGTTCGAGCACTTTTTCGTTTGGCAATGGAATTCACCTCCGAAATTCAAAATAAAAGCCTATCCCCAAAGACATGAGGATAGGCACATTCAACGAATCAATACGTTAAGGCGTCTCCTCGGCAGGCGGCAATAGACATTCTCCAAACAGGACCTGCTGTCTTCGGAATTTGCAACAAAGTTATGATAGCATAAACATCGCTGGTTGTCAAGCGATTTCCTTAAGCACCAAATTTACCGACATTCAGTTTGATGCCGGGGCCCATGGTCGTGGCCAAAACGCAGGACTTGATATACTGGCCTTTGGTGGCGGCCGGTTTCGCTTTTACGATGGCGTTCATTAGGGTGTCAAAGTTTTCCTGCAGTTTTTCCGCACCGAACGAGACCTTGCCGATGGGGCAGTGGATGATGTTGGTCTTGTCGAGGCGGTACTCGATTTTACCGGCCTTCGCTTCGGTAACCGCTTTTGCAACGTCAGGGGTGACGGTGCCGGCCTTCGGTGTCGGCATTAAGCCGCGCGGGCCAAGGACTTTACCGAGACGACCGACGACGCCCATCATGTCAGGGCTGGCGATGACGACGTCAAAATCCAGCCAGTTTTCATTCTGAATCTTGGCGACGAGCTCTTCGGCGCCGACATAATCGGATCCGGCCTCTTCGGCGGCTTTTGCGTTGTCGCCCTTGGCAAACACCAAGGTGCGGATTTTTTTACCGGTCCCGTTCGGCAGAACGACAGCGCCGCGGACCTGTTGGTCGGCGTGGCGGGAGTCGACGCCCAGGCGGACGTGGACTTCGACCGTTTCATCAAATTTCGCTGTACCGGTCTTGACGGCCAGCGCGACGGCCTCTTCGGCGTCGTAAAGCTTGCCGGTTTCGATCAGCTTTGCGCTTTCGGTATATTTTTTACCATGTTTCATTCTAGTTTACCTCCCAATAAGTGGTTAAATCGGAAATTTCCTCCCACGCGAGAGCGCTTAGTCGACAACTTCAATGCCCATGCTACGGGCGGTACCGGCAATCATACTGATAGCGGCATCGATCGAAGCGGCGTTCAAATCGGGCATTTTGGTTTCGGCAATCTTCTTGACCTGCTCACGGGTAATCTTGGCGACTTTGGTCTTGTTCGGCACGCCCGAACCGCTTTCAATTCCGCAAGCTTTCTTGATCAGAACTGCGGCCGGCGGGGTCTTCGTAACGAAGCTGAACGAACGGTCGGCATAAACCGTAATGACGACCGGGATAATCAATCCCACATCGTTCTTTGTGCGTTCGTTGAACTCTTTGGTAAAGCCGGCGATGTTGATACCATACTGACCGAGTGCCGGGCCGACAGGCGGGGCAGGGGTTGCTTTACCAGCCGGAATTTGCAGTTTGATATAGCCTGTAATCGTTTGAGCCATTGTTTGCACCTCCATAATTTGTGGTAACAGTGTTGCGAACACTTGGCGGAGCTCTTCACTCCTCCCACAGTGGCACTTAAAATAGAGTGCCACAAAATGGCCGCTTAATAAGCAGTTGCCTGCGTATTAACTGTACGTTTTTTAGTTGACCAATGCGATTTGATCGAGTTCCAATTGAGCGGGGGTCTCCCGACCAAACATGGAAATCATGACGCGGACGTTGTTCTTTGGAATGTCGATTTCCTCGACAACACCCATAAAGCCCTCCAATGGGCCGTCGATAATTTTGACGTTGTCTCCAACCTGGTAGCCGACTTCGACGCTGTGCTTCTCAACGCCTAGTGCGGCCACTTCCTGGTCGGTCAAAGGAACCGGTTTGGAAGCCGGCCCGACAAATCCTGTGACGCCGCGGGTATTGCGGACAACATACCAGGAATCATCGGTGACGATCATTTTGATGAGTACATATCCCGGAAAAATTTTGCGCTCGACTTCACGCTTCTTATCATCCTTAATTTCGGTGACAGTCTCGGTCGGAATCTTGATGTCGAGGATTAAATCCTGCATCTTGCGGTTCTCGACCATTTTTTCAAGGTCGGTTGCAACCTTGTTCTCATATCCGGAATAGGTATGCACGACATACCATTTGGCGTCGTTGAATTCAGACATCTACGTTCCTCCCAAATAAGACCGGCATTACACGCCCAAGAGCAGTGACAGCAACTGCCCGAGACCAAAGTCCAGCAACCAGATGAACCCGCCGACAATCAAGCACATCAACAAAACGATGCCGGTGTTCTTGAGAACCGATTTCAGATTTGGCCAGACAATTTTTTTGGTCTCGCTCTTGTAATCACGGAAAAAGTGAACGATCTTTTGGGGGATCGAAAGCCGCCCCTTGGATTCGCTGACCCGAATTGCATCGGCCAGAAGCAGATGCGCAACGCCGGCGACAGCCATCAACAACAAGGCGATGGATGTCAGTAGCACCATGATCGAGTAGGTGACGGACGTAACATTTTCGAGCGGACGGGTATCGACATACAGCCAGGGGCTTCTCAGCGCGACGACCAGCATATAAATGCCGGCGACAATCGAAAAAGCTGGCGATGCATAGCGCGAGCCGAATCCTTTTGCAAAAAAGGTAAAGATACTGCACACCACAGCGAGAATGGTTAGGATCATGCAGAAGAGCAGATCGGCCGAAATCGCCATGTCAACAGTCGCACCGGCAAAGGTAATCTTACTCCCGAAGGCGAGCTGAGAACCGACCAGGGTGATGGCCTGCCCGTTCGAAGTGATGGTCGCATAGTCGGTAAAGAACAAAACCAATGCGCCGACACCGAACAGAAGCGCCAGGATTTGACATACTTTGTTGATCAGTTTCATATGCCGCCCCCTTACTTCGTTTCCCTGTGGACGGTGTGCTTCCTGCAGAACCGGCAATACTTGTTCATTTCAAGTCTGTCTGGATCATTCTTCTTGTTTTTCATTGTGTTGTAGTTGCGTTGCTTGCACTCTGTGCAGGCTAAAGTGATTTTCACTCTCATGACGGCACCTCCCGTTTTACGGAAAATATTTTTTCTGCTCTCGTATGAGCAGAAAATCGCCTCCCTCAAGGAACCATGCCGATCCGGTCGCGCGCCGCACATTTTGAGGCGGCGCAAGAAGCAGGCTACCAGATACGGTATCGTTTTGAAACGAATCTTTTCCACAAAAAAAAAGACCCTTTAGAGGTAGGAACATTATACCACAAGTCCCTATCCCGGTCAAGTCTTTTTTTGCAATCATTTGTGGTAGGCGCCGCCCTCCATGATTTGAAAACCGCGATAAATCTGCTCGAGTAGCAGAACTCTGGCGAGCTGGTGCGGAAAGGTCATGTTTGACATGGAAAGCCTAAGGCCGGCGCGCCGTTTGACGCGCTCGCTGAGTCCATAAGAACTCCCGATGATAAATGTAGTATGCCCAAAGTTGCCTAGTTCTAGACTGAAGGCTTCGCTGGTCAAAGATTTCCCTTCAATGCAGAGCGCTACGACATGTGTCTGCTTTGGAATCTGCTTTAAAATCTGTTCGGCCTCAGTTTCTAGTGCTATGTTAATCTGCGCTTCATTTGGTTGATCAGGCAATTTTGCAGGCGTAAGCTCGCGAATTTGCAAATCACAAAAACGAGAGAGCCTTTTTTGATATTCGTCTACTGACTCCCGCAAATAGGGCTCTTTTAATCTCCCAAGCGCAATAAGAGTCACTTTTTTCACAGATATATCATCTCCCCGCCTTGAATAGGTGCGACCTTTAATAAATAGTCGTATCCTTCCTTCATGCCTGCGTCGAGAAGTGCCGCCTTGGCGGCCGAAAAAGCCAACGTCGGCAGATTATTTTCGCGGCTCAGATGCGCCAAAACGAGGCGAGTCGCACCGCTTTGGACCAACTCAGGGAGAACAGTGTCACAAGCCGTATTGGATAAATGCCCAGTATCGCTCAATATGCGTAGCTTCAATTCGCGCGAGTAAGGGCCATTTTTGAGCATCTGGATGTCATGATTCGATTCGAGCATAACAAGATCACATCCCGCGAGTGCCCGCCGCACCGGATCGCTGACAAACCCCAGATCGGTGCAGACCGCCATCTTAATTCCATTCGGCAGGGTGATGCGGTAGCCACTCGTGCCGGCGCAATCGTGGCTGACTGGGAACCGTTCGACCAGGAAATCACCGACCGCCGTTGGCTCTTCAGGCAAGGGAAGTGCCTTTGCGCCTTTGCCGAGTTTGTCACGTTCGCAAAGAGTATGTAAGGTCTCAGGCGAAGCATAGGTGGGAATCCGCAACCGGCCTGAAAAAGTTTTGAGCGCTTTGATGTGATCAATGTGCTCATGCGTTACGAGAATCCCCTGAATGCTCGGCAAGGGGATGCCGTATTGCTCGAGCAAATCTAAAGTCCCGCGGGCCGTCCCGCCGGCGTCAATCAACAATCCGCCCTTTGCGTCGCCAATATAAGTGCAATTGCCAGTGCTTCCGCTGAATAGCGGACAAAATTTTGCCATAGTTGCCTCCAAAAAAAGCTACCTTCAAGGTAGCTTTTCGTTTTACAATGCTTTTTTCTGGTGTTGCAACGATACTAGGGGGACACGCTCAATGTCCGCACCCAAAGCCACCAGCTTTTCGACGACGTTTTCGTATCCGCGGTCGATGTGGTCAATGTCTTCGATTTCGGTGACGCCGTCGGCCATGAGACCTGCAATAATCAGAGCCGCGCCGGCCCGCAGGTCGGTTGCCCGAACAGGCGCACAGTTGAGCGATTCGACACCTGTTATCACGGCCATCTTGCCGTCAACCTGAATATCGGCCCCCATCATGGTGAGCTGATCTACATAGCGGAAACGGTTATCCCAGACGCCTTCGGTAATGATGCTGGTGCCTTCGGCTACAGACAATAACGCC
>CASFAP010000161.1 GCA_949292695.1 uncultured Eubacteriales bacterium | reverse complement strand
ACACAAATAGACTTGTCTGAATACATCAAAAGTAAAGGTATGCATATAATCAAAATCACAGCAATTTTTGAAAACGGTTGTTCAGATGTTTTCAGTATAGGATATATCTGCAAAGGGTAGGTAATCATTCTACATAATGGCGATAACGAAATTATTGAAATCAAAGAACAAGAAGACACACCATTTTAAAGAGAAAAAGCACTTGTATTCAGGTGCTTTTTCTCTTTGTTTTTATGGATACCGCTCGCCGTGCTGTTGTATAACAGCACGAACCCCTTAACTCTATGACCATAGACCTTAGACCTTACACCGTAGACCTTAGACCTTAGACCATTGAACACCATTTTTCTCATTACAGAAAAAAGGTGCTATATAATACATGAACTTTATTTAAAAGAAAATGCATTGACTTTAATTCAAAATATCTGATATAATAAAAACACACTCCAAAACACCCAACCCATAAAAACGGCACATAAATAATTTATTTTAACACACCAAAAAACACACCAAAACCCAAAAAGCACAAAAAGAGAGACACCCGCCAAACACGGCGGATGTCCCAAAAAACCTTTATTTATGCGGTTTTTCGCTTATTTGAAATATCTGTTGAGCAGACCCTCAAATGCCTTTCCATGTCGTGCTTCATCCTTGGCCATTTCATGCACGGTATCATGCACCGCGTCGTAGCCCAGCTGTTTCGCCAGCTTTGCCAGCTCAAATTTGCCGGCGCAGGCGCCGGTCTCGGCGTCGACCCGCATCTCAAGGTTTTTCTTGGTGCTGTCGGTCAGGCATTCGCCCAGCAGTTCGGCGAACTTGGCCGCATGCTCAGCCTCTTCAAAGGCATAGCGCTTGTAGGCTTCGGCGATTTCCGGATAGCCCTCCCTGTCGGCCACGCGGGACATCGCCAAATACATGCCGACCTCACTGCACTCGCCGTTAAAGTTGGCGCGCAGATCCTCGACAACGCGCTCATCAAGCCCCTGAGCCGAACCGAGCTCGTGGACAGTCGCGTACCCTGTATCTTCCTTCTGCTCCTGGAACTTGGAAGCCGGCGCATGGCAGACAGGGCATTCCTCAGGCGGATTCTCGCCAGTGTAAACATAACCGCAGACTAAGCAAACATACTTTTTCATAACATTACCTCCATTTTTTCAATTCCGTCACCCTTATGTTTGGCGCACTGCCGGCAAACGCCCGAAAGCAAAATCTGTTGCCCATCCACGCGGCATCCCATCTCGCGCTCGGCGAAAGACGCTAAATCCAGATGCGGCGGCAGACGCAGGTCGGACACTTGTTTGCAGGCCGTACAGAAGAAATGCAGGTGCGGCGCCGCATTGCCGTCAAAACGCTCGGTCCCATCCCCCACCGAAAGGCTCAAAATTTCGCCGCTTTTGCGAAGACTCATGAGATTCCGATAGACGGTGCCAAGGCTGATGTTCGGCAGTTGTTCCCGCGCCTGCTCAAAGATCCAGGCCGCCGTAGGGTGGCGGTCGGTCCCGCGCAGTATCGTCAGGATCGTTTCGCGTTGCCGGGAATACTTTTGCATTACTTCCTCCAAAACAAAATAAGAATGATTCCTAATTTAATTTACCATAAACTTCTTTCTTTGTCAACTCTTTTTCTTGGGCAAAACTTGTAAAAATGGACCTTCTGTGTTAAAATGAAACCAACTTCAGATGAAAGTTGCATTAGCCGTTGTCGCAAGCGTAGAACTCGCCCATTCCGTTGCCCTTTGCATCCCGCCCAATTTTAGCCATGATACTAAAAAATCTTTCATTCAATACTGCCATTTTGGCAATCAAGGCCGCTTCTGCGTTGGCAGAGATTGCGGCCTGCGTTGTGGAACATGATGTTGGGTCCAGAATCCGCGGCGGACCCGTGGCTGTTCGGTCTGTTTTAGGAGGTTGCAAATGAAAAAATATGTGGCCGTTTTGTTTTCTGTTATTGTAGCGCTTTCGTTGTCTGCCTGCCAACAGCCGGCAGAGGAGTCTTCTTCCAACAGTACGAGCGAGGTCTCGTCATCGCAAGTCAGCGCGGGCGCGCAAGCGTCCTCTGAACCGGTTCCTTCGGAATCGGGCTCCAGTAGCGATTCCGCATCTACGAGCCGCACCGATTCGGTATCGAGTGCGACGGGGCAACAAAGCGCCTTAAACAAGGCAAAATCCTATTTGCAGGTATCGAACTTCTCCTATCAAAACCTCGTGGATCAATTGAAGGGCGAGGGTTTTTCTGATGCGGAAGCCAAATACGCCGCCGACAATTGCGGCGCCGACTGGAACGAGCAGGCGCTCCAAAGAAGCAAGGCCTATCTGGCAATGGCCGCCTTTTCCAGCACCGGTTTAAAAAAGCAATTAGAATATGAGCATTTCACCTCCGCCCAGGCCGATTATGCTGTCAAAAATTGCGGCGCCGACTGGATGGAACAGGCGGTCAAAAAGGCAAAGTCTTACCTGGATACCGCGGAATACACCCGCGAACGTTTAATCGGCCAACTGGAATACGCAGGCTTTACCCACGAGCAGGCGGTGCATGGGGCCGAGGCCAACGGCTATTGAGAAATCGGCGGAAGGCCAAGCGCCGAACCACTTGCCGATGGATGAAGGGTATTATTCCCGGAATGGATTGCCCTTTCCCCAGTGAATTTTTTACTATGAATGCTTCTGATGATGTGTGTTGGTATGTCTGTTGTAGAGTTCGCTCTCCTGCTCTTGAAGCGTATAATAGCCTCTAGGCAGAAACCGGCCGGGACCAGAGACCATTCGAAACCAGAAAGGAAGGTGCCGCCATGCGAAATGCGGCGGAAATATCGAGCTCAGTCATCCGGCGGTTGCCTCGGTATTACCGGTTTTTAAGCGATTTAAAGGATGCGGGCGTCGCTCGTGTTTCCTCGCGGGAACTATCTGAGCGCATGGGATCGACGGCCAGTCAGGTCCGCCAGGACCTCAACTGTTTTGGCGGTTTTGGCCAGCAGGGGTACGGCTATAACGTCGAACAATTAAAAAATGAAATCGGCCGGATTTTGGGCCTCGATCACGCGAAAAAGGCCATTTTGATCGGTGTAGGCAACCTCGGCCGCGCCATCGCCCAACATATCCATTTTGAGTCAAAAGGCTTTCAGCTCATCGGCCTGTTCGACCAAAAGGAATCTTTGACCGGACTTGTCTTGCGAAACCTGCCGGTCCGGCACATTTCGGGGCTGGATGAATTCTGCAGGGAGAATCTGCCTGAGGTCGCCATCCTCTGCATCCCAAAAGAATCGGCCGAGCCCTTATGCGAACAGCTGATCGCCCTCGGTGTCAAAGGCTTTTGGAACTTCAGCCATTATGATCTTGCGCTCAAGTACCCGCAAGTGGCGGTCGAAAACGTCCACTTCGGCGACAGCTTAATGACCCTTTCTTACCAATTGCGATCATCTGAACTGTAAAAACCGCCCCTAGGGGGCGGTTTTTTATCGGTTGCAGAGTTACCCTTATTATCGTTGCCGCCAACTTGAACGGGATTGCGGCTTTCGTGCAATTTTAGTGGCCATTTGTGTTTCATGGGTTCGTGCCAAAAGCCTTTCTTCGCGGTGCTTAATTTTTATATTTCAGCAGGAATAATGCT
>CASFAP010000160.1 GCA_949292695.1 uncultured Eubacteriales bacterium | reverse complement strand
ACCCGAATTGAACTGCGTCAAATCGGTGTGCGGGACGAGGCCAAAATTTTAGGCGGTCTAGGTATTTGCGGGCAACCGTTTTGTTGCGCCCGCTTTTTGGATGATTTTCAACCGGTCTCTATCAAGATGGCGAAGGAACAGGGTTTATCGCTCAACCCCGTCAAGATTTCCGGCACCTGCGGTCGGCTTATGTGTTGCCTAAAATATGAGCAGGACGCATATGAGTATTTGGCTTCGCTGACACCGGAAGTGGGTGCGGTCGTTAAAACAGCCGACGGTACAGGAACAGTAACCGAGGTGAATTTGGTGACCGGTGTTCTGTATGTGCGCCTGAATGACAGTGACGCTCCGCCGATTAAGACCCATCGCGATGAAGTGACACTGATCTCTCATGGAAAGCGCCGCCGGAAATCGGGAGGCAACTCCGAAAAAAGGTAAAAATTTATTCAAAAAAATCGCTTGCAATTTGCAGGTTGTATGATACAATAAGGATAATGAGAGTATGGGAGGTGTTGTCAGATGGCATACGTTATCTCTGATGAATGCATCAGCTGTGGCGCTTGTGCGGCCGCTTGCCCCACCGAGGCCATTTCGGAAGGCGATGAGCATTTCGTAATCGATCCCGATAAATGCTGTGACTGTGGGACCTGCGCGGCGGGTTGCCCTGTAGAGGCTATTTCGGCTGAATAATCGCTTTTGCATGAATTACATAAAAACGGCCGGTTCCCCGGCCGTTTTTAATCGTGTATTTTTCTTTGCAAACCAGAATGATTATGGTATAATGTCCACAGATGAAGCGGGACTTTAAGTCCCGCCGCGGCAGAGCCGCATGCCGTTTGAAAAAACGGCGCCTGTGGACGATTATCGCCGCAAGACGATTGGCGAAGCCAATCGGGGGCGCTTCGCGCCGCGGCCCCTTTGGGGCCTGAGGATGTAGTATAATGTGCACAATGAAGGCGCCTCATGCTTCACGCTCAGCTAAGGCGGTTAAAAACTGCTTTGTTGTGGAGAAGGATTTTTATACTGAAGGATTGGTAGCGTCGGTCCGGTGCATTTTCGGTGCAGAAGGTGATAAAATCATCTGAATGATATCCATAGCTAAATGCGTCACGCTCCACACCCAAGGTGCGGAACAGTTAAGAACCAGAGACTGAAACCTGCTCTCTTTGATGCAGGAAAAAGGAGTTTTTGAAATGGAAAAGACAGTATTGGTGGAAATCTCAGCCCGCCATGTGCATTTGAGCCAGGCGGATCTTGAAACCCTGTTTGGCGTGGGTTATGAACTGACCCCAAAAAAGATGCTTTCGCAACCAGGTCAATTTGCTTGTGAAGAACGTGTTACGATTGTCGGCCCGAAGCGGGAACTCGCCAATGTTTCGATTCTCGGTCCGGTGCGCGACAAAACCCAAGTGGAGTTGTCATTGACCGATGCGCGTACCATCGGTGTCTCCGCGCCGATTCGTGAGTCGGGTGATGTGGCAAAAAGCGCCCCTTGCAAATTGATCGGTCCGGCTGGTGAAATTGAATTGGCCGAAGGCGTCATTGCCGCAAAACGCCATGTCCATATGACGCCGGCCGATGCCGAAAACTACGGCGTCAAGGACGGACAGATCGTCTCGGTCGCAGTCAATACCGAAAATCGGTCCCTAACCTTTGGCGATGTAGTGATCCGCGTCAGCCCGAAGTATGCGCTGGCGATGCATATCGATACGGATGAAGCAAACGCCGCCGCAGTGCCTGGCAGTTGCACCGGTATCATTCTTGACTGATTCGTTGGGGCTATACCTGCATATCCCATTTTGCAAGCAAAAATGCAGGTATTGCGATTTTTATTCCTTTGCCGCCGATGAAGCGGCGATGGACAAGTATACAGACCGGCTATGTAAGGAGCTGTCCCTCTGGGCTCATCGCAACACTCCGCCGGTGACATCGGTCTATTTCGGCGGGGGAACGCCAACGTTATTGGGAGCGGCCCGCCTGATTCGGTTGCTCGACGCCGCGGCGCGCGCCTTTTCCTTTGCTGATCCGGAGATTACGTTGGAGGCCAACCCGGCCGACGACCTAAAAGCCTTGTTGCGAGAAGTTGCCGCCGCAGGTGTCAACCGTTTGTCGATTGGCATGCAGAGCGGCGTCGAGGCGGAACTGCGTACGCTTGGCCGTCGGCACACGAATGCAGACTTAAGGCGGACGGTAGCCGATGCGCGTGCGGCCGGTATTTCAAATTTGTCGCTGGACCTTATGCTGGGCCTGCCGGGGCAAAATCATGAGAGCCTGGAGGAGAGTTTATCGCTCTTGCGGGAGATGAATCCTGAGCATGTTTCGGCCTATCTTTTAAAAATCGAGGACGGAACACCGTTTGCCACGATGCGAGATCGGCTTGATTTGCCAGAGGAAGCAGAGGTTTGCGAGCTCTATCTCGATGCCGCGCAAATGTTGGAGTCCTTTGGTTACAGGCAGTATGAGATTTCCAATTTTGCAAAGCCGGGGCGGGAATCGCGGCATAATTTAAAATACTGGACCGGCGCGCCTTATCTTGGCTTTGGACCCGCCGCCCACTCATTTTATGAGGGCAAGCGGTTCTATTATCCGCGAGATTTTGCGTCATTTTGTGAAAATCCGCGCCCCATCGCGGATGGAATGGGCGGTGGCGCGGAAGAATATATCATGTTGCGGTTGCGACTCACTGCTGGCTTCTGCTTTGCCGATTTCGAAAGGCGGTTTGGTCCGCTACCTGATCGCGTGCGAAAAAGAGCAGAGGCTTTCGCAAAACACGGCCTTTGTGTGATCGATGAAACTCATATTTCTCTGACTCGGCAGGGGTTTCTGGTTTCCAATTCTTTGATTGCCGAACTGTTGGCTCAGCTTTAGGAGGCATTATGAAGACCTTTCAAATTCACCTCATCCGTCATGGCCAGACTGAAGGGAATCTGCGCGGGCAATACATCGGCAGGATCGATCTTCCGGTTACCCGCGAGGGGCTGAAATCGTTAAAACGGAAAAAAGAAGAATCTAGTTATCCAAAAGTGGAGGCTGTCTTTTCGAGCCCGATGCGCCGGTGTATCGAGACGGCAGGTGTGCTCTATCCTGGCGCCGACGTGACTGAAATCGCTGAATTGCGGGAATATGACTTTGGCGTGTTTGAAGGCAAAACGGCGCAGGAACTCGACGGTCGCCCAGATTATATGGCTTGGTGCGCAGGCAAAATGGCGCCGCCTGAAGGCGAGGATATCCGCGGCTTTGCCGAACGGCTCTGCTTGGGGCTGAACCGTGTCGTCCGGGAAATGATGGCGCGTTCTGTAACAAGCGCGGCAGTGATCATGCATGGCGGCGCGATTATGATGTTGCTTAGCGTCTGCGGCCTGCCGCGTCGGGGCCTTTTGGAGTGGACAGTCGACAACGGTTGCGGTTATACGTTGCGGATAACCCCTTCTTTGTATCAGCGAAGCGGCGTCGTCGAGGTCATCGGCGAAGTGCCCTGCGAACGGCCGGAACAGGGCGGTGAATAGCTTTGCGAATCTTGTGGACACGGTTGCGAAGAATCGTGTTTAGCAAAAAATTTATACTGTTTTCGGTGATTGGCGTAGTCAACACCTTTAATACCGCTTTGTTTTCGACGATATACGCCAAATGGATTCAAGACAACATCTCTTCAACGCTGGGATATCTCACCGCCCTCTGTATTGCCTATCTCCTCAACACCACAATCACATTTAAACGGAAAATCTCCTTTGACGCATTTATCCGGTTTTTGCTGTCTTATATCCCGAACTTCCTCATTTATACTGTTGTCAGCTTTTTTACCATCAACCTGTTTCATTGGCCGCAATTCATTGCGACGGCACTGGCCGCCATCATCGGTGTGCCGGTTACCTTTTTGCTAATGAAAGTTTTTACTTTTCGCGACAAATAAAAAGCACCAGTCGAGCTGGTGCTTTTTTGATGAAAAGGGATTGCGCCGAGTGGGCAAAAGGGTACTGGCTTACTTTGGACTACATTCCTACTCTATTTCGAATAAACTTTTTACTCTGGAGAGCTACCCATCCAGCAAGGCTTTAAAAAACCTACATTGACCTAAAAAGGCAACCGCTTGCGGTTGCCTTTCCTCTTAACGTTCGAAGAACTGGAGAATAAAACGCATTGTAAAAGAGTCCTCGTTGAATCGCTCAGATTCTGCAAGTACCGGGCCGCAACTGTTTGAGCCGACACCGCTCATCGCATAGTCGATGCAAAATACGGTGCTACCGCTTTGTTCCAATTCAAAATTGTGCCGTTTTGAGCCCAATTCCTCTTGCGTATAATGCGAGACCTGCATGCTCAGCGGGCGGTCAACCGCCAGGGCCTTGAACGCGCAACTCCCATTTTGCACCTGCATCCAATCGCAACCATAATGGCTTCCGTTTTCCTGCGGCTTGATATAATCTTCATGCATCCCTGTAACGGTATTTTCAAACAGGCCAAAATAGGTCGAACGGCGCTTATCATGATAACTTTCGTGCGGGCCATAACCGAGAAAACTGACTCGTTCTAAATCATTTTGCAAAAACAGGCGCAACCCGAACCGCGGCAAGAAGGGCATGACAGGCGTTTTCTCCACCTGTAAGGCCGCCTCAATGCGGCCGTCAAACGTTACCGTCCACTTGGCTTGCATAGATAAGACGCGTTGTTTGCTTACCGGGGCAATTGAGAGGTCGGTCGTCAAAGATACGCCATGCGGTTCATAAGAGACCGTCGTGCGATAGGCCCTAGTTTGCAGGTGGTTATAATGCGCGGCGTACCACTGGCTTTTATGATACATATCGTTGTCAATCGGCGCGCGCCACAAATTGAACTCCATCGGCCGAACCAAAAGCGGCTGATTCCCAAAGGACAGCTGTTCAAACAATCCCGTCAACTTGCTATAGGTATACCGGAAGTTTTTGCCCAGGATGACAATGGTATCCTCCAGTTCCTTATGGATGATCGATCCCTTCGACGCCACCTTAAAAACCGGGGGAGTAAAGGGACTTAATACGATTTGTTCAAAACCAAGCTCCGTCCCGATAGGCAAGAAGGGATGCTCAGACTTGGATAAAAATACAAATCGAATCATGCTGTGCCCTGGCTTCAAAGCGGGCAAGTCGATATGCAACTGGCAGGTCTCGCCTGGAGCAACGTCGGGGAGCTTCAGAAGATTCCCCTCGGTCTGGATAGCGCCGTCGGTTGTAACCTCATAATGGATTGAGAGAAAGTCGCTCAAATTGGCAAAATCCATCTTGTTTGTAATTTCGAAATTCTCGTCGTCTAAGCGCCGAATGCGGGCCGGCCGTTGGACGTTTTTGAGCTCTTTGAGCCCGGTGTGCGGCCTCCGGTCGGGATAGGTCAGACCATCCATGCAGAAGTTGCCGTCATTCGGAAATTCTCCGAAATCGCCGCCGTAAAAATATTTTTTCCGGCCGTCGGCTGTTTTCCCCATGTATACGGCGTGATCGCACCATTCCCATACAAATCCTCCGCATAGGCCTTCGTACTGCTCGCTGAGACGGAAGTAGTCTTCCAAGTCGCCCGGGCCATTGCCCATGGCATGAGAATACTCGCAAAGGATATAGGGCTTGCGGTTTTCCTCCGGCTTTTGCAGTTCGATTTCAAAATACTTGCGGATGGCATCAAGCGTCGGATACATGCCGCTCTTGAAATCCAGGTTCGAAAAATCAGGCGCGAAACCGCGGCGATGGGAAAGACTTTCATAATGCACAAGCCGGGTCGGATCGGCTTGCTTGACATAGGCCGCCGCCTCCTCAAAATTCGGGCCCCAACCTGATTCATTGCCCAAAGACCAGATGAGAATGCTGGCGTGGTTTTTATCGCGCGCAACCATCAGGGCCTGTCGGTCAAGAATGGCGTCGCGAAAAAGCGGATGGCTGGCGATTTCTCCCCAGCAATCCCGTTGGCGGTATTCCGATGGGTCATTGTCGACCAGCTCGACGACACCATGCGCTTCTACGTCGGCCTCAGTCAAAAGATAGAAGCCATATTGGTCGCAGAGTTCGGCAAAAATAGGCGAATTGGGATAGTGACTTGTGCGGATGGCATTGATATTGTGTTGCTTCATCAGCATCAGATCTTTTAAAATATGCGCTTTGGATACAGCAGGTCCATCAATCGGACTGCTGTCGTGCCGGTTGACGCCGCGGAGCATAAGGCGCTTTCCGTTAAGCTTAACGACGCCTCGATCAACCTCAATTTTCCGCACGCCAACCCGGCAGGGGATCACTTCATTTTCACACGAGAGAGTCAGCAAATAAAGTGCCGGTGCTTCAGCATTCCATAGGCAGGGGTCATTGAGCTGGATGCAAACATCTCCGTTGTCCGAAATTCCCTTTTCAACGACTTTTCCGTTTGGGCCTACCAGCTTGTAGCCCACAGGCAGACACTCTGCCGAGAATTCCATCTTGACCAAGATCTGCGCTGATCCGTTCTCTAAATCAACTGGAGTTGTCACGGTAAAATCGCGGATGTGATTTTTGGGCCGATGCAGGATGTAAACATCTCGAAAAATGCCCGACATCCGGAATTTGTCCTGGTCTTCGAGGTAACTGCCGTCGCACCATTTGAGCACCAGCACGCAGAGCCTGTTTTTCCCGATTTTTACCGCCTCGGTAATATCAAATTCGCTTGTTGCGTGAGAGACCTGGCTATACCCGATGAAGCGGTTATTTACCCAAACATAAAAGCAGGAGTCTACCCCTTCAAAATTCAAATATTGACGCATCTTTTTTTGAATTTTTGTAATTTCAAAGGTCCGAACATACACGCCGCAAGGATTTTCATGCGGCGTATAAGGCGGGTCATAGGGGAAGGGATAGCGAATGTTGGTATATTGCGGCGTATCATATCCCTGCATCTGCCAGACAGAGGGAACTGGAATGGTCGCAGTGCAGAGCGACTCGTCAGGGATTGTCGCCTTGATTTCATAGATGCTTTTATAATACCCGAAGTCCCAGTCTCCGTTCAATGATTGCACGCGGCTACTGGACCCGCGCGGATCCGCACTGGATGCAACCGTGTTGTTCTCGCACGGTATGTAATAGGCGCGCCTTTCGCAGGTGCCGAGGTGTAGAGTCTTTGGATCTTCAAAGTAACGCTCAAGTTGCATAGATTGCCTCCGAAACACATTTTACAGTACTTTTATTGTAACGCTTTGGGCCCAAATTGTATATAGTTTTTTTTGACTTTAATATGCACAAATCGGTATAAAAATCTTGCAAATCTTCTTAAAAAAAAGTATAATATTTAAAATGCGCTTCAATCAAGGCGGTGGATGTGTTATGTTATGGTAGAAACCTGGGGAGCTATTAATGAGAACAGCAATATACCAGTGATTGTGAAAGACGCTGATTTTGTTGTTACAAGCGCAGGATACCATAAAATGCTGACTCGTGTTGCAACGCAAATGTACCGCGCCCATGGGCGCCCGGATTATCAGATGCTTTTTGTCGTGCATGGGAGTGCATTTTATACGGTAAATGGGGTGGAGCACCTCGTACGCCAGGGTGGTATCGTGCTTTACAGACCCGATGAATTGCAAAAGTATATTTATCGTGCCGATTTACAGTCCGAGGTTTATTGGGTGCACTTTTCAGGCCGCGACCCAGAAAAATTGCTCCATCACTTTGGATTAGATGCCGAAAACCCGCAATATGCCGCCACACAACCGGAATATATTAAAATTTTGGACGGTATGATTGAAGAACTCCAGCTCAAGCGCCCGAATTTCAAAGAATTAGTAACTTTGCGATTCTTTGAGCTACTCGCCCTAATTTCCAGGCAGACGGTGCGCCAGAATGAAACGCAATTGAGTCCTGAAATCGAGGGTGCGATTCGGATGTTCCACAACTGCTTTGCGCAAAACATCTCTCTATCCGACTATGCGCGGCAGTGCAATATGAGCCTTTGCTGGTTTACGAGGCAGTTCCGGCGCCAGACCGGGAAATCACCTCAGGCCTATTTAATGGAAATTCGGATCAACCGCGCCAAGGGCCTCTTGGACAGCATGACGGGATCGATTTCCCAAATTGCAGATATCCTCGGTTATCAAAGTCCGCTTTATTTCAGCCGTGTGTTTAAAAAGCACACTGGCCTATCGCCGACGGAATATCGCGCGTTGTGCCGGGAGCGCCAGGGGGAGGAAATCAAATGACGCAAGCAAAAATCGAACGCATCAACGCACTGGCCAAAAAGCAACGCACAGAAGGTCTATCCGAGGCTGAACGGCTGGAGCAGAAAAAATTGCGGCAGGAATACATTGCCGCCTACCGCATGAGTCTCGAGGCGCAACTAGAGCAAATTACCATTTTAGAACCTGATGGTACGAAAAGAAAGGTGAAAAAGCGTAAATGAAAATTGTTATAACCGATGCAAACACCTTAACAAAGGGCGATCTCACTTTTGACGTGCTAAAGCAATACGGAGAGCTCGCTATCTATGAAACAACCGCGCTCGAGCAATTAGCAGAGCGGGTGCGGGAGGCCGATGTGATACTTACCAATAAATGCATCTTGGGAGAGGAAACGCTGAAACAAGCAAAAAGCCTGAAATATATCGGCCTGTTTGCGACAGGTTACAACAACATCGATATCGCCTATACCAAGAAAGCTGGTATTACAGTTTGCAACGCCGGTAGCTATTCGACCGACGCCGTCGCCCAACAGGTTTTCGGCTTTTTGCTCAATCATTATACTAAGATCCCCGAATACGATGCGTTTGTAAAGCAGGGCGGTTGGAAGAAAAGCCCTACCTTTTGCCCGCTGACCTATGAAACCGATGAGGTGGCGGAAAAAACGCTTGGCATCGTCGGTTTCGGAGCCATCGGTCAGAAGGTTGCGGCCATTGCTAGAGCCTTTGGAATGCGGGTGATCGTTTTTACCAGGACGCCGAGGCAAGTGGCTGGAATCTCATTCGTCAACTTTGAAACCTTGCTTTGCGAGTCTGATGTGATTACCGTGCACTGCCCTTTAAACGCTGAAACAAGTGGCATGTTTGACTTTTCCGCCTTTTCGCAGTGCAAACGAAGCGCCTATTTCATCAATACTGCCCGCGGTGGTATCATCGTTGAGCAGGATTTGCGGCAGGCGCTTTTAAATGGCTTGATCGCCGGCGCGGCCATCGATGTGCTGGAGGCTGAGCCCATGCGGGAGGACTGCGTGCTAGAACATGTTCCAAACCTTACGATAACGCCGCATGTCGCCTGGGCGCCGCTTTCGACCCGCAAGCGGCTTTTGCAGATCGTAGCGGATAACCTCGGCGCATTTCTCGCAGGCAAACCGCAAAACGTCGTCGGTAGGGATTGACAAACAGTTTTGCACCGAAGTATAATTTTATTTAACCGCGCAAAAGCGGTAAGAAAAACAGATTTTGATGGCGCCCGTCCGGCGCAATCCAGGAGGCCAATTATGCGCATTGAAACCAAATGCATCCAAGAGGGCTACAAACCCAAAAACGGCGAACCGCGTGTGTTGCCGATTTATCAGAGTACAACCTACAAATACGATTCCTCTGAATTTCTTGGCGCCCTTTTTGATTTGAAGGAGCCGGGCCACATGTATACCCGGATTTCTAATCCGACCGTCGAGTATGTTGAGCAAAAAATCGCGGCGCTTGAAGGCGGCGTCGGTGCGATGTGCACCTCTTCCGGCCAGGCCGCCAGCCTGATTTCGATTCTCAATATCGCCGGGGCGGGGGACAATTTTGTTAGCTTTTCTACCATCTACGGCGGCACTGTCAACCTATTCGCAGTCACCATGAAGCGCATTGGCGTCGAGGTCCGGTTTGCGGAACCTGACATGTCCGACGAAGAAATTGAGGCATTATTCGATGGGCGCACCCGCGCTGTCTTCGGGGAGACCATCGCCAATCCGGCCCTCAATGTCCTCGATATCGAGCGGGCCGCCGCTATCGCGCATCGACACGGCGTCCCTCTGATTGTTGATAATACCTTTGCCACGCCCATTCACTGCCGCCCCTTTGAATTCGGGGCCGATATCGTCATCCATTCGACGACGAAATACATGGACGGCCACGCGATTGCGGTCGGCGGCGTCATTGTCGACAGCGGCAATTTTGACTGGACGGTCGGCGGCAAATATCCAGAGCTGACCGAACCGGACGAATCCTATCATGGTGTCGTTTACACCCGCGATTTTGGCAAAGCGGCCTATATCACCAAGGCCCGCACGCAACTCATGCGCGATCTTGGTTCCTCTCCGAGCCCGATGGGGGCGTTCCTTTTGAACCTTGGGCTCGAAACGCTGGCACTGCGCATAGAGCGGCACTGTAGCAATGCGCAAAAGGTCGCTGAGTTTTTGGCAAACTGTGATAAGATCGCCTGGGTCAATTACCCCGGCCTGCCTGGCAACCCCTCGTATGAATTGGCTAAGAAATATCTGCCGGAGGGTAGTTGCGGCGTCATTTCGTTCGGTGTCAAAGGTGGCAGAGCGGCCGCGGTCAAGTTTATGGATAGCCTAAAGCTCGCGGCCATCGTCGTCCATGTGGCCGACGCCCGCACCTGCGTGCTCCATCCGGCCAGCACGACCCATCGTCAGTTGACCGACGAGCAACTCGTCGCGGCCGGCATCGGGCCGGATCTCATCCGAATGTCGATTGGGATCGAACATGTCGAGGACATTCTCGACGACATTAAGCAGGCGCTCGCTCAACTGTAACGGCGCCGGCAAAAAGGAGTTTGCCATGCCGATCAAAATCCCGAATTCCCTGCCAGCGACCCAGACGCTCCATGAAGAAAATATCTTTGTCATTACCGAAACGCGCGCGATTACGCAGGATATCCGGCCGCTCAAAATTGTCGTGCTCAATTTGATGCCGACGAAGATCACAACCGAGACCCAACTAGCTCGCCTGCTGGGTAATACGCCGCTTCAGGTTGAAATGGAGCTCATGAAAACTTCGACCCACCAGCCCAAGAATACACCGGAAGAGCATATGTTGGCTTTTTATAAAACTTTTGATGAACTGAAAAATCAGAAATTTGACGGTATGATTATCACCGGTGCGCCGGTGGAACAACTAGCCTTTGAAGAAGTCGAGTATTGGCAGGAGCTCACACAGATCATGGAGTGGAGCAAACATAATGTCTTCAGTACGTTTCACATCTGTTGGGGTGCCCAGGCCGCACTTTACTATCATTACGGTATCCCGAAGCGGATGTTGCCCCAAAAGCTTTTCGGCGTGTTTGAGCACCGAATCGAGCATAAAGGTTCTATTTTGTTCCGTGGATTTGACGACGTCTTTTTAGCGCCGCATTCGCGCCATACGACGGTCGACCGGGCTGACATCGCACGTGTACCGGAACTGAAAATCCTGGCAGGCTCTGAAAAGGCCGGCGTTTATGCGATTTCAACCGACCGCGGCCGGCAGATTTTTGTGCTGGGGCATTCGGAATACGACGCCGGCACCTTAAAATGCGAGTACCTCCGCGACCTTGAAAACGGAAGACCTGTCTCTATGCCATACAACTATTTTCCCGGCGATGACGCCAATAACGAACCGCCTGTCACCTGGCGGGCGCATGCCAACCTACTTTATTCGAATTGGTTGAACTATTTTGTCTACCAGACGACCCCTTACGATATCACTTCTATCCGTTAAACGCCCAGATGGGCGTTTTTTGATTGACAGCGTTAGAAGAATATTGTAAAATAAATAGGCATGCCCCCGTAGTTAAATGGATATAACGAGGTCCTCCTAAGAGAACCGAGAGTGTTCCCCAATAGGGCGGCGACCGC
>CASFAP010000159.1 GCA_949292695.1 uncultured Eubacteriales bacterium | reverse complement strand
AAACCCCCTACCGAAATGTTGCAAACCAATCGACCATGGATACTGTAAATCGGGTTCCGTGATTCGTGCCATCATAATATTCTGCATGAACTGCAACCGCAACAAAAATCGTGTAAACGTAAGAACCTGCTTAACTCGTTTCAATCGCTAGCTTGCGTCAAACTGCTAACGAAACGCATTTTTATATGTTTCTGTATTTAAAACCTCCGCATTGGTATCACACCTTACAGATTATTTCATGAAGAATAGTTAAATTCTACATCATTTTGTTATGTTCATTTTACACCATATATAAATCATTTATTGTATAAATTTTAGTTATCTTTTTTATTCATAATAGATAAATTTTAGATTGTTCACAAATTTTGCTATTTTTTTTCGCAACTGTATGTTATAATAACAATGTTAACAAATAACGTGGTTAAAAACTTTGAGGTGCCTTTCATGAAAGAGCAACATCTGGACGAATTGTTCTTAACCGTATTTCATGAGTTCACGCGGATGAATTTCGGGAGCCTACTGCTTGAAATGACGCAAGGCGAATTCTTCGTTCTTTTTACAATCCGAAGGATTCTGAAACGAGAGCCAAGCGCGCAAAACGCTGTTAGTGTTTCGAAAATCGCGCAGATGATGAACGTCTCATCCCCCGCAATCTCGCGAATGCTACGTGGACTCGAAGGTAGAGGTTATCTCGAGCGCCTGACAGACCCAAAAGATCGCAGAAGCAGTTTTGTCCGCTTAACGCAGGAAGGCACGGCGATTTATCTAGCCGAACGCGCCAGACTTTACGCCTTTGCGGAACGGGTGATGCGGCGTCTCGGGGAAGAAAATACGGAACGCTTGATTCAGTTATCTGGCCAGTTGCGCGCCGCTGTGATGGCGGAACTCAAAGAAACTGCACAGTAAAGGAGAAATTTTATGACGAAAGACAACCATTATTCTGAAAATACCACTACGATTCAAAAATTGGCCGATCTCTGTGTTGCCAACGGCCAGATTAATCCTGAGCTGTATACAAAATATGACGTCAAACGTGGGCTTCGCGACATCAACGGCAAGGGCGTATTGGCGGGCCTCACAGAAATTTCTGAAATTCGGCAGAATAAAATTGTCGACGGCAAGACCGTTCCCTGCGAAGGAAAGCTCTTTTATCGCGGCATCAATGTCGAGGATCTCATCGCCGGATTTATGAAAGACGGCCGTTTTGGCTTTGAAGAGGTTACATATCTACTTTTATTCGGACGACTGCCGAACAAAGAGCAACTAAAGGAATTTGAAGCTCTGCTGGCCGAATACCGGACATTGCCGACAAATTTTGTGCGGGATATCATATTAAAGGCGCCAAGTGGGGATATTATGAATGTCCTGGCCCGCGGCGTCTTGACCCTCTATTCCTATGATTCCAACGCCAATGACATTTCCATTGAAAATGTTTTGCGGCAATGCCTGCAACTCATCGCCGTCTTCCCGATGCTTTCGGTCTATGGCTATCAGTCCTACAGTCATTATCTGGAAAACAAGAGTTTGTTCATCCATTCTCCTGACCCCAAACTTTCGACGGCCGAAAACATCCTTTTGATGTTGCGGCCTGACAGCAAATATACAGCGCTGGAAGCCAAGGTCCTTGATTTGGCGCTCGTCTTGCATGCCGAGCACGGCGGCGGAAACAACTCCACCTTTACAACCCATGTCGTCACTTCATCCGGCACCGATACCTATTCAACCATTGCGGCCGCTTTGAGTTCTTTGAAAGGCCCGAAACACGGCGGTGCCAATATAAAGGTGGTGCAAATGTTTGACGACATTAAAGAGCACGTCAAGGACTGGAAAGATGATGAAGAGATCAGCGCTTATTTAAGTAAACTGCTCAACAAGGAAGCCTTAGACCGAGCTGGCCTCATTTACGGCATGGGGCACGCCGTCTATTCGATCTCGGACCCGCGCGCCGTTGTGTTGCGCTCGTTTGTCGAGAGTCTTTCGAAAGAAAAACACGTTGAAGAGGAATATGACCTTTACAGCCGCATTGAACGCCTTGCGCCCGAAGTCATCGGCGCTCAGCGAAAAATTTACAAGGGCGTCAGCGCCAACGTCGATTTTTACAGCGGATTTGCCTATCGCATGTTGGATCTGCCCTGCGAACTTTATACACCGATCTTTGCAATCGCTCGTATCACAGGTTGGAGTGCGCACCGCTTAGAGGAGCTCATCAATGCCGGCAAAATCATCCGGCCGGCTTATATGAGCATTTCAAAAGAGCAAGCATATCTGCCGCTGAATGACCGCACCTAAATAAAAAGGAATGAATTTCTATGTATTTTTATTTTGACTGGACTTATCTTGTCTTCATTGTGCCCGCTCTGATTTTTTCACTGTGGGCCAGCGGAAAAGTCAACAGTACCTTCCGCCGTTATTCGAGCGTGTTATCTCGAAGCCACATGACCGGGTATGATGCGGCGCGACGGGTGCTCGACGCAAACGGTTTGCAGGCAGTCTCAATTGAGCATGTCGCCGGAAACCTCACCGATCATTACGACCCGAAGGCCAATGTCATCCGCCTCTCGGATACCGTTTATTCTAACAGGTCCGTTGCGGCCATCGGTGTTGCGGCGCATGAAGCCGGTCATGCGATTCAATACGCTAGGAATTATACCCCAATCCGTATCCGTTCCGCCATTGTGCCGATAACCAATATCGGCTCCAAATTGGCAATTCCTCTCATTTTGATCGGCGTTTTGTTATCTTCGCTCGGAGAAGCTTATGCCACGATCGCTTATATAGGTATCGCCTGCTTTGCGTTGACAGTTGTTTTTCAGCTTGTAACGCTTCCCACAGAATTCAATGCCAGCCGTCGGGCGCTCGAAGCCATTCGGAATTCCGGTCTTTTGGAGCCCGACGAAATCGTAGGCTCCCAAAAAGTCTTGTCTGCCGCGGCTATGACTTATGTCGCCGCCTTGGTTGCCGCAGTGATGCAACTGCTCCGTCTGCTCGTCATCGTCGGCCGTTCCAACAACCGCAGATAAATGAAAAGGATAGAGGAACCCCTCTATCCTTTTTTGTTCCAATCAATCCGTTTGTATATGACAATATCGGCATCGCTCCCGCCGGCGCCATATTCGCAGACAAGCAAATAGGAATCATCTGCTGTAAGGCCGAAGCAACGGTCGCTACCTGGCTTGCAAACTTCCGCGCCATAATAGATTTTATCATCGTCCCAAAGTTTGATGACCTGGCCGCTCGGCAGATGGTATTCGAGATTGATAAAATCCCCTTTAAGCGCATAAAGCGTTTTTACTTCTCCCAATCCAGAAAGATGCAAAGCGTTGAATTGTTTTAAAAAAGCCTCTTTCGTATGTTCCACTCGTTATCCCTTCGATTCCTCTGAAATTTCTCCTTGGCGACCAAAACGATCTTCACCTGGAGATACGGAAAAACGTTTTTTATAGGCGCGGTAAAAAGCCGAATAGTCCTGAAAACCGCAGATTGAACTAGCTTCTAGCGCAGTTTGCCCGCCACGGATTAGATTTCGGGCCGATATCAGGCGTTTGAGGGTAATATATTCCCAGATGGTAGTCCCTGTCGCCTGCTTGAAAATGCGGTTACTCTGCGATTTGCTGATAAAAAACTGCCGGGTGATTTGCTCAAGCGACTCAATTTCATACAAATGCCGGTTGATGTAGTCAATCATTTCCCCCGATAGTTCCCGGCGTGGCGGCACGGGTTCGTTTTGCCAGCGCCGAAAGCTTCGATAAAGCTCAAACAGAATAGCCTGTACACCCGATAAAATCGCCGCACGGGTCACAACAGGATCATCGCCAAATGCCTCCATATTTTTAAAATTATGAAAGACAAACTCGCTACTGAATACCGTGTGGTCATAATAATTCTTTTGTCCGAGCGGCCGGTCGAGAAAAACCCGGCGCAGAACCCCATCCGGATCGATAGAAGCCAGTACATCTGGACTGACATGGATGGTCATGCGTTCATACGGTTTGGTTGGATCGACGAGGAGTTTGTGGGTCTCGCTATCTCGCATCAGCACTAAGCACCCCGGTCGCAGACGGTATTCATTTCCCTCCACGAGATAAGTCCCGCCTCCACCGAGGAAATAATAGATTTCATATTTATCATGCGCATGCAAATCAAAATCGCTTTGTTTGGGTCGGTGATCAACTGTATGTAAAAAGGTTAAACCAGGTTCCTTGTATTGGCCAAGATCACTCATTCTTTTTCCCCCTTTTTTATTCTAGCATGGTTTGCGCATATTTGCAATTAATTTTAAAATTATATGCAATTGTTTTGAATATATCGTTGCGGTATAATGGCTACAAGTTATTCGTTAGCGACGACTTTGCCAAAATTATTTTTCATCTTAAGAATATGGAGGAGATAAAATGAAATTAACCTTCCGATGGTATGGGCCGAATGATCCGGTCACACTCGAAAAAATCCGCCAAATCCCGACCATGACCGGCATTGTTTCAGCGGTTTATGACGTCGCGCCCGGCGGTATCTGGAGCCAAGAGAGCATCCAGGCCATCAAAGACGCGGCTACCCAAAATGGTTTGGAATTTGAAGTTGTCGAGAGCGTTCCAGTGCCTGAAGAGATCAAGCTTGGCACCGATAAGGCGCCTGCTTTGATTGAAGCTTATTGCGAAAACGTGCGGCGGCTGGGAAAAGCTGGCGTCAAATGCATTTGCTATAACTTCATGCCGGTTTTTGACTGGTTGCGCAGTGAACTTTCGCATCCATTGCCGGATGGGAGCAACGCCCTCGCCTACGATGATGCGACGGTTCTTTCCATGAATCCTTTGACGAGCGACCTCTCCCTGCCCGGATGGGATGAAAGCTACACTAAAGATGGCCTCAAAGATTTGCTTCAAAAATACAGCGGCATTACAGAAGAGGACCTCTGGCATAACCTTGCAACCTTTTTGAGGGCTGTTATACCAGTCGCCGAGGAGGCCGGCGTCAAAATGGCGATTCACCCGGACGATCCGCCGTGGGGCTTGTTTGGTCTTCCCCGCATCATTACAAACGAGTCGAATCTCGAGCGGTTTTTGCATCTGGTTGACAGCCAGAATAACGGTTTAACCCTTTGTACAGGCTCACTCGGCGCCAATCCGGCCAACGATCTGCCGGCCTTGATTCGCAAGTTCGCCGGTCGGATCCACTTTGTACATCTGCGCAACATTCAGTATATGGGCGAGCGGTGCTTTACCGAGACGGCGCACCCAACTTCATGCGGCTCGCTCGATATGTTTGAAATTGTCCGCGCACTAGTTGAAACCGGATTTGAGGGCTATGTCCGACCGGATCATGGGCGCATGATTTGGGGTGAAACCGGGCGGTACGGCTACGGCCTTTATGATCGCGCGCTGGGTGCAACTTATATTGCCGGCCTTTGGGAGGCCATAGAAAAGATGGAGGAAATGCAACATGACTAAAGTAGCAGTAATTACAGGAGCCGGCGGTGTACTATGTTCCACCCTTGCCAAAGCAATGGCGAAAGAAGGTTTTGCCGTGGCCCTATTGGACCTGAACGAAGCCGCGGCGCAGACGGTCGCCGATGAAATCATTGCGGACGGCGGCATCGCCAAGGCCTACAAGACCAATGTGCTCGAAAAAGAAAACCTCGTCGCCGTACATGAGGCGGTCTTAAATGATCTAGGCAAGTGCACCGTCCTCATCAACGGCGCAGGCGGCAACAGCCCCAAATGCACGACGACCCACGAGATTTATGAAGAGGGAGACATCGGCAAAACTGATATTTCTACCTTTTTCAACCTTGAAAAAAGCGGATTTCAGTTTGTCTTTGACCTCAATTTAATGGGTGTATTGCTTCCGACCCAAATTTTTGCCGCTGATATGCTAGGTGAAAAAGGATGCTCGATCCTTAACATCTCTTCGATGAATGCCTACCGCCCACTGACAAAAATCCCGGCCTACAGTGCGGCGAAAGCGGCAGTATCGAACTTTACCTCTTGGCTTGCCGTACATTTTGCAGAGCAAAATATTCGTGTAAATGCCATTGCGCCCGGCTTTTTTGTCACAAACCAAAACCGCTCCCTTCTCTTTGATGAGGCTGGCAATCCGACTCCCCGCACCCAGAAAATTTTAGCCGCGACCCCAATGAAGCGGTTTGGAGCGCCTCAAGAACTCGTTGGTACGACGCTCTGGTTAACCGACCCTGAAAAGTCGGGTTTCGTGACCGGTATCGTCGTTCCGATTGACGGCGGATTCTCGGCCTATTCGGGAGTTTGAGTATGCATCCGTTTCGTCTGTGCGCCTTTGCCGACGAGGCATCGAGCGATGTCGCCGACCAAATTGCGGCTTTAACTGAAAATGGCTATTCCCTTTTGGAGGCTCGCGGCATCGGGGCGAAAAACATCGTTGATCTTAGCCTTTCTGAGGCAAGGGCGCTGAAAGAACAACTGTCGGCCCATGGGATTCAGGTGTGGTCAATCGGCTCCCCGATCGGTAAGGTCAAAATAACGGATGACTTTATGCCCCACCTTGACAAATTCAAGCATGTTCTTGAACTGGCAGAGATTTTGGGGGCGAGTTGCATCCGGCTCTTTAGTTTTTATATCGAAAAGGATGCGGATCCGGCAGAATACCGCGATGAAGTGCTCGAGCGACTTAGCGCCTTTTGTGAGGCCTCGAAGGGTAGTCGAGTGACACTATGCCACGAAAATGAAAAGGGCATTTACGGCGATACAGCCGAACGTTGCCTTGATTTGCATAGGGCCCTTCCCCGCCTCAGATGCGTATTTGATCCGGCCAACTTTTTGCAGTGCGGGGTCGGTACGTTAAAGGCATGGTCTGACCTTTCGCGATATGTGCATTATTTACATATCAAGGATGTCAATAAAGCTGGGATGCTGGTCCCAGCCGGCCAGGGTGAGGGTTGCATCCCAGAGTTGATTCGCCTTTACCGAGGGTTAGGGGGTTCAGTTTTAACCCTCGAACCGCACCTTGCAACCTTTCAGGGGCTGGATGCCTTGGAAAACGGCGAAAAAAGTGCAATCAACGCTTTCACCTACGCGTCGGGTCGCGAAGCCTTTGACGCGGCGGCGAATGCGCTCAAACAAATTTTAGAAAAGGAGCCTGCATAATATGAGAATCGGTGCCCAATTGTATACCGTGCGGGAACACATGAAAAACCTCGACGACTTTTCCGAAACCCTCAAAAAAATTGCGGATATCGGTTACGAAATTGTCCAGGTCTCTGGAGCATGCGATTATGAGCCAGAATGGTTGCGCGACCAGCTTAAACAGAATGGCCTTCAGTGTGCTGTTACCCATGTCAACGTCGCCAAATTGCAATCAGACCCTGCGAAAATGGCGGCCGATCATAAGATATTTGGATGCCGTTACATCGGTATGGGCGCTACGACAAACGCCCTTCACAATGGTGAATCCGATTACCAGGCCTTTTCGGATTTGGTGCATGAAATCGGACCGGTTTTGCATGCGAATGATTGCCAGCTGATGATCCACAATCACAATTTTGAATTCGCACGCGCTTCCAAAGAAATGCCAATCTATCTGGAACGCATGATGCAGGATTTTTCGCCTGAAGAGCTCGGATTCACCCTTGACACCTATTGGGTGCAAGCCGGCGGCGGCGATTCGGCTTACTGGTTGCGGCGGCTGAAAGGCCGCGTTGCCTGCGTGCATTTAAAAGACATGTCGATTGTCGACGGAAAACAGCAGATGGCACCGATCTACGAAGGCAACATGAATTTTGATGAAATTCTAAAGGCCTGTGAAGATGCCGGCGCACAGTATTTGTTGGTCGAACAGGACGACTGCTACGGTGAAGATCCCTTTGACTGCCTCAAGCGTAGCTACAAAAATCTGATTGCGAAAGGACTCAAATAAGGAGGAATTGGATGAAAAAAGTTCGCCTCGGCATCATCGGCATTGGCAATATGGGTACAGGACACGCAAAAAATATCATCGCCGGAAAATGCCCTGAGATCCAATTAACCGCAGTAGCCGATATCAATCCCGACCGTTTACAATGGGCCAAGGAGAACCTGCCCGATACTATAAAACGCTTTGATGATGCGCTCCAAATGCTTGACAGCGGCCTTTTGGACGCCGCGTTGGTGGCGGTCCCGCATTACGATCACCCGAAATATGCAATGGCCTGTTTTGATCGAGGATTGCATGTGATGGTCGAAAAACCAGCTGGCGTTTATACTAAGCAGGTCCGCGAAATGAATGAGGCTTCTGAAAAGTCGAACGTCGTCTTTGGCATGATGTTCAATCAACGCACAAGCGGGATTTACCGAAAAATGCGAGATCTGGTGCAAAAAGGTGGCTACGGCCAGATCAAACGCACAAACTGGATCATTACCGACTGGTACCGTTCGCAGTATTATTACGATTCCGGCTCCTGGCGCGCGACCTGGGCGGGCGAGGGCGGCGGCGTGCTCCTCAACCAATGCCCCCATAATCTCGATTTATGGCAGTGGATTTGCGGCATGCCTGTGAAGGTTTCGGCGCATATGTATTTTGGAAAATGGCACGATATCGAGGTCGAAGACGATGTGACGGCCTTTGTCGAATATGAGAACGGAGCCACCGGCACCTTTGTTACGACGACGGCTGATGCGCCCGGCACCAACCGCTTTGAAATCACAATGGAGGGCGCAAAACTCGTCGCCGAAGACGGCAAACTCTATTTATGGGAACTGGAGACCAATGAGCGCGAATTCTGCAAGATCTCGAAGGATTCTTTTGCGAAACCAAAGACGACCTTTCGGGAGGTCGAACCATATGAAGATGGCGGTTGGCATGTTGGCGTTTTAAACGCCTTTGCCGGAGCCATTCTGCATGGCACGCCACTGATTGCCGGCGGAGAAGAAGGAATCAACGGATTGACGCTTTCCAATGCGATGCATTTGTCGCAGTGGCTCGACAAGCCCATCGCTCTGCCGCTGGATGAGGATTTATTTTATGAAGAACTCCAAAAGCGTGTTGCTTCTTCCAAACAGAAGACCGGCAGGTCAGTCTTTTCTGACACTGGCGATTCATACTAATAAAATTAAGAATTTAAGTCATAATTCAAAAACCGCACGTAAATAATCCTTTTTACGTGCGGCTTTTGAACAATGAGGTAGGTTATGAAAACGCTTAAAATCGGAATTGCCGGCGCTATGGCATTATTGGCAGTGCGCAGGCGCAGAGCATTTTTGATGGAAAAATCTACGGCATGCGCTTAACCGCAGTATTCGACTGCGATCCCGAAAAACTTGAACTGGCGCGCAAACCTGCTTTTTAGGCGGCTGAAGGATTTGTACTAGGCAAGCTCAAAAGGTTTGTTTGGATCGCCAGCAATTGGTTATTATGATTCTGGCGACTGGTGCACGACCTGGGCGGAAGAAGGCGGCGGTGACCGGACGAAGTCCGGGCGCCCGGGCGAATAAAATAGCTACAGGGACTCCAACCAATTTGGGCCCGGGCGCTTCGTACGCGGGTAGCGTGCGGGTCCGCCGCCATCCCTTCTCCCCTGCCGAAAGAAGCCAGGGCTTAGGTAAGCCCTGGCTTCTTTACCATTTAAAAGCGAGAATACCCTAATTTACAAAGTGCGATTTCTTATAGGTCGTTTTTGACCAGATCCTCATAACTTTCCCGCCGCCGAATCAATCGGGCGTTGCCAGAACGAATCATCACGGCCGCTGGTCGGGGAATGCGGTTATAGTTGCTTGCCATCGAATCGTTATAGGGTCCGGTCGCCAGAACCGCCAAGGTATCCCCCGGCTCTGCATGTTGCATCGCCGCATTTTCCTGGATTAAATCACCGCTTTCGCAACACTTTCCCGCCACAGTCGCCACAAAATCGCGTTCTTCGCGCGCCTTATTGGCGATCACGATTTCATATGGCGCCTGATATAACGCGTATCGCGGATTATCGGTCATGCCGCCGTCAACCGCGACATAAGTCCGAATGCCTGGAATTTCTTTGACAGAGCCGACTTTATAGAGCGTCGCACTTGCCGCCCCGACAATCGAACGACCCGGCTCCAAATAAAGCTTTGGAAGCGGAAAGTCCAATTCTTTTGCCGCGGCGCGCAAAGCCGCCGCCATTATTTCAATGCTGTCGCGGTATACGCCCGGGCGGTCGGACTCCTGATAGCGAATGCCAAAGCCGCCGCCGAGGTTCAATCCTTCAAGGGTTACGCCGGTTTCGGCACGGAGCTTGTCCATCAGGCGCAACATTACATCCGCGGCCAATGCGAAGGGTTCGGTATCAAAAATCTGCGAGCCGATATGGCAGTGCAAGCCATCCAGCGAAAGATGGGAAAGGCTGAGCGCCTCCTTCGCGGCGGCCATTGCCTCGCCGGTTTCCAGAGCAAAGCCGAATTTGGAATCGATCTGCCCTGTGCGGATAAAACTGTGCGTGTGAGCATCAATCCCCGGCTTTACGCGCAAAAAGATGTGCATGACTCGATTGGCCGCGGATGCGAAATCATTTAACCGATGCATCTCTTCTAAATTGTCGACGACAATGTGCCCGACGCCAGCCTGAATGGCTAACTTGAGTTCGGCGTCCGTCTTGTTGTTGCCATGGAAAAAGATGCGCTCCACCGGGAAGTCGACCGATAAAGCCGTGTATAGCTCGCCGCCAGAGACTACATCGATTCCCATGCTTTCTTCCTTCATAATGCGGTACATTTCCTTGCAACAAAAGGCCTTGCTGGCATAGAGGATCTGACCGTTCCCGTCATAAAAGGCGCCGAGCGCTTCGACAAAATGGCGGCAGTTCTCGCGAATATCGTCCTCACTGAAGACATAGAGCGGTGTACCGTATTGCTTTGCCAGTTCTACGGTATCAGCTCCATTCAGCGTCAAATTCCCAACTTCATTTACACCGAAAGATGCATGGATCATGTTAAAACATCCTTTCCCTTTGCAATTTCCTCTAAGCATTGCCGGATTTCTTCGACACCTTCCCCCGTCTGCGCAGAAAAGGGAATGCATTGCACACCGTTAGCAAGTTCAGACAACTCTTGCGGCAGGGCCTGTAGGCGCTCGGTTCTCTGACTCTTGTTTAATTTGTCGCTTTTTGTCAAAATGACTGTAAAGGGGTACTGCATTTCCTTTAAAAAGCGCAACATATGCAAATCGAATTCAGTCGGCGGATGCCGCATATCTATAAGCTGAAAAACCATGGGAATATTGCGCCCCGACCGAAAGTACCCCTCCATCAATTCCGACCAGCGGTCGCGTTCCGTAAAAGGGACCTTGGCATATCCATAGCCTGGCAAATCAACCAGGCGGATTGGGCCCAAACGGTAAAAGTTGATCGTCACGGTTTTGCCAGGTTTTGCGCTGACCCGCGCCAGAGATTTACGCCCCACCACACGGTTAATTAGAGAGGATTTGCCGACATTGGAGCGCCCCGCAAAACAGATCTCAGGCAAGCTGGACGCGGGAAGCTGACTCGCCGTGCCAAAAGCGCACTCAAAAGCAATCTGCTGATAATTCATAAGTTGCACCTACTGCACAATGGCGACGGGCTTCGCGGCCTTTTGGCCGATATGGTTCTCGCAGAGTTCGGGGCGCAACGCCTCTTGACTTCCAACAGGCAAAGGCAGAAGGGCCTGCGGCAGGATTTCGTCGACTGTACTGACTGGCACGAAGTGCAACGCACCGCGGACCGTTTCGTCAATTTCGGCCAAATCTGGCTCGTTTTCCTTCGGGAGAAAAACGGTGGTTACACCGGCGCGATAGGCCGCCATGGTTTTTTCTTTCAAACCACCTATCGCCAAGACGCGACCGCGCACGGTGACCTCGCCGGTCATCGCGATATCCCGGCGAATCGGGCGCCCTGTCAAGGCCGAGACTAAAGCCGTTACAATCGTCACACCGGCCGACGGCCCATCCTTCGGGACAGCGGCCTCGGTCGCATGGATGTGAATATCCATATCCTTATAGAAGGTAGGAGAAATACCGAATGATTTTGCGCGGCTCCGCACATAAGTCACAGCCGCCCGCGCCGATTCCTGCATGACATCTCCGAGCGAGCCAGTCAGTTCCAGCTTTCCGGAGCCCTCGACCACGGCAACTTCCATCCGCATCAGTTCGCCGCCGACCGACGTCCAGGCAAGGCCGTTGATAACACCCACTTCATCCTGCGGCAAAATCAAATCTGGACGGTATTTTTTTACACCCAATAATGCTTCTAATTGCTCTGCATGAATCGTAACACGATTTTTCCCAGCGACGATTTCTTTCGCCGCCTTCCGGCACAATGTTGCAATGCTACGTTCTAACTTTCGAACGCCGGCTTCTCGTGTATAAAAATCGATCAGTGCATAGAGTGTATCGTCGCAGATTTTGCAGGTCGATGGGCGCAGACCGTGCCGCTTTAACTCTTTTTTGAGCAAATGCTGTTTTGCAATCTGGAATTTTTCCTCCCGCGTATAACTTGAAAGCTCAATGACTTCCAAACGGTCAAGCAAAGGTGCTGGGATGGTTTCGAGCGTATTTGCCGTCGTCAGAAAAACGACTTGGCTTAAATCATAGGGTAGATCGAGAAAATGGTCTCGGAAAGTGGAGTTCTGTTCG
>CASFAP010000158.1 GCA_949292695.1 uncultured Eubacteriales bacterium | reverse complement strand
ACCAAACACCTGGTTTAAAAACGGAAAGGTCGGCGCTCCGCCGTATTCAAAATCCCCGTCCGGGTCCATTTCTCCATCTTGGTTTTGGGGCGCTTCCATTCCATTTTCAGAGAGGTTCATAATTTCCATAAACTGATCGCTCATTTGCTCAATATCGCTGTCGGAGATGTTCATTTTTTCGAGCATGTCGTCAATCGGTTTAATTCCAAGCTCTTTGGCGCAAACAAGGCAGAGCCCTTGGGGCTCCGCGTTGGTCGTGGGATCCGACACAAAGACCATTGCCGGCCGTTTTTTGCATTTGGAACAAAGTTTCATCATAAAAGGGGCTCCTTTGGTTTTGAGAAATATTCTCTTATCACTGTTCTTTATTTTTGGCAATGGGTTTCAAAAAGATACTCAGGTAGCCAAACATCGAAAGCAACATAAAAAAGATCGAGGAATAAATAAGCACATAGGATATCCAAGCGTAAGGGATCTCAACGATTTCACTGACGATCAAATAAAGCGTTGTAATATAGATCACAACGGTGGAAAGTTTCCCCCACCATTTCGCCGAGATGGGCTTGGTCCCATGCCGCAAAAGATACATTGCGGCAAATGCAGTCAATAATTCCTTTACTAAGAATACTATAAACATTGGAAGAATTGATGGATGTTTTATTAACAAACAAAAAACAACCGCCGCTTGGGTTAATTTGTCAGCAATTGGATCCAGAATTTTACCAAGGTCAGAGATCATATTAAATTTACGCGCAATCGTGCCGTCTACCACATCGCTCAGTCCTGACAACAATAAAACCACAATGGCATAAATCTCATGATTTGCCAGCGTATCTACAAAAAAGAAAACGACAAAAAGCGGAACGAGCAATATGCGAACCGCAGAAATGATATTCGGAATTGTTAGAATTTTTTTCATATCTTTTGACATCCCCATATCAAAACGTCTTAACTAAAACAGCGGGCTCAAAGAGGCAAGCCACTTAAAGAGGAAAGAGGACTCAATGGCCTTTGGCGTAAAGATCAAAAATCCGTCCTTTAAAACCACAGCTAACGCCGAAAGTACTGTGCAGATCAAAAACGCATAAATGAAACCCTTTGCAACCCCAAGGACTGCGCCCAAAACTGTGTTGAGTGAACCGACCAGTGGAAGTTTAAAGACCCGATTAATGAACTTTGCCAAAAATTTAATCAAAATTAAGAGTACAATAAAGATCAAAACGCCGAATAAGACCCGCAAGATCGATACAATTGCCGGCTCAACAAAATCCGCCGCGACCTGTGCAATCCCAGCGCCGGAGTGATCCGTAAACCGCTGAACTTCCTGCGAAAGCGTGGATTTTGTCAGGCCATTTTTTTCAGCCATCGCGGTTAAAAACTGCGGAATCTCATCCCAGATCTGATTAATCGTTGTTTCAGAAACATTCAAGGTAGTCTCGCCAATGGCGTTTTCTATGGTGCCTACGACGCTTGGCTCCACAGCCTTATCGTAGGTAACCTGCGCCAAACTGCCGCTGAGTGCAAAGGCCAGATAGATTGAGAGGAAAAATCCCACAACTTCAATGAAAGTCCGCACGAATCCGCGCCTGGCCGCCAGAAATGCCGTTAAAGCGATAATCGCTACTACGATAATATCCAGCAAAAATCCCATTTATTGACCCTCCGTTTTTTCATTTAAAATTTCTACGCGGGTGATATTTTGATCGCTGAGCGCAAGCACAGCCTGTGTGGCAGGACTTACAATCCGAGAAACACTAAAAGAGCAAGCGCTACTTCCGGCACCAGAGCCATCCAGATGGAAGGCGCTGACGCTACCATCGCTCAGTACATAGACCGTTTTATTTCGGACGGTCAAATCAGTGATGGTTCCTAAAAAGTCAAAATTTGCGATCTGTTCACCCGAATCATTAAAGACTATGATTTGATTGTCATTTTTATTTCCCGTCCTGCTGGCGGCGGCCGCAAACCAGCTTTTACCGTCGGTCCGAAAAAGTTGTACCGCATAGTCTGTTTGGTGTTCGACGCGTTGCCCGCTTTGAAATGAGATAGAATCAATATGATTCTCTGAAATAACGGCAAAGCGATTGTTTGAAACCGCCTCGAGCCGCAGTACTGCTTCTCCCTCATATGTAACGGTAGCGCTTGGGGCCGCGCTTCTGTAATTGAAGAGATAAACCTTCGATAAAAACGTACCTGCATTGGCGCTGAGCACACTGACGGCCAGCCTTTTCCCATCGCCCGACAGCGCAACATCGGATATCAATTCCGTAGGACTGTACCAGGTGAAAATAGATCGGTCATTACGGTCAAACACCTCCACTTGCGCCGCATAATCTTGCGAGCGCGTTGCCACAGCATAAGTGCCGTTGCGGGCGATCGCACCGCTTAATATGGGATTTTCAAATTCCTTTTCGGTCAAAACGCTCGCTAAATTAAAGATGTAAAGATCCGTTCCATTTTGGTCGTAAACCATACCTCGTGCCGCTGAGACGCGCATGACCGGCTTCACAAAAGCGTGTTGACGCGAAAAAATCTGTTTTCCGGCATCATTATAGACTTCGGCATGCGTATCCGACAAAACAAAAACATTCCCGCCTACCAAATACGCGTCCATTGTCTCGCCCCCCGACAAATCAACCGGAAATTCGCCGCTTCCGAAGGCCGCAATCTGATTGCGCAGATATTCCATTAGGCCGGTGGGAGTCAAAAACGATACCCCAATGAGCAGAACAAATAATAGCGCGATGGAAGTCAGCGAAATGATCCATTTTTTGCGCCGGGCCGCCTTTCGCCCCATGACAACGCGCAGGTTTTCCCCGCCCTTTTGCGCCGCCTTTTTTGCCGCGGGCGTTCGTTTGGGTCTCGAAGACGAACGTTTCGGTTCTGTCGCCGGACGACTTCGCGAAGAATCCCGCGAGGGTTTCATTTGAATCTGCTCAACAGGCTCAGAATCCTCTGCATGTTGTTGCTCCACAGGCCGTTTGGGTTTCGCAATTTTGCGTTTTTTGAAATTCTTTTTTTCATATCGCGGCATCCGGCTTCACCTGCCCTTCCCCAAAAAAAACTTGTTCCAAATAAAGCCCATACGGCGGGGCGGTCGGCCCTGCCAAAGAGCGATTCTTGCTCGCGAGGATTTTTGGCACTTCTGCAGGGTCTATTTTGCCTTCGCAGACCCATAAAAGTGTTCCAACCAAAATACGGACCATATTGTAGAGAAAACCGTCTGCGGAAATGACAAAGCGGTATTCGAATCCTGCTTGTTCCATGTGGCAGTCGCGCACTGTTCGGACAGTATCTTCCGTTGTCCGGCCGGAGGAGGAAAAACCGATAAAATCGTGCGCTCCTGTTACCGCGTTGCAAAACTGCCCGGCGGCAAAGAGGTCTAGCGGCCTAATCAAACGGAGCGCGTAACCTTCTAAAAACGGATCCCTGGTGCGAGAGACATACATGCGGTAGATATATTGTTTTTCAATGCAGGAATAGCGCGCATGAAAATCCAAAGGCACTTCAATGCATTCTCGCACGCTGACCGTTTTTGGTAGAAAAGCATTGAGCGCGCCAACAATCTCGCGCGTTTTCAAGCGGCCAGAATCGCAGTAATGGCAACAAAATTGCCGCGCGTGCACCCCGGCGTCGGTGCGACTGCACCCAGTCACGTCTGGGCGGATGCCGTAGAGCCGTTCTAATGCATCTTGCAGGCATTGTTGCACAGTAACTCCATTGGGTTGCACTTGCCAACCGTGAAATGCAGTGCCATCAAACGAAAGGGACAACAAAAGTTTCCGCATATCCTAAATTTCCTCACAGAAAAAGGTTGATCGGGATCACACAGGCGCACAAAACGACAAGGACTGCGCTTCCAATATAATCGGCGCGCGATAATTTCATTTGCTTCATCCGCTTGCGCCCCTTGCCGCCATGATAGCATCGGCACTCCATCGCCTCGGCGAGCTCATAGGCCCGCCGCACAGAGGAAATCAAAAGCGGAATCAGAATGGGCAACATGGCCTTGATGCGATGCATCAGATTTCCGCTCTCTAAATCTGCTCCTCGCGCCTTTTGGGCATTCATGATTTTTTCAGTCTCTTCGATGAGGGTTGGAATAAAACGGAGCGCAATGGTCATCATCATCGCCATCGTGTGCACGGCGTTTCCAAGGCCGATAAACTTCAGCGGCTTTAACACCCGCTCAATGGCGTCGGTTAGATCGTTTGGCGTCGTGGTATACGTCAGCAGAGCGCTGGAAAATATCAAAAATAAAATCCTCAGCGACATAAATGCCGCGCGTGTAAGGCCACCTGTCGTCACCGTAAAGATCCACCATTTGAGAAGCACCGTTCCGCTTGAAGTGTAAAGGGCGTTCAAAAGTGAAGTAAATAGGATGATTGGAAAGATTGATTTTACATTCCGCAAATAGAGCCGAACCGGCACCTTTGATATCATCATGAGGGTCAACACCGTACCGCCAATCAAAAAGAGCGCCCAAAAATTCCCGGCGACAAAAATAAAAATCATCAAAAGAAGCGAAAGTAGCAACTTTGCGCGTGGATCAAAGCGATGAACGATGCTGTCTGCCGGAAAATACTGCCCAAAGGTGATGTCCTTCATCATACCGGCGCACCGCCCTTCCGAAAAGACAGAATGGCATCAAAAGCACCGTCAACCGTATAAACCAGCGGCAGGTCGATGCCAAAGCGGCGCAAAGCAAGGAAGACCTTCGTAATCTGCGGAACATTCAACCCCATCCCGACGAGCGCATCAGCCTGCGCATAGACCGATTCGGTCGTCCCGGAAAGCGCGAGGCTCCCATGATTCATTACAAGAATCTTTTCTGCGACTTTGGCCATATCCTCCATGCTGTGCGAAACAATCAGGATGGTCGCGCCCGTCGCGTCACGGTATTTGACGATATTTTCTAAAATCTGATCCCGGCCTGCAGGATCAAGGCCGGCGGTGGGTTCATCAAAGATTAAAATTTCGGGTTGCATTGCCATAACGCCGGCAATTGCGGCGCGGCGCTTTTCTCCGCCTGACAGGTCAAAGGGTGACTGCGCCAAAAGCTCCTCGCGCAAGCCGACGCTTTGTGCGGCCGCATACACCCGCGCTTTGATTTCTTCCGGGGATAGCCCCATATTGGTCGGGCCGAAAGCGATGTCCTTTTCGACGGTTTCTTCAAAGAGCTGATATTCAGGGTATTGGAAAACGAGCCCAACGCGAAAACGAATCTCTCGGATTTTTTTCTCGTCAGCCCAAATGTCCGTCCCATCCAGCAGAATTTGGCCGGACTGCGGTTTGATTAGGCCGTTCAGATGCTGAACCAGGGTTGATTTTCCCGAACCGGTATGACCGATCAAACCGATAATCTCCCCTTTTTCAGCGGAAAAGGAAATATCTTTGATGGCGGTTTTTTCAAAGGGTGTATTTTGTCCGTAGGTGTAAGTGAGATTTTCAACGCTTAAAAAGGCCATTCACCGCACCTCCGTCAAGAGCGGCAATAACGCCTGCACGCATTCTTCTACCGTCAAAACACCTTCGGGAACCGATAGGCCCGCTTGGCGCAGGCGGTAAAGTAGATCGGTGGTCTGCGGCAGATCCAAACCGGCCCGTTTGAGCGTATCGATATGCGAAAAAACCTCACGCGGCCGGCCGTCGTCAATCACTTCGCCATCGTGCATGACAAGGACGCGATCGGCCGGTTCGGTTTCATTCATATAGTGGGTGATTAAAACGATCGTAATTCCCTTTTCGCGGTTTAAGCGAACCAAAGTATCAAGCACCTCGCTCCGCCCGCGCGGATCGAGCATGGCTGTCGGCTCGTCCAAAACGATGCACTCAGGTTGCATGGCAATGACGCCGGCAATGGCGATGCGTTGCTTTTGCCCACCCGAAAGCTTATGTGGCGCTGATTTGCGATAATCATACATATCGACAGCTTTTAGCGCCTCATCAACCCGCAGACGAATCTCTGCCGGTTCCATGCCAAGATTTTCAGGGCCAAAGGCCACGTCTTCTTCCACGACCGAAGCCACAAGCTGATTGTCCGGGTTTTGAAAAACCATGCCGACCTTGCGTTTGATGTCGATCTCATGCGCCTCGTCAGCAGTGTCCATCCCGTCGACCGTTACTGCGCCAGCCGTCGGCTTATAAAGGCCATTGAGCAATTTCGCCAGGGTCGATTTCCCCGAACCGTTGTGCCCTAGAATTACTGTGAAAGAGCCTCGCGCGATTGAGAGCGAAAAATTTCTTAGCACCTGGCGCGCGCTGGTATCGGCCGAGTCGTATTCAAATGTAACATTTTTTACCTCAATGATGTTATCCATCGCGTTTCCTTACATCCAAATTGTTGTATTTCCACAGGGTAATATGAGGTCCTTTTGCGTGACCTTAAGACCGATTTCATCGGTCCAAACACTCCCCGCTCGATCCTTTACGACATGAGTTTGCGTCATATAATTCAAAATGCTCGGCGAAAGCCCTGCCGTATAAGAATTGAGAAGGAAGAAGATCGCATTTTCGCTCAGAAGTTGCCCTACGGACGCCAGCAAATCATTCAGTTGCTGGTCTAGCTTCCAGACCTCTCCGTTCGGGCCTCGCCCATAAGACGGCGGATCCATAATAATGCCGTCATATCGATTGCCGCGACGGATTTCCCGCCGAACGAACTTAAGGCAATCGTCGACAAGCCAACGGACCTTTGCGTCGGCGAGCCCTGAAGCTACAGCATTTTCCTTCGCCCATTGCACCGTACCTTTTGAGGCGTCGACATGGGTCACGCTCGCGCCGGCCTGCAAACAGGCCAGGGTCGCTCCGCCGGTATAAGCAAAAAGGTTGAGGATCTTGACTTGACGCCCTGCTTTGCGGATGCAATCCTGCACAAGGTCCCAATTGACAGCCTGCTCCGGAAAAAGGCCCGTATGCTTAAAGCCCATTGGTTTTAATCGGAAAGTAAGACCTCTATATCCGATTTCCCAGACCTCGGGCACGCTTCTTTTTCGTTCCCAGGCGCCACCGCCGCTACTGGAACGATGATAGACGGCGTGGGGTGTTTGCCAGCGGGCGTCGTCTCGCTGACCCGACCAAATCACCTGGGGATCAGGGCGGATGAGCAAAATCTCGCCCCAACGCTCGAGCCGTTCTCCGTCGGAGGCGTCAATCAGTTCATAATCAGTAAAATCATCGGTCCATCTCATTGGATGCTTCGTTCCTCAATCACCTGCGCGACGGATTTGGCCATTTTTTTGATCTGGACTATATCCTGCCCTTCAATCATGACGCGGATCAATGGCTCTGTTCCCGAGGCGCGAACCAAAATCCGACCATCTTCTCCCAGCTCCTCTTGCACTTGACGAATCGCTGATAGAATAGTGTCATCGGTCTTGAGTAACGCTTTGGCGTTCTGATCCGCTTTGACGTTGACAATGGTCTGCGGGAAGGTCCGCATGATTTGCGCCAGTTCCGAGGCGCGCTTTTTCTGGCGCACCATGGCCGCCGCAAGCATGGCGCCTGAGAGTTGCCCGTCGCCTGTCGTGGCATACTGCTTGAAAATAATATGGCCAGACTGCTCGCCACCGATGGCGTAATCGCTACGCAACATTTCTTCCAGCACATAACGGTCGCCGACGGCAGTCTCAGCTACTTGGATGCCGTTGTCCTTTGCAAAGTGTTTAAACCCGAGGTTGGTCATAACCGTAACCACGGCTGTATTTCCGCGGAGTGTCCCCCGCCCTTTCATATCCTTCGCAAAAATGGCGATCAGCTTATCGCCGTCAATAAGCTTGCCGTTTTCATCGACCGCCAGGCAACGGTCTGCGTCGCCGTCAAAGGCGAGCCCTAAATCGACATCATGCCCATTTACATAATCAATCAGATCCTCCATATGGGTCGAGCCGCAGGCGGCGTTGATGTTGACGCCATTGGGAGTCGCGTGGATCATATGGCATTTGGCGCCCAGGCGCGTAAACAGGCGTTCGGCAGTATGCGAAGCCGAACCGTTGGCGCAATCGAGCGCGATGGTAAGGCCGCTTAAATCTGCATTTACCGATTCAGCAATATGATCGATATAATGGTCGACATAATCGTCACGGTAAAACACGCTCCCTACTTCGCCCCCTGTTGGGTATTCGATGGGGCTCATATCATCGAGCACCAGTGCTTCAATCTCTTCTTCAACAGCATCTGGCAATTTAAACCCATTTGCGTCGAAGAGCTTGATGCCATTGTATTCACAAGGATTGTGCGAAGCCGAGATCATGATTCCAGCATCGGCGCCCGAATCGGTCACAAGATAGGCGACAGCCGGCGTCGGCACATATCCGCAGAGCACGACATCGGCCCCCACCGAACAGAGCCCTGCCGCCAAGGCCATTTCGAGCATATCTGAAGATACTCGCGTATCCTTGCCGATTAAAACCTTCGGGCGCTCGGTCGTTTTTTCCGTTAAAACATAGGCCGCCGCACGGCCGATATTTGTCGCGAGTTCACAGGTTAGTTCCGCGTTCGCGATCCCTCTGGCGCCGTCGGTTCCAAACAGTCTTCCCATAAAAAATATCTCCTCTTTCCAATATTGTACGGCTAGTTATCCTTGCAACTTGAAGTGTGTTCACATCTAAGGCGCGCAATTAAGCTTGCGTTTGGGGGCGAGGTAGCCCCAAATGCTCATAGGCGGCCGGCGTGACACAGCGGCCTCTGTTGGTGCGCGACAAAAATCCAATCTGCATTAAATACGGTTCGTAAACATCCTCGATTGTAATACTCTCTTCGCCAACGGCCGCCGCCAAAGTGTCGAGTCCGACAGGGCCGCCGCCATAGGTATGGATGATGGTCGAAAGCATTTTTCGGTCAAAATCATCGAGACCTAATTCGTCGATTTCAAAGCGCTCAAGTGCGGCGCGGGCCACGGACTCATTAATCACGCCGTCATGCTCGATCTGGGCGATGTCCCGCACCCGTTTTAGCAGGCGGTTGGCGATGCGCGGCGTCCCGCGCGAGCGCGAGGCGATTTCCAGCGCGCCGTCGCGGTCGATGGGAATCCCCAAGATTCCGGCCGAACGCCGGACGATTTGAGAGAGTTGCTCTGGCGTATATAATTCCAATCGCAACAAAACGCCAAATCGGTCTCTGAGCGGCGCGGTTAACTGGCCGGAGCGTGTCGTCGCGCCGACCAACGTAAAGTGCGGCACATCCAGGCGGATCGACCGGGCCGAGGGACCTTTTCCAATGATGATGTCGAGCGAAAAGTCCTCCATTGCAGGATAAAGGATTTCCTCCACATTGCGCGAAAGGCGGTGGATCTCATCGATAAACAATACGTCACCTTCCGCGAGGTTAGTAAGGATTGCGACCAAGTCCCCCTGTTTTTCGATGGCGGGGCCAGACGTAACGCGGAGATTCACGCCCATTTCTTTGGCGATAATGCCGGAAAGCGTTGTTTTTCCAAGCCCTGGCGGGCCATAGAGCAAAACGTGGTCGAGTGGTTCTTTGCGCGCCAAAGCCGCCTTAATATAGATGCTCAGATTATCTTTCACCTTATCCTGCCCAATGTAATCCTGCAAAGTTTTCGGGCGCAAGGAAGTATCGATTTCCTCGTCATGGTAGGTGTATTCCGGCGCGACGATTCGATTTTCAAAATCCATTTCTTCCATCCATTACACCTGCCTTGCGATCTGTTTGAGCGCTTCTTTAATCATCTGTTCGACCGGCATTGACGGATCGAGACGGCCGACGGCGAGGGACGCTTCACTCTGCGAAAATCCCAGCGCAACGAGGGCGCTGATGGCCTCGGCTGGAATTCCTGAAGCCGTCGCATTTCCCACAGCTTCCAACTCGGCGCGATCGCCAAAGTTTGAGCCGGCGATTTTGTCTTTGAGTTCTAGGACGATGCGTTGCGCCAGTTTAATGCCGACACCGCTGGCGCGGGTCAAAGCCTTAGCATCGCCGCTCACGACGCAAAGCGCAAGTTGGTCTGCGGTAAAATCGGAAAGCAGTGCGATGCCGATACGTGCGCCGACACCGTTAACCGAGGTCACGAGCTTAAAACATTCGAGCTCAGCCAGGTCTGAAAAGCCATATAGCTCCATCGCGTCTTCTCGCACCACCAAATGCGTATGCAAAAAAACCTCTCTGCCGACCGGCGGAAGGGCGCGCAAGGTGTTGAGCGAAGCGATCAGGCGGAAGCCAACGCCGCCGCATTCAACAACTGCGCATTGCGCATCTGCATAAATCAAAGTACCGTGTAGCGAAGCGATCAACGTCGTTTTCCTCCCAATTCCAATTGCAATTTTCCGTAAAGCGAACCCGATGCGTGCGCATGGCAGATGGCCAGGGCCAAGGCATCGGCCGTATCGTCAGGTTTTGGGATTGATTTTAGCCCCAAAAGCTGGCGCGTCATCTCCATGACCTGCATTTTTTCGGCGCGGCCATACCCTGTTACAGATTGTTTCACCTGCAAAGGGGTGTATTCCCGGATTTCAATGCCGGCCCGCTGGGCCGCCAACAGGATGACGCCCCTGGCCTGCGCAACGTCGATTGCCGTCGTCGTATTTGTGTTGAAAAAAAGCTTTTCCATCGACAGGGCCTGCGGCCGGTATTTTTCAAGGATTTCAGTAACACCCCGGTCGATTAGCGCCAATCGCGCCGGAAAAGGCATTCCCGCAGGCGTTGTCACAGTTCCGTATTCCACCGGACGAAACCGGTTGTTATCGTAATCTACGACCCCATAACCGACGATGGCATAACCAGGGTCAATCCCCAAAATCCGCATTTGGCAATCCTTTCCGAAACATCATAAATATTCAATTTAGTATAGCATAAAAGAAGTGTTCAGGCAAGACATTTCTTTGTGTTTTTTGAGCGTCCGCTTGGCTTGCATTCCCTTTCAAGATCTGATACAATAGCAAAAACGAACACGGAGGTGCCTATGCCGGAACTGCCTGAAGTGGAAACCATCAAACGCGTACTATCGCCGCAACTCGTTGGGCAAAAAATCGTTGATATTCGCATCTTGGATGCAAAGGCAATTGCATATCCAGAAGTCACTGCGTTTTGCAGGGGCATCGCCGGCCAATCAATTCGCGCCTTGAATCGGCGCGGAAAATTTTTAATAATGGGCCTACAGAAAGACAGCCGCCTAATTCTGCATCTTCGAATGACGGGTCAATTGATTGTCGCCCCACCCGACTTCCCTTCTCATGCCCATACCCGCCTTGTTCTCACTTTGCAAAATGGGTGTGAGCTTCGCTTCCTTGACCAAAGGCGGTTTGGACGTGTCTGGTTCTTGAACCAAAACGAACCGGATCTTTACTCTGGAGTCGACAAACTCGGCCTGGAGCCCTTTGACACTTCACTCAATGCAAATTACTTAAAAAATGAGCTTTTAAAGAGCCGACGGCCCATCAAAACCTGCCTTTTAGATCAGCGCATCGTCGCAGGCATCGGAAATATTTATGCCGATGAAATTTTATTCAGCATCGGTCTAAATCCGGCTCGATTAGCCTGCAGTTTGCAAGCGAAAGAGTGGAATCTGTTAGCCAAGTCGATTCCCACAGTACTATTAGAAAAAATTGCACAGAACGACATCTCGGCCGAAGATTACCTGGCCGGTTTCGGAAAAGAATATCGCAATACTCCTTTCTTAAAAGTATATGGGCATGAAAATGACCCTTGCCCTTTATGCGGTCAACCGATTGCACGAAAAGTGATTGGAGGTCGCAGTAGCTATTTTTGCCCCAGTTGCCAAAAAGAATAACCGCCCGCGGCAACCGCAGGCGGTTTTTTGATCAGCTAATTTTTAAACGCAAACGTAATTTATCGGCAATCATGGCAATGAATTCACTATTGGTTGGCTTTCCGCGGCCATTATGAACGGTATAACCAAAATAAGAATTAAGGACGTTGACGTCGCCGCGGTCCCAAGCCACTTCGATTGCGTGGCGGATGGCGCGTTCAACCCTGGAGGAAGTTGTGGAATGTTTTTTCGCTACGGTCGGATACAATACTTTTGTTACGGAATTCATCATATCGGTGTTTTTGACGGATAACATGATTGCTTCTCTAAGGTAATGATATCCTTTGATATGGGCTGGTACGCCAATTTGATGAATAATATCGGTCACCATCAGTTCTAATTCTGGATCGCTCAGGACATTATCTTTTACGACGACTGGCGATATCTCGTTTTTCCAACCCGAAAGCTGAATGATTCGCTCCGCCAGAATATTGGTGTCAAATGGCTTTAGAAAATAATAGCTAGCTCCAGCACTCAGTGCCTCCTTTTCCAAGCGGGGATTGTCATAGCTCGACATCGCCATGACCATCGGGCGCTCTTTGACGTCCATTTCTTTTAACACGTCGAGCACCCCAAGAATGTCCAAATTTGGCATAAATACATCTGCCAGAATCACATCCGGGTGCATCTGTCTGATTTTTGCAACGAGTACTTGCCCATCTTTCTCGCAAAGCCTGACGTCCATTCCGTAACTTCTCAGGGCGTTTGCACAATTCTGCCCGAATTCTGTTGAATCGTCCGCAATCATTACCTTTAGCTTCTTTTCCATGATTTTTCCTCCATCTGTTTGGTTTGGTATATTTTACCATATTTGTCAGAATAATGCAATACTAAAAAAGGGAAATAATGGAATTTTTTAGAAAGAGAAAGAAATTCGACATAGATATTTGTATCACGACTATTCTCGGCCTGGATCACGGCAATAAAGATGCCAGAAAGCGATCAATCCCCATGAAATGGATGTAAAAATAGTTCTTTTTTCATTCTTTCTCTCTATTTTTTAAAAGTTTTTTCTACTGTAAAACCATTTATCTGCCTCATAGAAACGGCCAAGGCTTTCACCTTGGCCGCTCATTTAGGACGCTTCTTTCAATTCTTGTTTTGTTAATTCCTGTGCAGTCTCCAGCATGCTTTCGGCAAAAATTCCGTAACCTAAAGTAGGATCGTCCACTAAAACATGTGTGACTGCTCCAATTAGTTTACCATTCTGAATAATTGGGCTACCGCTCATCCCCTGCACAATGCCGCCGGTATTTTGCAATATTTCCGGATCTGTCACATGAATGACCAAATTCTGAGTTTTAGCACTGCTGTTGTGCTTAACTTCGATTTCGCAGTCGTACCGCTTTGGTTCATGTCCAGAAACAGTCGCTAAAATTTGGGCAGGGCCCTCGACGACCTCTTGTTTCAGGGCGACAGGCATCAGGTCATCGCAGTTCACTTCTGTAGCGGGATAACCGTAGACGCCTGTTTCGTCATTCGAAATGAGCTTTGCAAGGCATCCCGATTCAAATCTACCTTTTAACTCACCAGGCGCGCCGCTTTTCCCTTTTGTGCTGGCAATGATCTCTGCGTTTACCAATTCGCCGCTATTCAGGGAAAGAAGTTCGCCGGTATCAACATCGCAAATGCCATGCCCCAATCCGCAGATTACATCACAAGCAGGGCTGTAAAAGGTCAGTGTGCCGATTCCGGCGGAACTGTCCCGCACCCAAAGGCCGGCTTTATAGGTGCCGCTCTGCTTTGATTTCAAAGCCGCGAAAGTCACCTTTTTTTCCTTACCATCTCTTGAAATCAGGTATTCCAGCGGCCTACCCTGAGATTCGGTGATCAGCCTGGAAACATCCGCGTTGCTATAGACCTTTTCCCCATTAATCGTTTTAATGAAATCCCCTTCTTGAATGCCGGCTTCTTTGGCCGGATTCCGGTTTCCTTCCTCGGCATCTACGTCGGTTAGTCCAACGACCAATACGCCTTCGGTATAAATTTTGATCCCGAAGGGTTCGCCTAATACGGCGACATACATCTCGTTGACCACTTCAACCTTGGCCTTTCCCACCGGGATCATGCCAAATAACTTTAGGTCAACATTATAGGTGGCGCCCGGCGTTTCAATGGCACCGCCCTGCGAGAGTGCGCTGTCGGTGTATACCGCTTTTAATGGCAACTCGGAATGGATGGTCAGGCTTTCACCTTGGGTAACTTTAAAGTCTGTCGGCAATTCCCGGTTTACATAAAAAATGGAAGAAAAGACCAGCACGGATCCGATGAGTCCAAGTGCAAAGACCGTTTTCACCAGATTTTTTGCAAACTTCATGACAACTCCTTTCTGCCTGCTTTTTTAGTTTGTTCGTTTTTTTGAAATCCATTTCGGAAAATATATTGTTTCAGGTTAGTTTCTCCCAAACAAATAGAATTTATCAAGTTCGTTAAAAAAACTGGAATAATTTTTCAAGTAAAAAACTGACACAGTTTCCTGTGTCAGTTCCGATTGCAAAAAAGCCCGCCTTTGTGATGTCTCGCTGGAGGATCGCAACGCACCAAAATCGTATCGTTGCCAATTACCTCAATGTCTCGCCAAGGGATTACAATATCCTCTTCTCGGCCAAATAACCCGAATAGTTTGCTTCTTCCATAAATTACGATCGAGCAAAGCGCTCCGGTGCAGGTGTCAACCTCCACATCGCATACAAATCCTAATATGGTTCCGTCCTTGACACAAACAACCTGTTTATCTCGCATATCAATGATCCGACAACACATAGCAATCAACCCTTTCATTAATTCATATGCGTTGCCGTGCCCGAGGTTTCCTTTTAAATTTTAATTCGATTGAGCGCACCCTTTTCCAGGCGCGAGACCTGCGCCTGGCTGATTCCGATTTCCGCCGAAACCTCCATTTGGGTCTTGCCCTGCATGAAGCGCAAATTCAAAATCTTTTTTTCACGATCGCTCAGCCCTTTGATGGCCTCTTTTAAAGCGATTTCGTCAAGCCAGTTTTGATCGTCGTTATGATCCCCAACCTGATCAAGCACATAAATGGTATCTCCGCCATCGGAATAGACCGGCTCATAGAGAGACATGGGCTCTACGACGCTTTCGAGCGCAATCACGACATCTTCTTTTGGAAGGTTTAGTTCTTTCGCAATTTCTTGCACGGTCGGTTCCCTTTGCTTTTCATTGGTCAGGCGTTCTTTTACCTGCATTGCGCGGTAGGCGGTGTCCTTGATCGAGCGGCTGACACGGATCGCGTTATTGTCTCGCAGATAACGCCGGATTTCCCCGATAATCATCGGAACGGCATAGGTTGAAAACCGAACATTTTGCGTAATATCAAAATTGTCAATGGATTTAATGAGCCCGATGCAACCGACCTGAAAAAGATCATCCAAATTTTCCCCGCGATTCGTGAAACGTTGGATTACACTGAGCACTAACCGCAAATTCCCATTGATGAGCGCATCTCTGGCCTTCGTATCCCCATCCTTTACGGCTTTGAGTAAACGTTCCTTCTCAGCCTCCGTCAAAACCGGCAATTTTGACGTGTCTACGCCGCAAATCACAACTTTACTGTTATAAATAACGGACACCTCCAAATGCTTTCTATTAGCATTATTACCAGGCGCCCGTTTCACTAAACCGAAAAAATATTTTTTTGATCGCAGAGAAAACTTGGATTCGACAAAAAAAGAGGCAACCTCATGGTTGCCTACATTTGCCCCTTTACAATATCAAAATATTCCACCGCCAGCGCATATTGATCATCGATCATCCGCTTTTTATCGTCCAACGGCAAAAAAGATTCCGTAATGCTTAAGATTTCATATTTGATCATTTCGGTTTTCCCAAGGATCAAACTCATCAATTCCTTGGCATTTTCTTCGCCGGCTAGAGCATTTGACGCCCGCGTCGCCTCAACGACAATTTTCCCGATCACCTGCGCGCCGTATGTTTTTTCGGCATTGAGCGGAAGGCTCGAAGGATCAAACGAATCCCAAGAAAGCTCCGTTTCATGTACTCCCGATTCCTCAATGCCAGGTTGTATATCTTGTTGCTTATTGCGCTTTGACGCGTCAGAATCAGCCTCTTCCAGCTCTTTTAGGCGGGCGCGAAGAAAACCTAATTCATCATTCAATTCATCAATTTTTTTTTCTAGTTGCCCTGCCTCGCCTTTATAGTGATCGGCCAAAGCCGAAACATGTTGCATTTTTTCAAACAGCGCGATATTTTGCGCCAACAACTCCCTTTTTGTCATATGCTCACACTCCAAGTTCAGTATAGTCGAACAGCTAAAGAAATGCAAGCGCGTTTTTTAGCAGGTCCTGCATTAAAATCAATACTTGAAAAAAGTGAACACACTTATTATAATGTAGTATAGTACTGATCTGTGTAATTGTGAAGTTGGAGGTTTAAAATTGAGGTCTCATGTCTTGGTCATTTACGGATCGCCAAAATCGGATGGGGCAACCAAAAAATTGTGCGATTCGTATCTGGCGAAGGAAGGGATCTCGACCTATCAATGGTACGACTGCTTTCATGAGATGCCGACGCCTTGCAATGACTGCGGATACTGCAAAACCCACGATGGTTGTTCAAAACCCGATTTGCAATCTTTTTATACCGCGCTCGAACAATGCGACTTTCTTATTATTGCGACGCCGATCTACAATAATAGCTTTCCTGCGCCGTTAAAGGCGTTGATTGACCGCCTCCAAGTTTATTATAATGCGCGCTTTTGCCGCGGCATTCGGCCACCTGTGCGCATCCAAAAAGAAGTCGCTTTGTTGTTGACGGCGGGCGGTTCAAAGGATTGTTCCGAATTGATCGTTTCGCAACTTCGGCCAGTTTTCACCGTCATAAACGCAACGCTTCGCACATGTTTATTCGTAAAATCGACAGATGCCAAAAACGAAGTGCCGACCGTTTTACATTTTGAATGAAAGGGCAGGATCAAGAGAATGGAAATGGACGCATCCAGTGCTGGAGTTTCTCCCGGCGGCTTAACCAGTACCGCCGAAATCAAAATTCTGATTTGTTATATTCTTTCGACTGCCGAAGATCCTGTGCCTGGTAAACACTTGGCCGAGCTATTACATTATGAAGGATTGGCAAACTATTTTGAAGTTGAATCAGCAATTACTTCCCTGCTAGAAAAACAGCAAATCAAAACGGCAAAAGAACCTGACACTTATGTCATTACAGAATCCGGACGCGACGTCGCCAAAACACTCCGGGCCTCGGTTCCCTTTACAGTGCGAGAAAAGGCATATTATGCGGCCACAAAAATGTTGGCCCGCCGTCGGAACGAACGCGAGACAAAAATCGACATAATTAGACAAACTTCAGGTGAGATCGTTTCTTTTTGCGTTATGGAAGGGGAACGCGAAATGTTAACAGTCCGACTTTATGTCGCCGACGACGGGCAAGCAGAATTGATCAAAAACAATATTTTAGAAGATCCTTCCGCCATTTATACAGGAATCCTAAAAAATTTGATTGGCGACGAAACCAAAAACTCGGATTCCAGCTTTTAAGTTTTTGAATATAACGCTTTTGCGTTATTGATTGGTGCATTGATTTATTGCATACGTACACCCGAATGAAATAATAAATGAACCAATTTCTTTCGCTTTGGCAAGTCCAAGGGCAAAAAAAGAAGCCAGACCGCATCTGGTCTGGCAGGCATGGAGCTGAAGATGGGACTCGAACCCACGATCTGCTGATTACGAATCAGCTGCTCTACCAACTGAGCCACTTCAGCGCAACTGACTTAGAAATTATACCAACTAAAACACTGTTCGTCAAGTTTATTTTTCAGAAAAAGGGTGTTCGTATGAAACAGAGTATCAATATGCGGATTCGCGCTTGCAGAAGAAGGCTTAATTTAACGCAAGAACAAATGGCCAGTGCGCTCGGTATGAAGCGTTCGACCTATGCACACATGGAAAGTGGCGGTACGCCGTCGTTGCGGATTGCCATTTTACTATCTAAAATTTTCGGCGTCTCAGTGCGCTATCTGTTGGAAGGGGGGGAACTGCGCGATGAAATTGAAAATTCTCAGGAGCCCTCCCTTCCTTCCGGCTACAACTTCAACGGGATACAGTCCTCTCCCTCCTACCCGATATTGCGAATGGCCGAACCGTCAATGCCATATCGGCGCGGCGATAGCGAAGAGGAAAAATTGCATAAAGAATTGGATGAAGTGCAAGATATGATCGAACAGGAACTCTTAGCAGACCCCGATTTTACAAAAATACCGCGCCAAGAGCAGGATTTGCTGATCCGCTTTCGGCAATTGGAAGAGAATGACAAAAAAAAGGTCTTTCATTTGCTTGAAAAACTATTGCGCAAGACCCGCCCTGGTATAGACAATTAAATCGGTGAATTGCTTTCATTTGCGCCCTTCTAAAATGGCATCGGGATGGATTATTCATTCCGATGCCGTTTTTGTGGCAACAATAAAAACACCAACGATGATATACCCATTAAAACCGGATAATATGCATACTGCACTACCGTCATAGGTGCGACTTCAATACCCGCCGCCATTGCGCCTGCACACGCGTAAAGCATTTGCGAGCTGTATGGCAAAATGCCCTGCCAAAGGGATGTGAAAATATCCAAAAGAGATGCCGCCCGCCGTGGTTCCACCGAATATTCGGTCATGATTTCTTTGACAATCGGCCCGCAGACGACGACTGCGACGGTGTTATTCGCCGTCGCAAAATCTACGGCTGACGCAATGGCCGCAATTCCGAACTGAGCGGCCGCGGCGAGCGAACACGATGCCTGATTTTTTCGAGCAGGTAATCAATCCCGCCGTTGGCGCGCACCAGACCAATCACACCCGCCACCACCATCGAAACTGCCATCATATCATACATGCTTTGAATGCCGCTATTTTCATCAGGTCCGGAAAAAAGGACAGCTAGGATGTCGGATGGAGCAATCTCCCCTGTTGCAACACCGACCACACAGCACAGCACGATGCCAAAGATTAGCACCGGGATCACCGAAAGACCGGCAAGCGAGCAACTTAAAACCGCCAGGTAGGGCAATAAATGCGATAAATTGTAATCCCCAGCTAATTGCCCTATAGCCGGTTGCCCCGTTTTTACGGTTCCCAAATAAAGAAATAGGGCAATTACCGCGCCTGGGAAAACGATTTTTAGGTTTTCGCGGAACTTATCTCTGGTACTGCACCCCAGCGCTCTTGTTGCGGCAATGGTGGTATCCGAAATCATAGAAAGGTTATCTCCAAACATCGCGCCGGAAAGGACGGCGCCAATGCATAGAGCGCCTGAAATTCCTGTTTTCTGAATAATCCCGGCGGCTACCGGCGTCAGGGCCGCAATGGTCCCGATTGAGGTACCCATCGCAGTCGAAATCAAGCAACCAATCAAAAAAATACCGCCGACCGAAACAGCCGGTGGCAAAATCGTCAAGAAAAAGCCGACTGTACTATCGACACATCCGGCGGCCTGCGCCGCCCCTGTGAACCCACCAGCCAGCAAAAAAATCAAACACATCAGCATGACGCTGTCGTCCCCCATGCCGCGGGTGACATCATCCAGCTTTTGTTCAAAAGGGCGCTTTGGCTTTTGAAAAAAGGCCACTGTCAGAGCCAGCAAAAAGGCAATTACAGCCGGTATGGCCTGGAAGCTTCCAAATAGAATTCCGCTTCCTACAAAAGCAAAGAGAAATACTCCGACTGGCAACAAAGCCCAGCCATTTTTTTGCACTTCCTTTCCCCCCTTCTTTATAAGTAACTTCAAATTTTCAGAAAAAAGTGCTATAATATAAAAAACGCAAAGTGGAGCGATCTTATGAAACGCAATTGCCTTCGAGGCGTTATTGTATGTCTTTTCTTTTCACTGGCGCTCAGCGCTTGTTCCGTTGGGGGCGCATCACTATCTTTTTCGTCGGAGCCCTCTTCATCCTATTTTGGGGCCCTTTCCTCTGAATGGGAGTTTTCTTCCTCTTTCGTCGAAAATTCAAGCGTCCAAGCAGTGCGGCCGTCCGCTAATTCCGCGCATAATGGTGCAAGTTCAAAGCCCGCTTCGATCCAGCAAAAAACGCTAAAGGGCGTGGTTACCGGCTTAACTGATAAGGTGGTCACTGTTACAGATTCCGACGGAAGGGTTTATCTTTTTGCGCGGGACGATTCTCTTGTCGACCAGGCCGGAGGCCCCATGAAGATGGACTGCGCGATCACGGTCACCTACTGCGGTGGACTGGTGATTTCCGAGGCGCTCCAAACCGTGCACGTATTAGGATTTTATCTCGAAAAGCCACAGGACGCAGAACAGGCGCAAAGCGATTCTGCGCAAACTTTGCTTTCTAAAATGACCTTGCAGGAAAAGGTAGGCCAGATGTTCTTGGTGCGTTGCCCGCAGAAAGACGCCGCAAGCATCGCTTCTAAATATCAGTTCGGTGGTTATGTCCTGTTTGGGCGCGATTTTAAGGATTACACCAAAGCGCAGGTCGTCTCGAATATTCAAAGTTATCAAACTGCATCAAAAATACCGATGCTGATCGCTGTCGACGAGGAAGGCGGGACTGTGAACCGCATCAGCGCCTATCCCCAATTCCGTGCGGTTCCTTTCTGGTCGTCGCAGGATCTTTATAAAGAAGGGGGCTGGCCCTTAATCCGTAGCGATACGACAGAAAAGTGCAACCTGCTTTCTTCGCTTGGCATAAATTTGAACCTTGCGCCGGTCTGCGACATTTCAACCAATGCGTCTGACTATATTTATGCTAGAAGCTTCGGAAAAAATGCGGCCGAAACGGCCGAATATGTTAAAACTGTTGTCTCCACAATGCGCGCAAACAATATGGGTTGCGCACTCAAACATTTTCCCGGTTACGGCAATAATGCCGATACCCATACAGGCATCGCCCGCGACGAACGTAGCATCGAGCAGTTTTGGCAGAATGATTTTTTGCCCTTTCAAAGCGGGATTGAAGCCGGAGCCCCTATCGTGCTAGTCTCCCATAATATCGTTGTGGCCATCGACGGCGAACGTCCGGCCTCCCTTTCCCCTGCGGTCCACACCCTGTTGCGCGAAGAGCTGAATTTTAGCGGCCTTATTATGACGGATGATCTCTCTATGGACGCGATCCGTCAATACACCGACGGCGAACAGGCCGCCGTACAGGCTGTCTTGGCCGGGAACGATCTGCTTTGTTGCACCGACTATGAAACGCAGTATCCCGCTGTTTTGAACGCCGTGCAGAGCGGCAAAATTTCGGAATCGCGCATCAATGAATCGGTGTTGCGCATTCTCCGCTATAAAATCGAAGCTGGCATTATTTAAGTGGCGCGTTAAAGGCCATTCCATCTCCTCAGAATTATTTTTAGGACTGCTGTGCTGACTTCGAACCGTTACCGCCATGTCGTCTGGACAGGCCAATGCTCTTTGAGCCCCTTTAGCCACTTCTATTAACCCCTTTAACCACCTCTATTAACAAGGTAGGTTACTGCACTCCTTTTGTCATCCACCCCCCTATTCTTAATTTGACAAAGAACATTCATAAAACGCAAAAAGGTGGCGCCCCTCATTAAGGGGACGCCGGCCGTGGCTCTTGCCCGACGAAATTATTCGAAGTATCGTCAGGCGCAAGGCCGGGAATAACCAGAATGCTTCGGCCTGTTTTCGTTCCTTCTCGGCACTCCATCATTGTCTTTTCGCGCTTCGTTCTCCATCAGGATTTTCCCGCCTCACTTTTCATATGGCACTATTGACAAAATGAACGAGCAGACGAAGATTTTCCGTCTGCTCGTTTCTCGCTTATACATTCCCCTTCTGCTCGCTAACGTCCTTAGCGAGCAGGAAGAAAAACGACTGCTTTTCCCGCTGATGCCGTATACGTTTTCAGTCTTTGTTTTCTCCGGCGTAATTTTGCTGAATCAAAATGATATATCCAACGTAACCTTTTGCACGGTCAGATTGTAATCGTCAAAACTGCCGGAGGATACAAGATACATCGTTTTTCCATCCTCACTCATCCATTTTGGGGGAAACGTAGGATTGTAATCTCCGAAGGTTCCCCAATTGTCATCGCGATAAAATAGCGACCATGGCCCCCAAGGTTCGGGCGCTTCAAAGAGGGTTAGCTGACTCGGCCCCCTCACATCAGGGTTTGCATGGTAGGGGAGCGGATTGCCGTCGGGACCTAAAAAGCCGTAATTTCCCATGATGTACCGGCCAAGTCCCGCATTGAAATTCACGTGGTTTTGCCCTGTCATATTGGGATAGGAAAAAACCGGATCTGCTTTTCGGTCCTCGACCCAAATGGGTTGCCCTGCCCGATCCAGCCCTCCAAAAAATTCCCAGGCGGGACGTTCAAGGATCTTTGTTTTTTCAACGCGGCCAAGCAGTATTTCATCCCCGTTTTCCCAAAAACTGCAACCCTCTCGCGAAGAGGGAAAATAAGCATATACATAACCATCGCGCGCGCCGGCATAGTTTTGCCCGAATTGCAAGAAAGAAGGTGCCGAAAAGCACCCTGAAAAGAATTGAAGCGGTGTCGCCCTGCGGTTCCAAGTGGTTCCATGGTCACTGGAGGTCGCGATAAAACAATAAACGTTCCTTTGCCGGAATCCATATTTTTCTTCGCCATAGTTCATGGCCGAAACCGCCAAATAAAGGATCCCGCCTACACACAATATGCCGGCCGGTTTTAAACCTGCGTAAGGGTGAACATCGGGTCCTTTGCAAAAATCCTGCGGGGAAAATGGATGATTGTCTTGCAAAAATGGAAATAGGTTGGCAAAAAAATAAGGGTCCCCTTCAATGCGCCAGAAATTGATGGGACTTCCCATACTATCGCCAGCGGCGCCATATAGATGCCCATCATCGGCCCAAGTAAGAGGCCACATATCGCCGTCGCCTTTGTGAATCCGCGTTTGATCGAAATGTACGCCGGTGATCAACTGGCTGTTCGGATAATCGGGCGCAGGTATTGCCATATTCATGCCTCCAATCAATTTTTTACAGTGTACTTTATTTCATCTTCTAAGTCAATAATATTACTTTTCCTCAAGAGAAAAATGTGGTATAATATGCGTAGTTAAAAATGCAAAGCGTTTTTTGCGGACAAATACTCTAATTGCCACGTGCCGCAATGCTTGTGCACAATTATGTCAGAGCCGATGGACCGGCAGTGCAGGCCGGCGCGCTCATCGCACGAGGCGGCAGAGACGTTGCAGATTATGGGATTGAGTCCATGCGAAGTCGCATTGCGCTTTACGCTACAGTTGCAACAGTTCCAGAAGTGGGCAATTAGCACTGCACCTGCTGGATCTAAGCTAGTTCGGTACGCAAGATGACAGAATCACCTAGGGCTGGGTTATCAATCTACCGGCCCTTTGATTCAGTTGCTATTTATTTATTTTGTGCGATTAGAAAGAAGCAGTCAGGCATGTACGAAGAGCTAAAACAAACCTATCCGATTCGAATCGAGACCCATGCGCATACCAAGCCGGTCAGCGCCTGCAGTGAAATTGCGCCGGCCAAAATGGTGCAAGATTATCTAGAACTCGGATATGATGCGATTGCAATTACGAATCATTTCAATCCCGATTACATTTCCATGACGCCTCAAAAGGCGGTTGAATTTTACCTCTCGGATTTTTATGAGACCCGCCGCATAGCGGACGGCACACGGCTTCGGGTTCTGCTCGGTATGGAAATCCGTTTTACCGAGAATAGCAATGATTATCTTGTTTTTGGGATCGATGAAGCCGACATCGAACGGGCTCATTTTTACTTAGGCCGCGGTTTAAAGGCATTTTACGAAGGCTTTCACACCGAACGGAATATCATTTTGCAGGCTCACCCATTTCGAGACCATATGACCCGGGCCGATGCGCATTATCTCGACGGTATCGAGAGCTTCAATATGCATCCGCGGCATAACGCCCGCATTTCGCTTGCCTGCCGGTGGGCCAGGGCCGAGGATTTTATCGTTTCAGCTGGAACCGATTATCATCATCCAGGGGATGCGGGCATGGCGGCCGTGCGCGTCAAGGCCTGCCCGACCGACTCCTTCGAATTAGCATCGCTTTTAAAAAGCCGGGACTACTTATTCGATATTGGCGGCAGTATCGTTCTCCCCTATTGAAAGGAGGTGCCGCATGGACGCGCAATTGCTAGAGCAACTTGAACGGATTACCGAAGAAGAATCTGAGATTTTAAAGGGCAACGGTGTTGACATGGGGCAATACTCCGACCGCGGCGGCGCCCTGGTCGACAGTGCAAAAATGCTCTCGCGCGGCAAGCTCATCGCCATCCGCCCAGCCACGCGTTTTACGGCCTTTCCGGATCACAAGCATAATTACATCGAAATGGTATATATGTGCCGCGGTCAGACGCGGCATACGGTAAACGGTTCGACCGAAATCCTGTTAAAGGCCGGAGAATTGCTCTTGCTCAATCAGCATGCACGCCATGCCATCGCCCCGGCCTCCAAAGAGGATATTGCGGTAAATTTTATCGTTTTGCCGCAGTTCTTTGATGTGGCGCTCGAGATGATTGGACCGCACAACCCGCTCAGCAATTTTCTCATCGGCTCTCTGCGGCAGGATACCGACGGCATCAGCTTTTTGCACTTTCAGGTATCCGATGTGCTCCCTGTGCAGAATCTTTTGGAAAATCTGATCTGGAATTTGCAAAAGCAAGAGCCAAATCGCCGTTCGCTCAACCAAAATACGATGGGACTACTCTTTCTCCAGCTTCTCAATTGCACCGAACGCCTGGCAACCGACGAGACCTCCGCCTACCAAAATGCCCTTGTCATGGCGGCATTGCGGGAAATTGAGGAGCATTACAAAACCGCTTCGCTCGGAAATTTGGCAAGCGAGCATCATGTCTCCCTCGCCTATCTCTCCCGCCTCGTCAAAGAAAGCACGGGAAAGTCCTTTAAAATGCTTTTGCAGTCCAAGCGCCTTTCAAAAGCCGCCGCGCTTCTAAGGCAGAGCAGGATGCCGGTGCGGGAGATCCTTACGGCAGTCGGTTATGAAAACTCCAGCTATTTTTACCGGATTTTTCAGTCCGCGTATGGCAAGAGCCCAAACGAATACCGCAATTCGGTTAAATAAGGACGTAGTTAATTTTTAAACTACGTCCTTTTTGTTTTTCATAAAAAGATTATAATGAATTAAAATGGCAAAAAACATTATTTTTGACTTAAAAAGGGGTGGAAATTAAAATATGAATTATTATCTTGCGATAGACATTGGCGCTTCCAGCGGCCGACATATCCTAGGCCACCAAGAAAATGGCAAAATTCAATTAGAAGAAATTTATCGCTTTGAAAACGGAGCTAAAGAGAAAAATGGGCATCTTTGCTGGGACCTGGAGTATTTATTTTCGCAAATTCTAGAAGGCCTTAAGCGTTGCCGTGAACTAGAAAAAATTCCGGTCTCCGTTGGCATCGATACCTGGGGTATCGATTATGTCTTACTTGACGCTAATGGCCAAATCGTCGGCAATACCGTTGCCTACCGCGATAAGCGCACAGCGGGAATGGATCTCAGCCTGGAAGAAGTTATGCCCTTCTCAGAGCTCTATCAAAAAACGGGAATTCAAAAGCAACTTTTTAACACCGTCTACCAGTTATTAGCGCATAAAAAGGAGTCGCCTGATGATTTTACGCATGCGCGGCACTTCCTCATGATCCCTGATTATTTTCATTACCGCTTAACCGGTGTCATGGCCAACGAATATACCAATGCCACGACGACGGCGCTAATCAATGCGCAAACCGGGACTTGGGATCCGGACATTCTTCGAGCAATCGGGGTTTCAGACTCCCTTTTTATGCCGCCGACACCGGCCGGCACTACACTCGGGGCGTTTCTGCCGGAAATTGAAAAGCAGGTCGGCTTTTCGAGCGCCGTGGTTTTGCCGGCGACGCATGATACCGGCAGTGCTTTTTTGGCTGTCCCCGCAAAGGACGAATCGGCCGTTTATCTCAGCAGTGGGACCTGGAGCCTGCTCGGGGTCGAGCGCAACGCCCCACTGATTTGTGAGGCGGGCAAAAAGGCCAACTTCACCAATGAGGGCGGGTATGAAGGCCGTTTCCGCTATCTCAAAAACATCATGGGGCTTTGGATGATCCAGAGCATCCGCCGGGAAACTGAAAAGAAGTATTCGTTCGCCGAGCTTGAGCAGATGGCGCGCGAGGCTATGGATTTTCCATCGGTTGTCAATGTCGATGCGCCGGAGTTTTTAGCCCCCAAAAGCATGATTGCGGCCGTAGAGAATGCCTGCAAAGTTTCGGGCCAACCTGTTCCCACCTCGCTCGGCGAAGTGATGCAGTGCGTCTATCGGAGCCTTGCCACCTGTTACCGGGATTCCATTGAAGAACTTTCCCACATCACAGGCCAAAAATTTTCAGTCGTCCATATCGTCGGCGGCGGAAGCAAAGACACTTACTTAAACGCCTATACGGCAAAAATGACCGGTCTGCCCGTTTTGAGCGGCCCGACCGAAGGCACTGCCCTTGGGAACTTAATGGTGCAGATGCGAAAAGCCGGAGAATTCCCCAGCCTTTTGGCGGCGCGCGCTTCGGTTCGCGCCAGCTTTCCAATTCAACATTTTACAAGTCAGGAGGAAACACTATGACAGAATCCTATGCAATGGCCCGCGCAAGATACGAGGCTTTCGGCGTTGACGTTGAAAAGGCGCTCAAAACGCTGAGCCAAAAGCCAATCAGCATCCATTGTTGGCAGGGCGATGACGTTTTGGGCTTTGAAAACAGAGGCGAGGCGCTCTCGGGCGGCATCCAGACCACCGGCAACTACCCCGGAAGGGCCCGGTCGCCTGAAGAGCTCATGGCCGACTTTCAAAAGGCCATTTCCCTGATTCCAGGCAAAAAGCGCATCAATCTGCACGCGAGCTACGCGATTTTTGAAAACGGCTCGGCGGCCGACCGCGACGCATTGGGGCCTGAGCACTTTGCAAAATGGGTCGCATTCGCCAAACAAAACGGCCTCGGCATCGATTTCAACCCCACTTTTTTCAGCCACCCGATGGTCAAGGACGGCCTCACTTTATCGAGCCCTGACGATGAAGTGCGCGCCTTCTGGATCCGGCACGGCATCGCCTGCCGGAGAATCTCGTCCGCCATTGCAAAGGAACTGGGTAGTGAAGTCCTTTGCAACATCTGGATCCCTGATGGCTACAAAGATGTCCCCGCCGACCGCTTAGGCCCGCGTCTGCGCCTCAAAGACAGCCTCGATCAAATCTTAAAAGAGGATTTGCCGGGTGTCATCGACTGCGTGGAAAGCAAGGTGTTCGGCATCGGCGTCGAAGCCTATACGGTCGGGAGCAATGAGTTTTATTTGAGCTACGCCGCCTCCCACCCCGGCCTTTATTATCTGCTCGACAACGGCCATTTTCACCCGACCGAGCAGGTCAGCGATAAGATTCCCAGCCTATTGGCGTTTTTTGACCGCATTCCGCTCCATGTCACCCGCCCGATGCGTTGGGATTCTGATCACGTTGTGCGTTTTGAAGACGAGATCAAAGAAATTGCGGTGGAGCTCGTTCGCACAGGAGCGCTCGAAAAGGCGCAGATCGGACTCGATTACTTCGACGCATCGATCAACCGCGTCGCGGCCTGGGTGATCGGCACACGCAATCTGCAAAAAGCCTTGTTGTTTGCGCTTTTGCAACCGCATGAAAAGCTCAAACAGTTGCAGGACACTTCGCAATTCACAGAGCTCCTCGTTTTGCAAGAAGAGCTCAAGACCCTCCCCTTCTCGGAAATCTGGGCGCAGTACTGCGAGCAGGAGGGTGTTCCGGCGGATGAAAGCTGGTTTGAGGCCGTCCGCCAGTATGAGGCCGAAGTTTTAAAGAAGAGAGGAAATTAAAATGAATATCATGGAAAATGCGGCGATCCAGGGGTTCATCCGTTTGTGCGACGACGGGTGGCGCCAGGGCTGGCATGAGCGCAACGGCGGCAATTTGACCTATCGGATGCGGCAAGCGGAAATCGATGCCTGCAGGCCGGCGTTCCGCACCGACAGAGACTGGGTCAAAATGGGTGTTAAAGCCGAGAATTTGGCCGGCGAATTCTTTATTGCAACGGGGAGCGGAAAATACTTCCGCAACGTATCGCTCGCGCCTGAAGACAATATCTGCATTGTAGAGATCAACAATCAAGGCGACAGTTACCGAATCGTCTGGGGCCTGGAATCGGGAGGCCGCCCGACCAGCGAATTCCCAAGCCATTTTCTAAACCACAGCGTCCGCAAAGCGGCGACCGGCGGCGAATGCCGCGTCATTTACCATGCCCATACGCCAAGCGTTATCGCGCTAACTTATGTTCTTCCCCTAACGGCGCGCGATTTTTCCCGGGCGCTTTGGCAAAGCGCGACCGAGTGCCCGATCGTCTTCCCTGAGGGCGTCGGCGTTGTCGAATGGATGGTGCCGGGCGGCCCCGATATCGCGAAGGCGACCAGCGAATGCATGAAACATTATGACGCCGTCGTATGGGCGCACCATGGCTTATTCTGCGCCGGCCCCGATTTCGATACGACCTTTGGCCTCATGCACACCATCGAAAAGGCGGCCGACGTTTATAGCCGCGTATTATCCACCGGCCGGCCGATCCTTTCGACCATCTCTGATGATCAGTTGCGCGCTGTCGCAAAAGACTTCGGCGTTCGGATCAACGAGGATTTCCTCGATTAAAGGGAGTGATTCGGCTTGTTGCAACAGCTAAAACCCAGGCGAAAACCTGTCATCGGAATTTACACCTGCGGGCTCAAAGCATATTGGAGTCAGTTTGAAGGGCTTAAAGAGCGCTTAATTGAATACGGAAAATTTATCGATCAGAAAATGCGCGACCAGGCTGAAGTGAAAAACTTCGGCCTGGTCGATGATGAAATCAAGGCAAGAGCGGCCGGCGAATGGTTCAACCAGCAAAATGTCGACTTGATTTTTTGCCATTGCGGCACTTATGTAACGAGCGCCTGCATTCTACCGGTTCACCAGATTTGCAAGGCACCCGTTGTGGTTCTGAATCTGCAACCGGCCGCCCGGATCAATTATGCAAAAACCACGACGGGCGAGTGGCTTGCGCACTGCGGCGCCTGTGTGGCGCCCGAAATCTCCAACGCCTTCAACCGCGGCGGCATTCCCTTTCATATTGTCAACGGCCTGCTCGGCCTTGACTATACGCCTGAAATCTCACTGACTGACGAAAATACGGCCAAAAGACCTGAGGCTGTCCGCGCCTGGGAAAAAATCTCGGATTGGATTAGGGCCGCAGGCGTTATTTCAACATTGAAACACAGCCGCTTTGGCTTTTTAGGCGGCAGTTACAGCGGCATGCTGGATCTATACAGTGATTTTGCAATGTTGCAGGCGCAAACCGGAATTCATGTTGAAATCTTAGAAATGTGCGATCTGGATCGGAACCTGCGCGCGGTAACCGACAAAGATATTCGCGAAAAATTAGACGAAATAAAAGAAATGTTCGAGATTTCAGGCGATTCCCCTTCAGACCCGCTGGTAAAAAGGCCGACGGACGAGCAACTCAACTGGTCGGCTAAGGTTGCGGCGGCCCAGGAACGCATGGTGCGAGCGTATGATCTCGACGCGTTGGCTTATTATTACCATGGTTCAGAAGGTAATGATTACGAAAAACTACAGAGCGGTTTTATCGTTGGGCATTCACTGTTAACGGCCCGCGGCGTTCCCTGCGCGGGAGAGGCTGACATCAAAACCGCATTGGCAATGAAAATCTGCGATACTTTGGGAATCGGCGGTAGCTTCTGCGAAATCGTTGTTACCGACTATGAAGACGGTACGATTTTAATCGGCCATGACGGCCCGTTCCACATCGGCATTGCGGGCGCGAAGCCGATCTTACGCGGGATGGGCGTATATCACGGCAAAAAGGGTACGGGCGTCTCGGTTGAGGCAAAGGTAAAATCCGGCCCTATTACCACGCTCAATGTAACTCAGACAATTGATGGCAAGCTAAAGTTTATTATCAGCGAGACCGAGGCGACCGACGGCCCGATTATGGCAATCGGCAACACGCAAACGCCGGCTAGATTCAAATGCGACCCCGACACTTACATGGACAAATGGTTCGCCGAAGCGCCAACTCACCACTGCGCCCTAGCGATCGGGCATCATTCGTCTGTTTTAGAAAAGGTCGGAATTCTATTGGACCTGCCTACCGTTACTTTGGAATGATTGGGCTCTGTGCAACCAATTCTATACCCTTACCCTAATCATATTTGATTGCAACGTCAATACGGCAATTTAAGCGCGCCAAGCGAAATTGGCGCGTTTTTTATCAAAATATAAAAAACAATCGGCAAGATGTAGCAAAAGATTGTGTCTAGCATTCCGCATTTATTGTGAATCTCATTTGCATTGTGCGGCAATGTGACGTAGTGAAAAGGCCCCTTGCAATTATGCCCTTTTGCCTTGCATTGTGGAATCGCATTCGCTATAATAAATGGCAGGACAAGCAAAGGAAGGGATGTTTTTATGGCTTATCATGCAGACGAAAACCGGTATGAAAAGATGCGTTACGCTCGCACAGGTAACAGCGGACTAAAATTACCGCTGGTTTCTTTGGGGCTGTGGCATAATTTTGGGAAACTCGATTCCTTCGAGAATATGAATCAGATGTGCCGCACAGCCTTTGACTGCGGCATCACCCATTTTGACCTCGCCAACAACTACGGCCCCGATGCCGGCGCCGCCGAATCCAACTTTGGAAAAATCATAAATGGCGACTTAAAGCCCTACCGGGACGAACTGATCATCAGCACCAAGGCCGGCTATTATATGTGGCCCGGCCCGTATGGTGACGGCGGAAGCCGGAAATACCTCCTCGCCAGCCTTGACGCCAGCTTAAAACGCATGGGGCTCGAGTATGTGGACATCTTTTATCATCATCGCATGGACCCGGAGACGCCGCTGGAAGAAAGCATGATGGCGCTTTCCACCGCCGTTAAAAGCGGCAAGGCGCTTTACGCCGGCATTTCCAACTATGACCGCGCGCACACGGCGCAGGCCATGGAGATTTTAAAAGAGCTCAAATGCCCCTTCATCATCAATCAAAGTTCTTATTCCATTTTCAACCGCGCCATTGAAACCGACGGCCTAAAACCCTTTGCCGCAAAGAACGGATGCGGCATCATCGCTTTCAGCCCCCTGGCGCAGGGGCTTTTAACCGATCGCTACTTAAAAGACATCCCCGCAGACAGCCGCGCGCGCAAAGATGGCCGCTTTTTGCGCCCCGAAAACATTACGCCCGAAGTGCTCAAAAAGGTAAGAGCCCTGAATGAAATCGCCAAAGGGCGTGGCCAGACCCTGGCGCAGATGGCGCTCTCCTGGATTTTGCGGGACGGCGAAGTGACCAGCGTTTTAATTGGAGCCTCAAAATGCGAACAAATCAAAGAAAACGCCGCGATCGTATCGCATACAAACTTCAGTGCAGAAGAGTGCGCGGCGATTGACGCGGCCTCAGGCTTTGCGGATTAGCAGAAATCCGCCCCTGTTTGATCCAATAATTTCGTACGGCAGACGGAATAAGGCGGCAATTGGCATTCCGACTCCAGCGCCCGAAGCACAAGACTGGGATTGAGGTTCTCGGTGCCTCCGGCCGGCAATTCCAATTGGAGCAGGACCTCCTTTCCGTCCTGCAACACCTCTATATTTTTCATTTTCGGCGCGATATCCAACACGGATACCGCGCCCTTTTTATTTTTCTTTTCAACGAGGATTCCACTGCGGCCCAAAAACCGCCTGAGTGTTTCCTCGAAATCTGCTGGCGGCGAAGCAAAGGCAATTCTGAAACGCGCGGCCGCGATCTCGCCTGGTTTTTTCTGTGGCTCTGCCAATTTAAGGGCTCGAATACCCGCCGGCATCACGCCTGACAGTGCGAAAAACGCCTTATCAAGGGGGTAATCGTCCTGAATGAGGCGAAAGTCCATCACTTCATATTCGCTTTCAAACCCTAAAGAAAGCGGAAGCGCGAAGGTGATAAACGGGTGCGGGTGAAACCCCTCGGTATACCAAACCGGCAGGCCCGATAAGCGCAACATCCGCGCCATAAAGCGGTTCATATCAAGGTGGGAGACAAACCGCATCGGCCCCCGTTTTTCATAGAATAATCTAACGCTTTTCAACGCAAAGTCCCTCCCCAAAGCAGGTTGCGCCGCACTGCGCGCAGGCCTGGCGGCAGTTCGGCGTCGGAATTGCCTTGTGCGCAAGCTTATTTTGGCGGATGAAAAATTCCTTTGTCAGGCCGTAGTCGAGATGGTCCCACGGCATGATCTCATCATAAGCACGCCTTCGGTTGGCATAAAACGCCGGATCCACGCCGGCTTCGCGGAAGGCCTCCATCCAGGCATCCAACGAAAAGCATTCGCTCCAGCCGTCGAATTTGCACCCTTTTTGGAGCGCGAGCTCCATCACTTTGCAAAGTCTACGGTCGCCGCGGGCAAAAACACCCTCCAAAAAACTGGTGGAGGAATCGTGCCAGTCGAGCGAAATCTTTCGCGTTTTGATCTGGCTTCGCAGATAGCGCTGTTTCTCGACGATGGTTTCAATCGTATCCTGCGGCTCGAATTGAAAGGGCGTAAAAGCCTTGGGTACAAAGGTCGCGACGCTGATTGAAACATTGACGCTTTTTCCCTTCGGATGATTGGGACTCGCATAGTAAGCATCCACGATTTTCTGCCCTAACGCGGCGATGCCGTCGAGGTCTTCCTTGGTTTCTGTAGGAAGGCCAAGCATAAAGTAAAGCTTTACTGAAGTATAGCCGCCGGAAAATGCGGTGTTGCAGGTTCGCAGGATTTCTTCTTCCGTTATGTTTTTGTTGATCACATCCCTGAGGCGTTGCGTCCCGGCCTCAGCCGCAAAGGTAAGGCCGCTTTTGCGAACGTGCTGGATCTTTTCGAGCAGTTCGGGCGAAAAGTTATCAATCCGCAACGACGGGAGCGAAAGGCTAACCTTGGCGTCTTCGGTCCAGGTGAGCAATTGGTTCAAAAGCGGCTCGAGTTGCGTGTAATCACTGGTGCTGAGCGAAGAAAGGGAAATTTCGTCGTAGCCGGTCGATTCGCAGAGCGCTTTGGCTTGGCGATTGACCGTCTCATATGATTTTTCGCGCACCGGCCGATAAATGTAACCCGCCTGGCAAAACCGGCACCCGCGGATGCA
>CASFAP010000157.1 GCA_949292695.1 uncultured Eubacteriales bacterium | reverse complement strand
CTGTTAAAGGCCGAAATGCGCCGCTTCGGCTCTGTTTGTTTGCAGGCGGCCGACACTTGTACGGTCCCGGCTGGCGGCGCGCTGGCCGTCGACCGCGACCTGTTTTCGCGGGAGATCACCGAGCGGGTGCGGAACCATCCGTTGATTTCGGTCCGGGAAGCTCCCATTGAGCGCCTGCCCGAAACGGGCCTTGCCGTCGTCGCGACCGGCCCCTTGACCGACGGGCCGCTGGCCGCGGATATCAGCCGGGTCTGCGAGGCCGATAGCCTCAGCTTTTATGACGCCGCCGCCCCGATCGTCACACTCGAGAGCATCGATTTTTCAAAAGCCTTTTTCGCCTCGCGGTACGGCAAAGGGGATGACGATTACATCAACTGCCCAATGGACAAAGATACATATACTGCCTTTCGCGCCGCCCTCGTCGCGGCCGAGCGCGCCCCTGTCCGCGACTTTGACCGACCGTTGCAAGTTTATGAAGGGTGCATGCCGATTGAGGTGCTCGCCGGCCGCGGCGAGGATGCCATCCGCTTCGGCCCTTTAAAACCGGTCGGCCTGCGCGATCCGAAAACCGGGCGCCGGCCCTGGGCCGTCGTTCAACTGCGGCGGGAAAACGCCGGCGGGACGTTATATAACCTCGTCGGCTTCCAGACCAATCTGAAATTCGGCGCGCAAAAAAGCGTGTTTTCCATGATCCCCGGCCTCGAACAGGCCGAGTTCGTGCGCTATGGCGTGATGCATCGCAACTCCTTCTTGGATTCGCCGCGACTGTTAGGGAGCGATTTGTCGTTAAAAAAACGGGACAACCTCTTTTTCGCCGGCCAGATGACGGGCGTCGAGGGCTACATGGAATCGGCGGCCTGCGGCATCCTTGCGGGGCAAAACGTCCTGCGCCGTCTGGCGGGGAAACCGCCCCTCATTTTGCCTGAGATCACCATGATCGGCGCACTACTGCATTACATCACCGATGAAACGGTTGTGCGCTTTCAGCCCATGGGCGCCAACTTCGGCATCCTGCCGCCGTTAGACGAAAAAATTAGAGACAAACGAGCGCGCTACGCGGCGCTCGCAAACCGTTCGCTTTCCTGGTTTGACGCCAATAAAAATGCATTGCTGTATGCTTTTAATCAAGGTTTAAGTTCAAACTGAAAAACCGAATTAACATATTGAATTGCGAAATTTCAAGGAGGAACCTTCATGAAAATAGCTGTTGATGCGTTCGGTGGGGACAACGCCCCACTCGCGGTGATCAAGGGCGCCGCACTTGCCGCAAAGGAATACGGCGCTGAAATTTTATTGACTGGCGATGAGGCTACTATCCGCAAGGTTGCGGCCGATCACGGCGTCACACTCGACGGGATGCATATCGTCCAGGCCGATTCGGTGCTTTCGATGCACGACGATCCCACGAGCATCGTCAAGGCCAAAAAAGACAGTTCTATGGGCGTCGCCTTCCAACTCCTTGCAAGCGGAGAGGCCGATGCCTTCGTCTCGGCCGGGAGCACCGGCGCGATTGTCGTCGGCGGTACGCTGATCGTCAAGCGCATCAAGGGAGTCAAGCGCCCGGCTCTGGCCGGTATGATCCCGGGGCCGAATGGGCATTATATGCTCATGGATATCGGTGCCAACGCCGAATGCCGGCCTGAAATGCTTCAGCAGTTCGGCATTATGGCTTCGGTATATTTAGAGCAGGTCGAGGGGAGAAAGAACCCCTCCATTGGGCTTCTCAACATCGGCACCGAGGAGTCCAAGGGTACGCCGCTCACGCAGGAGGCTTACCGCTTGCTGGAAGAAGCGCCGATTCGCTTTGTCGGCAACGTCGAGTCCCGGGAGTTGCCAAAAGGGGAGGTCGACGGCGTCGTCACCGACGGGTTTACCGGCAACATCGCCTTAAAGCTCATCGAGGGCGTAACGGGAACGCTGTTCTCGATGCTCAAAACCACCTTTTTAAAGAGTTTCAAAACAAAAATGGCCTATCTGATGGTTAAAGACGGCCTCAAAGAGATCAAGAAAAAGGGCGACGCGGCCGAGGTCGGCGGCGCGCTCTTGCTTGGCGCGGCCAAGCCGGTTGTCAAGGCCCACGGCAACTCTGATGAGACCGCCATCAAAAACGCCATTCATCAGGCGATTTTGTTCACCGAAAAGGGCGTTATCGACCGCATTGCCGCACATTTGCAGGTTTAATGCCGTTTTTGCCGCTGATTGAAAAAACGACGGAAATAAATTCATTTTTGCATTGTGTAAAATAAAGCCTTGCGGTGAAAATACCGAGCGAAACTGGCGCTTTTGCTTTGCGCTTTGACGCCACGCCGGGTGGCGAGTCGTTTTTTTGCTGTTTCGGTAAA
>CASFAP010000156.1 GCA_949292695.1 uncultured Eubacteriales bacterium | reverse complement strand
ATACGCTCCTCGGCGTTCTCCTTAATATGTCCGTCGCTATGATCGTAATCCTCTGTACCAACTGGATCGTTTTTCTGTTTTTCGTGTTGTGCGTCCCGGTCGCGGCCTTTACGACCGTCGCCTTCCGAAAAAATATGCGGGTAAAAAACAGTGAATTCCGCAAGGAAATCGAGCATACATCGGCCAGCGTCATGGATATGGTGGAACTCATTCCCGTCACCCGTGCGCATGCAGTAGAACAAAAAGAGGTTGAAAAATTAACGGCGCAACTCAATCTCGTCGCCGAGCGCGGTTACCGGCTGGATGTTGTCCAGAGCCTCTTTGGCGCAACTAGCTGGGTTGTGTTCAACCTTTTCCAGATGCTCTGCCTGTTTACAACTGGCTATCTCGCCTATATCGGCAAGATTTCGATTGGAGAAATTGCGCTCTATCAAAGTTACTTTACGACCATTGTCAACCAAGTCTCCGCCATCATTGGCCTGCTTCCCATCCTTGCGAAGGGAACGGAGTCAATCAATTCCATCGGCGAGATTCTCAGCGCCAATGATATTGAAGACAATACCGGCAAGAAAAAGCTCAAAACACTGCGCGGAGAATACGAATTCAAAGATGTCGTCTTCGGTTATGAAGAGAAAAAACCGGTGCTGAACCACCTGAATTTGACGGTGCACGCAGGTGAGACCATTGCTCTGGTCGGCGAGTCGGGCGCCGGGAAATCGACGGTGCTGAATATGGTCATCGGCTTTATTAAGGCCACGAGCGGTCAGGTCCTGATCGATGGGTACGACATCAACGACCTGGATTTACATAGCTACCGCACGCATATTGCCGTTGTTCCGCAGGCCAGTATTCTTTTTTCAGGTACGATTCGAGACAATATTACTTATGGCCTACCTTCGGTTACGGAAGAACAACTCCGGCAGGCCATTGATGCGGCCAATTTAAGCTCCTTTATTTTGAGCCTGCCAGATGGGCTCGATACCGTCGTCGGTGAGCACGGTGGAAAGCTTTCGGGTGGGCAACGGCAACGTATCTCGATTGCTCGCGCTATCATCCGCAATCCCAGGGTAATCATTTTTGACGAAGCTACGTCGGCGCTAGACAGCGTGTCCGAACGGGAGATTCAGCTGGCCATCAACAACCTGACGCGCGATCGCACCACCTTTATCGTGGCGCACCGCCTCTCCACCATACGTGACGCCGATAAAATCGCCGTCTTGCGCGATGGGCATTGTACTGAGTTCGGCACCTTTGACGAACTCATGGAATTAAAAGGCGAATTTTACAACATGAAAGTTTTGCAATCATAGCAACGCGGCGCAGGTCTCCAATGAGACTGCGCCGCATTTAATTGATGGAATTCATTTGTTTTAGAAGATCCTGTGCAAAGGCAATTAAGTCCGCGTCGTTTCCTGATTTATCATAGATGTACCCGCCGCTGTAACAGTCGAGCGCCTGATTTATGATTGGGGCATAGACCTTTGGTAGATGAAAGAGGCCCCATTCTCCGCCCTGTTGCTTGGATAACACCGCGCCCTCCCGAACGTAGGCCGCAACGCGGCAGAGATTCAGAATAACGTAGGTCGGGTCCTGCAAAATATCCTCGGCCGCATTTTTAACATCCGCGCGAATGCTGTCAAGATAATCGGCAGGTGGTACCGGCCCGAATAGCAGTTCTGCCCGCGGCCCGAATAGTGCAATCCCTTTCTCCCGGATTATAGTAAAATGCGCCGCCAGATCCCGGTCGGTTCCATGCATTGTCTCGCAAAATACTTTCGGATCTTGAAGATAATTTTGCAAGTGCGCCTGCGAATAGTGGAGCTGATACCGCGCCGGATGGGAAAAATGCCGGCAGTCTTCTTCTAAGACGACGCTCATCTCGAGTCCTTTCGGCGGCCCGTCGGCTTCAATGGCAAGAATAGCTCGCATCCAGGACATTTTTTGGGATAGCGCGGGTTCTTTTTTTGTGACGACGATAAAATCTATGTCGCTACTTTTTTCCTGAAAGCACCCAAACGCCAAAGAACCGTGCAGATAAATGCCGGTTAAGTTCTCCCGGAAGGTGCGAATTCCTTCTAAACGAATGCGATCTAGTAGCGTTTGCAGGTTTGCACGCATCTTCTCTCTTCCTCTCTTGATTAGTGTACCAGATTTTTTATTTTTTGACAATCTCACCTTGTAAAATACGGAAGATTATGCTACACTTGAAAAAACTGAATCCCAAACAAAAATACGGATTGAAAAGTTGTACGCTGAGTAGAGTAAGGGAAGCCGGTTCGAATCCGGCGCAACCGCCATTTCTGTATTTGAGGCCTCGGAACAAGAATGAATAAAATGGTGCTTAGTGGCCTCATAAGTCAGGATCCTGCCGTATTTTGGTTGAACGTTCTTTGGCGTTGGAGCCGTGCAACATTGGGTTCTTTTCGAAGAGAAAAGGATTTTGCGGTTGAATGCCTGCTGTCGCTTCTTTCTTCGGAAAGAGGCGTTTTTTATTTCAGAAAAGAGGAAAGTAAGATGAAACAAAAACATTTGAAACTCAGCGTTGTATTCTTAACATTAACTCTAACTCTTTTAATCGGCATGCAATTGTCGGCCGTACTGGCCGCCTCTCCCGATTGGACGAGCTTTCGCGGCGCGGCTTCCAATAATGCCGTCGCCCAGGTGGAAACGCCTAAGACGGCCGAAGAAGCTGAGCTCCTATTTAAAATTTCGCTCAAGGATCCAAGCGATTGGCAGACCAATGTTTCCGACCCGGTGCGGCTTGGAGAGACAGTTTATCTCGCAGTCGGAGATGAGCTTCGCGCTTTTGACGCAAAGACCGGAGCGGTTATTGCAACAGGTGCTCTCTCGGCCCCCATTGGCTATATTTGCCGGCTATATGCGCAGGATGGGAAAATCTTTGTGCCGCTCGGTGATGGCCGCGTAGAGGCGCTCTCGTGTGAAATGCTTTCTTCTATTTGGGTCAGTGAGGCTTTGCCTCCCATAACAACCGCTTCTGGCACCTTCTCGCATCAGCTTTCTTCGACATTGACAGGCTCTGACGGCCGTATCTATGCCGCGACGGCCTGCGCCGATTATTCGAATAGCTATGCCGGCACGATCCTCTGCCTGGACGCCGAGACCGGTGAGGCGATCTGGAAATGGGAAAATGATGCCGCCGGTTATTACTGGAGCGGCGCCGTCCTTTCGGAGCAGACCATGTATCTCGCAGGGGATGACGGTATTCTATTGGCGCTCGACACTTCCTCTGGCCAAGAACGCGCCCGCATTGATCTCGGCGACCGGGTGCGCGCCAGCCTCGTGCTCGATGGCAATTTCCTTTATGCGACAACCTACAATGGAACGTTCCACCGCATTGCGCTGGTTGACAGCGGAACCTTTGGCGCCGTGCAATCGGTCAATTTTGCGGCGGGGAGCACCTCAACTCCCGCCGTCTTTGGCGGCAAGGCCTATGTCGGCGGCAATACTGCGGACTATACCGGACTTTTGGCCGTCATTGATCTTGCGACAATGTCTGTCGAGCGCACTTATGATGCGCCCGCCGCGGTGCAAGCCTCGCCTTTTGTCGCGGTTGGAGAAGATGGCGCCGTCGCTGTCTATTATACATCCAACACAACGCCAGGCGCGTTATATGTTTTAACCGATGGGAACGCCGAAGTGCTCTTTACTCCTTCGGCCCAAGAACAGAATTACTGCATGGCCAGCGTCTCGGCCGGTGCGGACGGCACACTGTTTTACACCAACGATTCCGGCACTCTCTTTGCGATTTCTCGCAAGCAACAAACAGATCCGATCCCGGGATCGGAACCAGAGTCATCTGTGCCGTCCGAACAGGAAAGCTCCGGCTCAGATGCCGCTTCAACAGGGCCTGCCGAGGGCACAACATCTGAAAATTCTGCCCCACCTGCGTTGGGCGAAAGCTTTCCGCTTGGCGCCTTTTTTGCCCTGCTTGTATCAGCTGTGACATTAGCGGCCTTTGCAGTGCTCTTGAAACAAAAATCCAAATAATAGGGAGGGGTCCGCATGAAACGCTTAGCGCTTTGGATCACGCTATTGACGTTGGCTTTTTTGCTTACTGGCTGTGGTGCGCAGGAAACCGCGTCGGTTGAAAGCGTAAGCTTAGATGTATCGGATTCGCCTGTAACCTCTGCAGAATCCTCTTTTACCGAGACGGCCAGCGAACCGACCTCGTCTGCGATTTCATCGGCATCCACGCCCGTATCTGCATCTTCCTTAACTGCATCTTCTTCGACTCCCATTCTGGTATCCTCTGCCGGGGCGGATGTTTCGAGCCGCCGGCAACCTGCGAATGCTACTTCTTCGCCGGTTTCTTCCGCCGTTGAACAGCCGGATGCAAAAATCCAGGTGACTTTATCGGTCAATTGTAGCGCCGCGGTAAAAGCCGGAAATTCAGTGGCATTGCAACTTGCACCCGATGGCTGGTTGCTCCCCGAGACCCGCTTTTCGGTCGAACCTGGGGCAACGGTTTATGACCTTTTAAAACAAAGTGGCCTGGTTGTGGCGGCCCAGGATTCAATGTTTGGGAAATACGTCTACTCGATCCAGTCCTTAGCGGAAAAAGCCTGCGGGGGACAAAGCGGCTGGGTGTTTACCGTCGACGGGAATACGCAGAATCAAAGCAGTAGCAAGACTGTACTTTCGGACGGCGCTCGGGTGGAATGGAATTATACAATCGACGGGAAGACAGATTCACAATGAAACGTCATCTTTTTGCCCAGTCCCACCCCGTGGTTCTGTTTTTCTATTTCTTCGGTGCCGCGGTGCTTTCGATGTGCACTTTGCATCCGGTTTTCGTTGCGATTTCGTTTGTCAGTAGCGGCATTTATTGCATGAGCCTGCAGGGAATAAAACGCTATGCCAAGCGCCTGCTTTACTCGCTTTTCCTGTTCATATTTGTCACAGGCTTTAATGTCTTGACAAACAGCTTGGGGCTGAGTGTCATCGGTTATCTCGGCGATCATCCCATAACGGTTGAGGCCATTTGCTATGGCGCTTGTTTTGGCGGCATGCTTCTAAGCGCGCTCCAATGGTTCACCTGTTTTTCTCTTGCTTTCTCATCGGATCAGTTTATCAGCCTGTTCGGCGCGGTATTCCCGTCGAGCGCTCTGTTGTTTTCGATGGTGCTTCGGTATGTGCCGAATACCTTCCGTCAGGCGCAGGAAATCCGGTTTGCATCGCAGGGGCTACTCGGAGAAAAACCGACGCGGCTCGAAAGATTTGCTTTTGGCGTGCGGACTTCAAATGTGCTAGTGGGCTGGAGCATGGAAAATGCGTTGGAAACGGCCGACGCCATGCGCAATAAGGGATATACAGGCGGGCGCCGAACACGCTTTCGAAAAGAACGCTTTACCGCTTCGGATGGCGTCACCCTCACTTTCTTAATCCTGTTTTTCGCACTGTCTGTCATTTTGCTGGTGCACTATGCAAGGCAATTCCAATTTTATCCCATCCTGAAGGGCGCGGAATTTTCTTGGCCGATGCTTCTATATGGCCTATTTTTTAGTGTGCCGTTGTGGATGGAAGTTAAGGAGGGAATCTGGTGGTTGCGGTCTCGTTTATAATGGATTCTTTTGCTTACCCGGATAGCAACGAGATCTTGCATGACATTCGTTTCGAATTGGAGGCGGGTGACTTTACCCTTTTATGCGGCCCGACAGGGAGCGGAAAGACGACTCTGCTTCGCAATTTAAAACCCGAAACAGCTCCTGCTGGCCAGCGCCTTGGCTCTGTCTGTTTATTCGGAAAACAGATTGATAAAGATTGTAGTGCCTCAAGGGTTGGCTATGTCGCGCAACATCCCGCGCACCAACTTGTCATGGACAGTGTCTGGCACGAACTTGCCTTTGGCCCAGAAAACCTTCGGGTATCGCCCGCTGAAATTCGGCGGCGTATGGCCGAGGTGGCCAATTTTTTTGGCATCACAGATTGGATCGATCGGCGCGTCTGCGAGTTGTCGGGTGGGCAAAAGCAAGTGCTGAACCTTGCCAGCGTGATGATGATGCAACCCGAAATTTTATTGCTGGACGAACCCACGGCCCAGCTCGATCCCATCGCCGCGAAATCATTTTTGCATTTGCTTCGTCGGGTGAATCAAGAATTGGGGACAACGGTCTTAATCAGTGAGCACCGGCTTGAAGATATTTTGCCGATGGCTGACAGGGTATTGTATCTCGAGACCGGGCGACTTGCCTTCCAGGGAAGTGCAAGCGATTTTCCGGCTTGGCTTTCGAACAGTGCCTCTCCCTTTTTTCATGCGTTGCCCCGCGTTACACAAACTGTGGGTAAGCTCAGTGCCGGTTCTGCCTTTCCCCTCGATATCAAATCCGGTCGGCAATGGCTTCTCTCGCACGCGCAGGCAATAGTTCCCGAGCATCAGCGTATGGAAGATTCCCAACTTGATCCGATCCTCGAAGCGAAAAATGTCTGGTTCCGATATGCAAAAACCGATCCCTTTGTTGTGCGCGATATCTCTTTCTCGCTTGCAAGAGGTGAAATCCACGCCCTGCTGGGCGCCAATGGGAGTGGGAAATCGACCTTTCTCTCTTTGCTGGCGGGGCTTCTCAAACCCTTCCGCGGCAAAGTGGTATCTAGAGGCGCGAGCGTCAGTGTTTTGCCGCAAAATCCCCAGGCGCTTTTTACCTGTGACAGTGTAGCTGAAGAATTGGCCGAATGGTCGGCGCGCGCTGGGTACGGTCAACCTCAGATCGAAGCCATATTAGATCGCTTTTGCCTGCAAACAAAACGCGATCAGCATCCGTATGACTTGAGTGGCGGCGAAATGCAAAAGTTGGCGTTGGCAAAGCTTTTGCTACTGAGTCCCGATATTCTCCTGCTCGACGAGCCAACCAAAGGACTCGACGCCGTCGCCAAAGAAGACCTGCGCGAAAGCTTTCAGGCATTGATGCGAGAAGGGAAAACCCTCTTGCTCGTTACGCACGACATCGAGTTCGCCGCTACATGCGCCGACCGTTGTTCGCTTTTGTTTGCCGGCGATATTGTCTGCACCGAACCAGCCGCCGACTTTTTTGCCGGTAATCTGTTTTATACGACGCAATTAGGTAGATTGTATCGAGGCCTAGAATCAGAAAAGGAAACCATATGAAACGATTATTGAATGTGCTGGAGCCGCTTTGCCTAATTTTGGTGCCAACTGTTTTGGTGCTTTGCGCCATATTCGGATGGAAATTGGCCGCCTTGACCGGATGGTTGGCGGTGGGCGTTTCACTAGTTCCATTTTTTGTTCGGCTGGAATACGAAAGGGCGCGGCCGCGTGACCTTATGCCGATTGTTGTCCTGGCCGCCATTGCCACAGTGGGGCGCGCGATTTTTGTTTTGCTTCCTAATTTTAAACCGGTTTCGGCGATTGTAATTGTGGCCGGTGTTTGCCTCGGACGGCAAAGCGGCTTTTTGACCGGCGCGCTCGCCGCCTTAGCTTCCAACTTCATTTTTGGGCAAGGCGCCTTTACACCATGGCAGATGTTCGCCTGGGGCGCGATGGGGTATCTCGCCGGTGTCCTGGCCAAAAAGGACCAGCTAAAAAATTTGCCCCTCGTGCTTTGTTATGGTTTTTTTGCTTCCTTTGGCTACGGAATTTTGATGGATTCCTGGCATATAGTCGGATTTGTCTCACCCCTCACCTGGCCGGTAGCGCTTGCCGCTTATGGGAGTGGCTTTGTCTTTAACCTTGTGCATATGGTTTCGACGGTTGTGTTTTTGTATGCCATCTATCCAACCTGGAGCCGAAAAATTAGCCGAATCCGGCGCAAATTTGACCTGATGGAACCTTAAAAGCTACCTTTTGCGTTACTAAAAAACGGATGGATCGTTCAATTGATCCATCCGTTTTTTGATTTCTGAAGAAAATTCTTTCAAAGGCCAACTGCATGCACCTTGCAAATTCCCACTTTTATGTGAATAAAAATTGTTCCTCAGTAACAGAACTGTAAATTTCACTTTTAATTTCTTAAGATTCCATGAAATGGATTGACTTTTACAGTGACTGGGTGTATATTTACTGTACTATTTGAAATAGTACACATAGTACAGATAACCGCAGGAGGTGACCGAATTGCTTCAAATTGACTGGAAAAGTCGCACGCCGGTCTATGACCAGGTGGTGGAAGGAATCGTCAAGCTACGGCGCCTCGGAGTGCTCAAACCCGACGAACAATTGCCCAGCGTGCGCAGTATGGCAATATCGTTGGGTGTCAATCCGAATACCGTGCAGAAGGCCTATACGATCTTAGAATCCAACGGCATTATCTATTCGGTGCAGGGGAAAGGATCGTTCCTTTCGGCCGACGAATCGGCGCAGAAAATGATGGACGATATCTGCGAGGCCGAGTTCCGAGAAGCGACATCCAAAGCGCAAAAAATCGGCCTCAGTCGGGAGCGGGTCAAGGCAATAATCGATCAGATTTACGATAGGGAGGGCGCGCGATGATTGAGGCGGTCAATTTAACCAAACGCTTTGGTGAGGCCAAGGCGTTAAATGAAATGAATTGCAAAATAGAAGAGGGTTCGATTTACGGCCTTGTCGGGTCGAACGGCTCGGGGAAGTCGACCTTGCTTCGCGTCATTGCTGGCGTTTACTATCCTGACAGCGGCGAAATTATAGTCGATCATATGCGCACCTTTGATAATCCGGCGCTGAAGGCCAAAATTTTCTTCTTGGCCGACACCCCTTATTTTATTCATCAGTCCAATTTGCTGGAAATGGCGCATTTTTATCAACTGATGTATCCCAGCTTCAACCGCGCGCGCTTTGAGGAATTAATCGAGATTTTTCCCCTTGACCGAAAGGCTAAAATTTCGCACATGTCCAAGGGAATGCAACGGCAAGCGGCATTGATCCTTGCGCTGTCGACCATGCCAAAATATTTGCTTCTCGACGAGGCCTTCGATGGACTTGACCCCGTCATGCGGCAGGTGCTGAAAGCGCTCTTGTGCGATGGTGTCGCCGAGCAGAATTTGACGGCGATTATCGCGTCGCACAACCTGCGAGAGCTAGAAGACCTCTGCGATCACATTGGCTTGATCCATAAAGGGAAAATGCTCTTAAACGGCGAGCTCGATCAATTAAAGCAAAACCTGCATAAGGTTCAACTAGCGTTCGCTTTGAACCCTGATCTTTCGGTGCTTTCAAGTCTCAATATCTTGAAAACCAAGCGCACTGGTTCTCTCATCGAATTGATTGTGCGTGGCGAGGAGCAAGATACCCTGTCTTTCTTGCGCAAGCTCAACCCTCTGTTTGTCGAGAGCATTCCACTTTCTTTAGAAGAAATATTTATTTATGAATTGGAGGCGAACGGTTATGACTACAACAGCATCCTCAAATAAACTGCACAGCGGCCGGAACCTCTTTTTCTTCACTTTGCGCAAGAACGGCGCAATTGTACTTCTGGCCTCGATTTTGAGCTTGCTTGCCTGCCCAGGTTTTATTTTAAGCGATTATCAAAGATACGCAAACCGCAACTTGTTCCATTTCTATAGCCTTGGCGATGCCCTGACCGGCATTGTCCTCATTACATCTATCCTCTCGAGTGGACTCTTGGTGATTCTTTGTTGCATCAACTTTGATTTTTTGTACCACAAAAAATCCTCTGATGTGTTCCATGCATTGCCGCTCTCTCGCTTTAAACTCTTCTTCAGCCGCTTTTTGGCCAGTGCGTTGGGGGCTATGCTCCCTGCAACCCTATCCTACCTTTCACTTGCCATTTTGTTGGCATTGCCTGATTTTGATGGGATTACTTATTTAAAAATTCTGCAAATCTATCTGTTAACTCTACTTTTTATCTTATTGTGCACTGCATTTATGAGTCTAGTAGCGGTCTGTACTGGCCGAATTTTCGATATGATCATCGCCGCGTTGGTCATCAATATCGGCCTGCCTCTGCTTTACCTGATTGGACTGACACTTTGCGAACAATATCTGATTGGCTTCAGCATCAATAATGCGATGCGTCTTTGCTTTGATTTGAGCCCTTTTGCCGCGTTCTGTTATCATACCGCCGTATTGGGCTCGCAGGCATTTGACTGGAATGCCGTTTTGTATAGCTTCTTATTTTTGTGCTGTTTTCTCGTCATGGCGGTCACACTTTACCGCACCCGCCGCAGTGAAAAGGCCGAAGAGCCCTTCGCCTTTGCCTTTGTGCCGCGAATTTTGCAGTTTTTAACAGCGCTACTTGCCGGTTTTCTCGTCGGCGTATTGTTTTATAACGGCGACAACAAAAATCCCTTGTTCTGGGTTTTCGCGGTCGCCGGATGCTTGCTCGGCGCCGCTATTTTAGGCGGCATCATGGAGCGCGGCTTTAAACGCTACCGCCGCTCGCTTTTAATCGGACTCGGTTCGGCCGCCGCGCTTTTTGCCCTCTTTTTCATCATTGTCACCGGCGCCTTTGGATTTGAGAAACGGCTTCCAAAGGAATCGCAGATCGAAGCGGCAACTGCACAGGTAAACGGCCTTACAATTGATTTTCAGGACCCGCAACAGGTGCTGGAGTTCCACAAGGCGATTGTTGCAAATATTGAACAACCAAATGAAATTGAAACCAACTCAGGCTATTACAATTATTTTCGGATTACCTACCAAATGAAAAATGGGAGCCGCATTGTGCGGGAGTATGACGCAACGTATGTGTCAAACGAGGCTATCGTTAAGCTCGTGCAAAGCCAGGACTACTTAGACGCGCTGACAAATGATATCCTAGGAGACACATTGTCGAGCTTTTCGATAACTGGACTCGGGCGTGAAGACGTTACGTTATCGGCGTCAGAAGCGGAGGAGCTAATGCGGCAATACCGAATTGACATCGCAGGGATGACGGCAGAGGTTTTAAACACCGAGTGGGAGGATGGCTATCTTTCCATCTATTCGATGCGGGAAGGATATCAAAACGGAGGGGAACTAATCGTTCTTTCCAGCTTTACAAACACACGGAAATATCTGGACGAGATCGGATTTTTTACACGAGGTAATCCTTTCCCGACTGCGTTAGATTAATGAAAAGACGGCCCATTGGGCCGTCTTTCTTTATTCTTTCAGTTTACCAAGGCAACCCTCTCCTTCTGCAAGGCAAGCAGTAAGGGCGACCTGCCGGATCTGCCCGCAAAGCGGCTGATCCGATGGGACGCGTACGCGTATGTAATTTTTTGTATACCCCTCAGCAAAACCGCCGGAATAGGTCTCAAATAATACATCCTGTACAGTACCGATATTCGCGGAAAAAAATAGGTCGGCCGCCTGTTGGGCGACTTCGATCATTTTGCGGCTCCGAGTTTCCTTCTCGGCGCGTGAGATCTGATTCGGCATCGAATAGGCCATGGTGCCGTCTCGCCGCGAAAAGGAAAAAACATGGGCCTTTGCAAACTGCATTTCGGCTACAAAGGCCAGGCTTTCTTCAAATTCGGCCTGCGTTTCTCCTGGGAATCCCACCATGATGTCGGTGGTTAGACTGCAGGCGGGGAACTGCGCGCGGATGCGTTTTGCAAGATCTCGGTAAAACGCCGTATCGTAGTGGCGGTTCATTCTGCGAAGTGTTGCGTCGCATCCCGACTGGAGAGATAAGTGAAACTGCGGACAGAATTTTGGTTGCAAGGCCAGCCGCGCCAACATGCCGTCGTTTATGTGGTCGGGCTCGAGTGAGCCGAGCCGCACCCGTTTTATGCACGTAGCGGCGCAGACCGCTTCGACTGCATCGCAGAGGTCCAGATGATCGACGCCCTGCCCATAGGCCGATAGATTGATGCCTACAAGCACGACCTCCTGAAACCCACAGGCCGCAAGGCGCTCGGCCTCTTTCCGGATGTCCTCCAACTGGCGCGAACGGACCGGTCCCCTTGCGCGCGGAATGACGCAATAGGAGCAGTAACGTTCGCAACCGTCCTCAACCTTCATAAAGGCCCGCGTTCGGCCGGGAAACCGCGTAATTCCCGGTGTGGAAAATGGGGCATTCTTTGGGAAAGGGGCGTGAAGAATCAGTCGCTTTTTTTCGGCTAGGAATTGTTCCAGCAGAGCCGGCAAATCGCAGAGACGGTTGCGGCTGAGCACAATGTCCGCATCGGATAATTTCGCGCTGGCCTCTTCAAAAGCCTGCACCATGCAACCAGTCAACACAAGAATGGCGTTCGGCCATTTGCGGCGGTAGCGACGCAATATCTGCCGGTTTTTGCGGTCGCTTTCGGCTGTTACGGTGCAGGTGTTGAAAATGAGCGCATCTGGGGTCTCTTCCGGGCTCACAATTTCATAGCCTGCCGTTTCCAGTTGCTCGCGCATGGATTCGCTGTCATATTGATTGACCTTGCAACCAAAGGTGTAAAAGGCAATTTTCATAACGACTCCTCGAATTATCTTAAAAGTCAAACCAGTACTGCTTCAAAGTAAGCAATGATTGGCATGATCGATACGGATACGCTTCCATATTCTATAGGGATTGACATTCCGCCGGTTCCATAGTATGATAGGAAAACAGAGCAGAACCTGGCGGGAGCGGGGGAAAAGATGATAGTCAAACGATTACTGCTTAATCAGATGGAGGATGTAAGGGCTTTTGTCGAACTGATGATGCAAAAACCTTATGATGTCGAATTGCAGTCAGGCAAATACGTCATCAATGCGAAATCTATCATGGGAATTTTCAGTTTGGACTTGACCAAACCGCTTGAAATGATCGCCCATTGCGACCCTGGCGATCCGATAGAAACGGAAATTGAGCCCTATTTGCTAGAGCAACAGGCGAAACTGTCTTAAAACGCGGCACACAAGTGCCGCGTTTTTATACATCCAGCGAAGCATCAGCACTTGAATTCAGAGTAAAATGCCCATTTTCAAGGTGCAACTCCGCCTCGCATTCGGCGATGGTGTACGCGCGGTGGGAGATGAATAATACCGTTCGATCTTTGAGTGCAAGCAGGTTTTCCAGCAATGCCGTTTCGGTTTTATTGTCGAGCGCTGAAGTGCATTCATCGAGCAATAGCACAGGCGCGTCGCTGACAAGTGCCCGCGCGATGGCGATGCGCTGGATCTGCCCTTCGGACAGGCCAATCCCGCGCTCGCCCAACATGGTGTCAAGCCCTTGCGGCAACCGGTCGACGAACTCGGCCATGACCGCTGTCTCGACGGCCTGCCGGATGCGCGCCTCACTTGCCGTCGGGTTGCAAAAAGCGATGTTGTCTCGGATCGTACCCGAAAGGATCATATTTCCCTGTGGGACATAGGCAAAGAGGCCGCGAATTGTGGCATTCGTGGCCAATTTTTTGCCGCCGCACTCAACGCTCAGGCTTCCCGCATCTGGCTCATATAAGCCTAAAAGCAGTCGAAAAAGCGTACTTTTGCCGGCACCCGAAAGCCCTGTAATGGCCGTCAGCGTACCACGGCGCACAAAAAAGGTACTGTCAATAATCACTGCCCTTTTCTTGGAGTAAGAGAAGGAAAGATGTTCGGCCGAGATGCCCGAAAAAGATTCAATGAGCGCTTGCAACCGATCATCGGGTAATCTTTCAGGTTCCTCAGAGAGTTGCTCGAGCTCCATCAACCGTTCGGCTGATGCCGTCGTACTATAGAATTGCGGGACTAAGTTGGATACATTCTGCATCGGCGCACGCAGTTGGGCAATGATCTGCAAAAATGCCATCAATGTTCCGTAGCTTAAAGCGCCGGTTGCAATCCCCTTGGCGCCCCAAACCATGGTTACATAATATCCTAACGTAAATAATAAATAAAGGCCAGCACTGCTTGCAATGCTGATCGCACCGCGCTTTAATTTAAGCCGATAGTGCGTTTCCATGTCGCGCGCGAGCCGATCATCAACCGGTTGCCGGCTTGGGAAGGATTTGACAAGCACAATATTCTGAAAGCATTCCTGTAAAAAAGAGCGGACAACACCTTGGGCTTGCACCATTTCCTTGTGCAGATGCTTGTACGGCCGGCTGATAAGACGCCCTAGAATCGGGAAAATCAGACCGATCGCCAACACAAGAATTGCATAAAAAGGGCTCAATGCCAACAGGGTCACGACGCCGGCAATCAATTTTGTAAAAAGCGATACCGTGCCAGGTATGAGCGTGGTGACACCTGAAACTACGATGTCGACGTCGCTGGTGAACCGGTTTAACAGGTCGCCCGAATGGTATTGGGAAAAGGAACGATATTTCTTCGTCGTCATTTGTTTAAACAGCCTTGTTTTGAGCGCGATTTGCAATTTACCCTCGGCCCGCAACCGGAGTGCGCTATGGGCAATATTGAGGGCCACTTGCAGGGCAATGACCCCAAAAAGCAGGTAGCAGTAAAGGCCAAAGTTGCCTGTTGCATCTCCCGTCGCTGTATCGATCAGGGCACGGGACAAAAGCGCTAGTGCAATGAGACTAAAAGATGACAAGGCGCTACACAAGGACATGATGAAAATAGTCGGCAGATAACGCTTGGTCTGCCTCAAAATCCAGCGAGTCGCGTCCGACCGCTTCATTTGCCGGCCTCTTGCAACAAATCAGCCTTTTCCAGTTCACCGATAAAACGCGCGACACTGTCCGACGCCCGTGCGGCGTCGACGTCGTATTCGTCAAGTAGCGCAGATACGAGCTCATCCTCGCTGGCGCCTGATTCTAGACGCTTCCAAAGAAAGGCGCCGGTATCATTCAGCGTAATCATCGCGTTGAAATCTAACGACGCCGCACCAACTGGAACGACAATATTTCGGCCGGCGACAGTCTTGAGCAAAAAACCCTCTTTAATTTTCATATCCTTCTCCTCTTTCGCTTTCAAGTGAATTTGGACGAACTTTTTACTATTATATCCGAAAGTGACAGGGGATTCAAGTGATGCTTTGTACAGCTGACTTCTAATGGTTACAAAAGTTTTGATTTTCGAACCACGATATGATATACTAGAACTATCTACCAAGTTAGGAGCTGAATCGAATGGATACCTTTTTTGAGCAAATCGTATCAATTCATAAAACGAAAAAAACCTTTGTCGCACTTTTCTCAATTTGGACAGTCGTTGTGCTCGTTTCGGCCTTTCTGATTATGGCAATGACGTATTTACCGAGATTTGCAACCGTTTTTTTGCTCATTATTTTCGGTCTCTTCTGGGGAGGGTATAAGCTTACGGCACTGTTAAGCATTGAGTACGAATATATTTTGACCAATGGCGACATCGATGTCGATAAAATTATCGCGCGCAGTAATCGCAAGCGGATTTTGACGATATCCTGTGCCGATGTCGAGCGGGTCGGGCCCTACCGGCCCGGCGTCAAGCCCGACGGCAATTTCAATAAGACGTTTCTTTTCTGCAACGAAACCGATGAAAACGCATATTATTTTGTCGTCCGGCATAAAAACATGGGGATGGTTCTCATGATTTTTGCCCCCGACGAGCGGATGCAGGGCGCAATCGCCAAATATTTGCCGCGCATACTCGGCAGGGATCCCTTCGCGAAAGGTTGATGTGTGATGAAGGTCTTGACGGCTTCTCAAATGAAACAAGCCGAGGACTTGACAGTCCGGCGGGGAATGAGCTGGTTGCGGCTAATGGAGAATGCCGGTGCGGCGGCCGCGAAGGCGATCCGGGAAGCTTATCCCATTGAGGGCAAACGCGTTGCTATCCTGTGCGGTCAGGGAAACAACGGCGGCGACGGTTATGTCATCGCCCGCAAGCTCAAAGAAAACGGCGCGCGGCCGACGGTCATTCGTGTGCTCGGATTGCCGCTGACCAAAGAATGCGAAGAAATGTGTCGCAAAGTCATGGAACTCGGCCTGCCGATTTATGATTTGTTTTCTGATGAAGACGAATGCTATTCTTACATTGAACAGGCTCACGTCATAGTCGATGCCGTTTTTGGAACCGGTTTCCATGCAAGGCCCGATCCCCAGACGGCCGCTTTGTTTCATCGGGTCAACCGGTCTAAAGCTTTTGTCGCGGCAGTGGATTTGCCCAGCGGAATTGTCTGCGATACCGGAGCGGCGCCGGGCGCCTTTGTCCAGGCGGATTTGACCGTCAGCTTTTCCGTATATAAGCCGTGCCATTTCTTGGGCGATGGGATTGACGCGAGCGGCCGAGTCGAGGTCGTGCAAATCGGTATCCCGCAGGACGATGTGAACGCCTTAGCCGGGCCCGAAACGTTGTCGGTGGAGGAGATTAGCCAATTTTTTCCCAAACGAAAACGCAATAGCAATAAAGGCGATTACGGGACGGCATTGCTTGTGTGCGGCTCTTATGGGATGGCAGGCGCGGCTATACTAGCCGGGCGCGCGGCCGTAAAGAGCGGCGCCGGCCTTGTTCGTATAGCATTGCCGAAGTCCATTTATGAGATCCTCGCTACAAGCTTGCCAGAAGCAGTTTTTTTGCCCTTGCCACAAACAATGCGCGGCACCGTCTCTGGGCAAAGCATGGCGTGCCTGAAAGACGCATTGCAGACAGCCGATGCGTTCCTTTTTGGCCCTGGTTTGGGCCGCGACCCGGAAATTCCCTTGCTACTTGAATCGATTTTAAAAAACGCACAGTGCCCGATTGTGCTTGACGCCGATGGCATAAATGCCCTCGCCGGTCGCATACATATGATTGAACAGGCAAAGGCACCGCTCATTTTGACGCCTCATCCAGGTGAGATGGCGCGTCTGTGCGGCGTCAGTGTGCAAGAGGTTCAGTCTGACCGGCTCGGGATCGCCACCCGCTTTGCCAAAGAGCATAACCTGCTTTTGATTCTCAAAGGAGCGGGAACGGTAATCGCTTTGCCGGATGGTCGGGCCTTCTTCAATCCGACTGGCAATCCCGGCATGGCGACGGCCGGAAGCGGGGATATGCTTGCCGGCATGCTGGTCGCCTTTTTAGCGCAGGGATTGCCGCCCGAGCATGCGGCGGTCGCGGCCACTTGGCTTCATGGCCGGGCTGGCGATAAGGCGCTGGAAGCTGGCTCGATGCACAGTTTGACTCCCACCGATATGCTGGCGCAACTGCCTGACCTGTTTAGTCAAATCGAGAGGTAGTGCGTTTCATTTGAAACAGATCTCGCTGTGTCTTAGCTTGCTTTTTATTTTTCTGTTGGCAGGATGTGCAAAACCGAAAGAAAAGGTAGAGCCGATTATGGAGGGCATTACCTTCGACGCCGAGATCACCTATCAGGGCTCCAGTTACACTTGCCGCGCCAACGCAGGGCTTGGCGGCATCTTTTCGCTGGAATTCTTAAAGCCCGCCAATCTTGAGGGACTTAAACTCCGCTTTGACGGAACGGATTTTGTAGTGGAGTTCATGGGGCTCACTTATCAGCCGAATTTGGAACAGACAGCCTTTGCAGATACAGTGCGAATGCTGAAGAATATTATGGCTTCTCTCGCGGCAGGGAATCGTTCGGAACCGCAGGGAACCGATGGGGCCATTATTGAAGATAAGCTTGGCACGACCGACTATAAATTTTATCTGGATGCGGCTGGCATGCCGCTTCGGCTCGAGGTCCCGTCCGCGGATTTGACGGTTGATTTTCTCAATGTGACACTTGCATCTTAAACGAAGAAGAGGCGCGCAATTTATTTGCGCGCCTCTTTGTGCAAAAAGGAAAAACCGGTAGTCGCAAAAAACCGCAAAGGCAGTGCAGTGTTCGAGCAGACAAAATAGAAGCACACTACGGCGTTTTACACGGTCGCAGGTTGTTTCATCGAAACGGAACTCAGGCCGTTGTGCCTGTAAAGCAGGGAAGGAAGATTTGCACAGCTATTGTACATTCAATTTTGCAATTGTATTATCCGTTGCAAAATTCGAAATATTGTATAAAACGAGGACGTCAGTAATTGCGTTCTCGCGCATATACTCATCGACCGATCCCTTGTAGTATCGCAGATCCAGCATGTGGATGGTGTCGTATTGACCGGTCAAAAACGGCACGAACGCATTGGCTTAGGAGTCCTTGACAACTAGGAGTTTTCGGCCCGTTCCGGCGTCGGTCGTCAGGGTGGCCTCAGCGCTGTTTTCGCCGAAAAAGACAAGGTACTTATCCTTTTGGTCCAGCGCCGCCCGGTCATAACAGCCCTCTCTAGTAAACGCGCCCGAGGTGTAGGTGATGCTTTGCGTCCGCTTTGAATGATAGAGCGAAATCGAATCATAGGCCGCATCGGGCGCCAAAACCTTTGAATACAAGCTTCCGCGGAAGGACTCGGTGACGGTTTCAATCCGATAATCCGATTTCTGCGGCACATTAAAATTCTGCGCCGCACAATAGTCTTGAAAGGCTAAAAACGCACCCTTTGTTGTCCAGTGATGATCGGTTTTATAGTAGATGCCTTCCTCTTTGTGCGCTGCCAGCGTATTTCGCACATCGACTGTACAATAACCGGAAAGCGCTTCAAACGCATGGTCTAAATATTCGTCTTCCGCCGGAATGGGAGCGAAGGCCGGCAAATGGTCGCTTAAAACCGAGACGGCCGTCGGAGCTAGCAAAAACGTAAGACGTTCTTTCGGAATGGAGGCCGCATGCCGGTCGAAAAAAGTGCGCACCGCCGCGACGTTACTTTCAAATTGTGCGCGGTCGGAGAGGTCGGTGTCTTGCAGATAATATCCGTCATTGCCTAAATAAACATCGCCGATCTTGCGGTTTCCGAGCGCCCTTTTCCAATCGGTGCCTAAGGCCATCCAAGCATCTCGGCCGATGAACTGATCGCTGAGATAGCTCTCAAAATCAGTGCTGAACTCCCCAGAAAATATGCTGTCGGCCGTGAGTGGAGGCATCTTGGCGAGATACCGGTTTTCGTTTTCCGAGAAGTCACGTTTAGGATTCAGCGTGTTTGCAATTGACAGGGAAAAAAGGAGGCCGATAAACACGATTACAGTGACTAAATTGACGTTCTTTTTCATATGCACGGCCCTCCTTAAAATCTAAAGTATAAAAATGGGTTATAGGATTCGCCGACCAAAAGCGCAATGCACAGCAAAAGGACGGTCACATAAAAAAGGTTTTTGCAAATCACCCAAATGACCGGCCGACCGGCCAACAAACGATTGAGCCCTGATCCAATCCGGCGGGGTAGGTTTGTCGAAGCGATCGCGCAAAGCAACAGCAAAGCGGCGTTTGTATAGAGCAAAAAGACGGAACTGCCGTTTCCCCAACCGCCGGACCCGAATAGCGCGCCAAAATAGCTTCCGATCTGCGAAAAATCCTCCAATGCGAACAGCACCCAACCGAATAGGATGAGCAAAAGGGCGTAGAGGTGGCGGAAAAAGGCGGGAATCTTTTCGAGCCAAGTGAGTAAAAACAACTTTTCAAGCACAAGGATGACTCCGAAATACAAACCCCAAGCTAAAAAATTCCAGCTGGCGCCGTGCCATAAGCCGGTCAATGTCCAAACGATGAGCAAATTGATAATCTGCCGGCCCTTACCACGCCGGTTGCCGCCAAGTGGAATGTACAGGTATTCGCGGAACCAGGAACTGAGCGAAATGTGCCATCTGCGCCAAAAATCAGTGATGCTTTTCGCAATATAGGGTGTATCAAAGTTCTCGAGGAAAGTAAACCCGAACATGTGACCAAGGCCAATCGCCATGTCGGAATAGCCTGAAAAGTCAAAATAAATTTGGAACGCAAAAGCGATGGCGCCGATCCAGGCCGTCAGAGCCGGGAGCTCCGAAAAAGATCCTGTCTGGCTGATCTCATTCCAGATTAGACCGACTTGATTGGCCAGAAGTACCTTTTTGCCAAGGCCAATGACAAACCGGTGCACGCCCATTGCAAATTGGTCGACTGATTCTCGCCGTTCTTTCAGTTGGGCCGCAACATCGCTGTAACGGACAATCGGACCGGCGATGAGTTGGGGGAAAAGCGAGACATAAGTTCCAAAGTCGATGAGGTTGTGCTGTGCGGCGACATTGCCGCGATAGACGTCAATGGTGTAGGACAAGGTCTGAAAGGTATAAAACGAGATGCCGATTGGCAGACTTAAGTCCAGAAAAGACACGTTGGCCGATAAAAGCGCGTTAAAATTGTCGATTAAAAAGCCGGTGTATTTAAAGAAGCCTAAAAGTCCTAAATTAATGACAATCGACAGTGTAACGACCCATTTTTTCCCCGACGGATTTCCTGAAAGGGCATAGCGTTCAATCAAAAGTCCACACGCATAGTTGAACACAATAGAGAATAGCATTAAAAGGATATAAACAGGTTCTCCCCAGGCGTAGAAGAACAGGCTGGAGAGAAATAGAAAAAAATTTTTGAACTTGCGCGGGCAGAGGTAATAGACCAGCAAAACAAAGCACAAGTATATAAATAAAAACAATAGGCTACTGAAGACCATTTAAGCTATCCTCCGGTGAAATGACAAATTTCGCCGCTTATTTGCAGAATTGCTCGATTCTAGAGCGGGCGTTGTCGGCGTCATTTGTGACGCAGACGATGACGTACTTGCCCTTTTGCAATACGATAGCTTGTTCTAATTTCTGAACTTCCTTCGGGTTATAGCTTGCATATGACTCCTTTTGGGTCTCAATATAGGCCTCGGCGACTGATAATACCTCTTTGGCCTGATCTGTATCCGCCGCGGTAAAGATTGAAATCTCATCAGCTCCTGCGCCGCCGGCGGCATAGATAGTTGCGTCAACGCCTTCGGGCAAATCGGGATACATGACGTTCGCCATGCTGGCGTCGATTTTCGTGATTTCAAGTTCAAAATTCACATTGGCGAGCAGGTCGTCGGCTAAAGCTTGCGGATCGATGGTGATATCCTTTTGGCCGCAGGCGGTAAGGCCCAAACATACGAGAATTGCACACAAAAATGGGATTAGCTTTTTCATTTTGTTACTCCTTTATTTTTAGTCCACGGTGTGGGTCTTTAAATATTGCAACCATTTGCCGCAGTAGGCCGCGTTCAAATGGACACCGTCAAAGGTCGAACCATCGGGAAGACAACCGTCAGCACCGACAAGCGCTTCCGAAACATTGACGTAATAAACATTTTTGTCAACTGTCATCTGCTGAATAAGGGCATTGAATTCTTCGATTTTTGTATTGTTGTAGATTTTATCGCTGTTTGATTTATTTGCAGTTACTGGAATAATCGACTGCACGTAGATCTTTGCATTCGGATTGATACTTTTTAACTCATCGATTACTTTGCCGTACGCCTCGATAAAGGTCGATCCATAAGGCCATCCCAGTTCATTGGTGCCGAGCATGATATAGATCTTGGAATAATCCGGATTGGCGCGGAGCGCATCAAAAATTGTCTTTTTCGCACCGCCCACATCGACTATTTCTTGTGTAAAGATTGTGTTGACCATCAATCCGCGGTGCGTGTAGGCCGTCGTACCGGAAAGGCCGCTATATAGGATAAAGCCTTCAGTTCGGGAGTCACCAATAAAAATAGCGTCGTTGAAATACGAATCATCTACGGCGTCTCGCTTTGGAACTGGTTTGACCGCGTCGATCAAAGGCACCGGATGATAGGTCTCTTCAACCGAGCTTGTCCCTCCCGAAGATACAGGTGCGCTGGAACTAAGCACTTCGCTACTCGACGGCAATTCACTTGAATCAATTGGATCAGAAGAACTTAAAGTGCTTTCGTTTGAAGAAAGCTCAGAGCCACTACTGACCGACGCCGTCGCGTTTGTTTTAATTAGATGGCTGATATAGACTATCATGAGCGACGCTACTACGAATATTGCGATCAATAAAACAGCCAGAATCAATCGGCGACGCCTTTCAAAGGCCCCATATTGCATTGCATTTCACTTCCCCTTAAGTTGAACGACGAAACTAGAGTTTCCATCCAAATTGCATTCTATGTTATAAAACAAAAATAAGTATATATGCCTTTGCTAAACGAGATAAAAACGAACCAAACACAAAGTATTTTTTATTATACAACATATTGCCGATTTATGGAAGAGGCAATCGAAAAAAAGAACGCAAAAGCTACACACCCTCCCGCTGGTCGGGATCGCTCTCTCCGAGGGCTTATGGCTCCTGACTGGACAAAGGCTCAAGTATGCCGAACCGGAAGGACAGGCGACGGAGTTTCACGCTGATGAATTGATGCGTGAAGGGCTTGCCATTCGCCCCGACAAAGAACGCTCTGCGGTTGCCCGTGTGCGGTCTGCTTACGGCGACAGTTACCAAACGCTTATGATGTATGACGGCAAGGATATATCTGATCTGCTCAGTGAGGAAACCAAGGCAAGGTCTATCCGCAAGATTACGTCAGAAGCAACAAGAAAAGTTCAAACTTTCACAGAAAGAACTCAAGAACAAAGAGCAGGAACGATAATTTTTTGATATTTATAGAAGCAGTGGCAGACAAATTCGTTTGCCGTTACTCTACATAGATTATCTGCATTTTCCGCAATCGGAACAAAAACCGAAAAAGTGTGCAGAACTTTATTGAAGGCGAGTGGGGTCTATGGTATAATATAATATCTATCTATGGATATTGTGGTGCGGGCGGCAGGTGCCCTCTTGCATATAATAAAGGGTGGTGAGATTGTGCTTTGCATGATATGCGACGACCAGAAAAATGAGCTGGAAACAATGCAAAAAATCGTTTTGGACTACGCTGGAGAGCATCCGGATCTATTCCTTGCAGTCCAATGTTTTTCCAACCCTTTTGATATGCTGGAAGAAATGGACAGAAGCGGCGCTCCGGATATCGCGCTACTGGATATTTGTATGCCCGGAGTGCTGGGGACTGAAATTGCACGGGAAATCCAGAGCAAAAGTGAAAATGTCACCGACATTATTTTTCTGACCACCAGTCCGGATTTTGCGGTGGAGGCATTTGCTTTGCATGTAAACGACTATCTCACAAAGCCCTACACGAAAAAGAGGCTGATTGATACGCTCGATCGGGTCATTGAAAAAAGGCGTCGGCGCCTGTATATTCCCGTTCAATGTGGGAATGAAATTCATCGAATCGATTTGTACTCCGTTGCATATGCGGAAGCCAGAAATCACAGCCTGGAAATCCATTTGAAATCAGGGAACTGCCTGAGAACGCGCATGACGCTGACGGAACTGAAAGAACTGTTTCAAGGTGTCAATGGCTTCGTGACGGTCGGCGCTTCCTATATCGTCAATCTGCGCTGTGTGCAAAGTCTGCTTCCGACAACAGCGGTAATGGCAAACGGAGAGACGATCCCTGTCCCAAGACGGTTGCGCAGTGAAGTCAAACAGCAGTATTTTGATTTCTATACAAGGGAGGCGACCGGCCGATGATTCATCAAGCGGGGCTTATGGGGCTTCTGGCGCTGACGCATATCTTCTGCCTCGCCGCCATGACCGAGCGGAAATATTCCGTCAGAAAAACCGCGCTGATCTATGCGGCGTTCGGCGCCTTTTTTATAGGTCTGACGCTGGCGGTGCTTGCACTGTTTGGTAGCGGCTCTGCGAATACAGCGTTCGTTAGCTTTACCAGCACGATCCTTGTGGCTTTTTTTGTTTTTATCCTGACCTCGTCTGACGGGTTCTGCAAGAAGCTGTTTTTGTTTATCAGCTATTCCAACCTGTTCTGCATCTTCTTCTGCATGGCCGCTTTGATCGGCGACGCGCTGTTTCCTGTGCTGTCCGAGACGGGAACGCTGTATGTAAGGAATATCACAAGAACCGTATTATACATTCCGGCTGTGCTGGTATATCTGAAGTTTTTTCGTTCCCGCATCCGGACGGTTCCGGTAAAAGAGAAGCGGACATGGTACTCCATCTCGCTGGTTTCTGCGCTGTTTTTGGCTGTTTTCGCATCTTTTGTTGTGCTTTTATATCCGCACAGCGGCCATACGGGTGAACATATATTTTTGTTTGCAGTCGTCGTGCTGATTTATTGCTCGGTGCTGTGGGTGATCTTCGGAACGATTCGGTATATGAGTGATGAAAGCAAAATGGAGCTCGTCGGCAAAAATGCGGAATATCTGCAAGGGCAACTGGCGCTTGCAAAAGAGAACGAGTTGACGGCCAAAACCATCCGCCACGATTTGAGGCATCATAACCAAAACATCGCGGCGTTGCTCCAAAAGGGCGATATCAAAGAAGCTCTGCGCTATATTGAGCAGTACGACGAGAGCTTAGACGCGGCAAAGCTGAAGGAATTCTGTCCGCATGCCACCGTCAATGCCATCCTGAGCAGTTTTTATATCAAAGCGCAAAAAGACGGCGTTTCGGTTTCGGCATCCGCCGATACACCTGAGGAGTCTCCCATTGCGGACATGGATTTTGTCGCCGTTCTTTCCAACCTCCTGGAAAATGCTTTGAACGGCTGTAAAGAATGCGGCTCAAACGGGGAAATCCGGGTGGATATCCGCACGGTTGCGGACAAGACCGTGATCGTGTGTAGCAACCCCTGCAAGTCCGATCTGGCGCTTGAAAACGGGATGCTTCGGAAGACAGGCACCGGGATCGACAGCATTGTCCTTGCCGTCAGAAAATATGACGGGGACATCCGCTATGAGCTGGAAGATGGGTGCTTAACCGTTTGCGTTATCCTCAATGCCTGACCAATTACGACGTCCAAATGACCAATTACGACAAAGCCATCCGTCAAGGGTGGCTTTTTGTTATATTTAAAAACTGAGGGAATTTTTAAAATTCGGAAAGGGGAATACCCCTTTTTTGGGATTGCATTCCAAGAAAACATCCTGATCAGAATGAATGATGTGTTTCTGCTCGGAGGTGGAAGTACTTGTTGTTTCGGAAAAAGATTACATTTGATCAGGCGGCCAGATTCAATTATGAGCTGGACCGCAATGAAAAACTGAAAACGGCGCTAAAAAACCTTTCGCTCAGCCAAAGCGGGATGGGAAAAAAGAAATACCTAACCGAGCTACTGCGGCTGTTCCGTGAAGAGGGACTTGACCTATCGCTCAAGGAGCTGGACATGTTGCTTTTGCTACGGCAGAAGACCGATCAGTTGCTGGACGAAAACAGGGACGACGTACAACATGGATCGTATTCAGCCCGGGACGAGGGCGCATCTGCGAGGTGAGGAAGAATGAAGAACAATCAGAGCCTGTCTAATTTCTTTCGGCGATGGAGATGGACGCTTTGCTCCGCCGCCGTGTTGCTCATTTCGGTGATTCTGCTCTTTCTTTTTCCGAGAAAAGAGTTTCCGGCGGTTTCGACTGCCTTTGCCATACTGTTCTGGCTTTCGATCGCGGCAGTAATTGTATTTGCGGCGCTTGCCGTGCGAAACAAGGGGGAACCACCGCGCGGCGGACCATTTAAAAAGAATAAAGTTGGTTGATTCCTGAAAGGAGATTTTTATATGAACACGAGAAAGCAACCAAGCCGTTTTCTGGCGATAGTGCTCAGCCTGTGTATGCTGTTTACCATGTCGCCGGTGACGGTTTTTGCGGCGGAGGGGGAAACCGTAATATCCTCCGATACCGAATGGGAGGCTCAGACCATATCGAATGACGTCCGGGTCGAGAGCGGCGTGACGCTGACGATAAACGGAACCTTAATTATAAGCGGTGAAGTCACCATCAGCGGCGGCGGGACGATCGTCCGCGGGAGCGGCGGCGCGTATTTCAAAATAGGAAGCGGAGCCAGCTTCACGGTAGACGGGGTTACTGTAGACGGAAACAGCATCTCGTCGGGGAACTCCATGTTTGATGTTGACTTTGGGACGCTGGACCTGAAAAACAGCACCGTGCAAAACTGCGCAAAAACCACCAGCCAGGGCGGTGCGGTCAATATGAGCGGCGGGACGCTCACCATTGAAAACACGACCATAACAAACTGCTCGGCAACGGGCTACGGCGGCGCGATTTATCTGACAAACGGCGCGACTGCAACCATCAAAAGTGGGATTTTTTCCGGCAACAAAACCAGAACAAGCTCATACGGCGGCGGGTTTATCTACAACAAAATAAGCACGCTTACCATTGAGGGAGGAAGCTTTCTGAACAATTCCTCCGCCGGCAGAGGCGGGGCGATCTATAATGCCGGATTGGACGGTACCGAGACCCATATCCGCGGCGGCGTTTTTTCAGGCAACACCAGTAGCTACAGCGGTCATGAAGGAAGCGGCGCGGTTTATTACTCGTCCGAAAATACGGCGGATACCGTTTTATATATATCCGGCAACGTCCAGTTCGGGGACGGCGAGGAGCACGGCGGACAGGACGGCGTCTATCTCGACACAAGTTCAAGCGGCACTGCTCTGCGCAAAACGCAGATCAGCTCCGCGCTTCAGTATCCGATCCATATCTATGTGGAATGCTCAGAAGATCGCGTCATCGCGGAGGGCGTGGAGGACTACAAGCTTACCGCGGCGGACATGGTGCAGATGCAACTTCACGATGTTGGCTCTACCGGCACGCAATGGTACGCATGGCTTAACAGTGCAGATAACGAGGTCTACCTCTCCGCAACAAAACCAATCTACGTCGTCTATGACGCGAACGGCGCCACAGGCTCGGTGACGGATAATACTATCTATTCCGCCGATAATAATACGGTCAATGTGCAGTCTGCCGACGGGCTCACCTATGAGGGAGCTACCTTCAAAGGCTGGAACACCGCGAAAGACGGAACCGGGACAATGTATCAGCCGGGCAATACGTTTAATATAAGCGAGACGACCACCCTCTATGCGCAGTGGGCCTATAACGTCTGGGTCGGCGACGTGCAGGTGGCATCGCAAAACGCCTCCGACGTGCTCGAGGACGGTACAGTGTCCTACAACGCCGAAACCAAGACTCTGACGCTGACCGGCGCGAATATTACGGCTACTAGAATCTCTCCTGGCGGGGGTTATGCCGCCATCATTTCGTATAACGATTTAAATATCGTTCTTGCCGAGGGTAGCGAAAATAAAATCACGCTCACCGATTCTACTATTCTTACCGGCATTGTTGCGACGAGTGAAGACGGACTAGCCGACGAAGTTAAGAATATTACTATTTCCGGAAACGGCAAGCTGGACATTGAGATCAGCGACCAAGCTTTCGCCGCAATTGGAATTTCAGGCAAAACCGTTACCATAGACGGCGGCGCAGACGTAAGCGTGACGCTAAACAGCACGCGTAGCTCTAACTCTATAGGCATCATGGTCAATTCGTCCGTTGCTATTAAAAATTCGACCGTGGCGGCTTCAGTCAGCGACGAAGCAGGAGAAAATATCGCCATAATGACTCCAGGTGCGGTCACCATAGAAAATGCCGACGTTACGGCGAGCGGCTATGCCGGAATTATGGGTATGGGTATGGACGGCGTCTCTGTCACTGGCAACAGCACCGTAAAAGCGACGGGCGTTGCATACGCTATAGCGGCGGCAGACAATATCACATGGAGCGACACGCTGATTGCGCAGGGCAGAGCAGATGCGACGTCCGGTACGCTTTCGGAGGTTACGACAAACAACGACGTTGGCTACAATACCTTTGTCCTATCGTCAAATACAGAAACCGTCGCGCACTATGTCGAAATCGTGCCCATCTCGTCGCTCCACCGCCACAACATATGCGGCGAAGCGGACTGTACCCATGACGGACATGAAGCCGTTATCTTTACCGCGCTCGACGACGGCGCGGGCAACCTCGCGGACGGTATAACCACTCCTGGCGGTTATTCTAGTAATGTCTTAAATGCAGGAAATTATTACCTGACGGAAGATATCACAAACGTCAATTTAAGCATCGAAATCACCGGGACGGTCAACCTCTGCCTGAACGGGCATACGATCTCCGGTAGCGCCGCAAACGGCATCTTCCGCATCGGAGAGAACGGTGTGCTCAACGTCTGTGATTGTGCCGGAAACGGAAAGACTACGGAAAGCGGGAGACATAATCCCATTTTCCTCCACAGCGGCGGGACGCTGAACCTCTACGGCGGCACGATCGCATCAAGCATCACCGCAGTGGTCATCGACGCAGACCCATCTGACAACACCAATTCGGCGGGCGGTACGGTCAATGTCTATGGCGGCACGGTGTCGAGCACCGGGGAAAGTTCGCAGGCAATCAAGGTCAACGCCGATATGACCAATGCCGCTGTCAATATCTACGGCGGTGAAGTTACATCGCCAAACAACGGCATTTTGGCGGAAAGCGGCACGATCCGCATCACCGGCGGTGCGATAACCGGCGACATCGATACGGATGGGGCGATCGAGTTATCGGATGGCACGATAACCGGCGACGTTGCAGTCGCCGACGATGTGACCATGACCGGCGGCACGATCAACGGACGTCTTACAATCGACAGTGGCCTTAGCGAAAAGAAGAGCGTCAAAATATCCGGAAGCGCAAACATTGAAACGACTAGTGGCGACGCGATCTATTCAAGTGGGAATATAGACCTTGAGATCAGCGGCGGCACGATCAGCGCGCAAAATGGCTATGCGGTGTTTGTGACAAGAGACTTATCCAAGATCTACCTTTCTGGCAACCCTGTTATCTCGGGCGGTAGCGCGGATGTCAGAATTTTGCCGACAAGCTCTGCAAGCGACGCCGTTTTGGTGCTCCATGCAAAAGGCAACACGAGCAACGCATATACGGGCGACGGTCTTTCGATAAGCTCATATGGAACATACAACGAAGACTACTACGTCGCGCAGGGCGTGACCAACGCCGAAATGGCAACGGGATTTTCACTGGTAGGCCTTTCCGATTATGTTCTGGCATATAACGCGGAGACCGACGCCATCCAGATAAAAGAGCGCACCTACACAGTCACGTTGCCGAAGAGCGAGGCCTTTACCATAACGGCGGAAAGCGGCAACACAAGCCCGGTCGAAAAAGGCGGCAACTTCAGCTTCACCGTGACGATATCGGACGGGTATTATAAGGCGGGCGACTTCAGCGTCCAGGCAAACAACACGAAGCTTACGCCGAACGAAAAAGGCGTCTATACCATCTACAATATCACCGCAGACCAGGCCGTGACGGTCGAGGGCGTGATGCAGGCGCTCGACGCACCCAACGGGTACAAGCTCAGCGGAACAGAGGGCGACAACGGTTGGTACACGAGCGATGTCGCCGTCCTCCCGCCGTCCGGCTATCAGATCTCCGACACCTTTAACGGGACGTATGTAGATAAAATCACCCTCACCCAGAGCGTCGGGGAGGATTACACGGTCTATTTCAAGCGGAGCGCGGACGGTGCGCTCAGCAAGGGGATCTCCATCGGGCCGATCAAGATCGACAAAGACGATCCCACGATATCTGCTGTGGGCGATACGACGACGATTGCACAGAGCGATAAAGTTTCGATCACTGTTTCGGTCGGTCCCTCCGGTGTGGCGGCGGTTTATGTGCGGAAAGGTGACGGCTCCCCGTGGGCCAATATTACGGACACCTATCAGGCCGGCTATACCGTGACCGAAAACGGCACATACCAGTTCATGGCGACGAACAACGCCGGAGTCAACAGTGAAATTGCGAGCGTTACCTACGCGAATATCGACGCGAAAAAGCCGGTTGTGACTATTGTTGCGACGCACGGCAGTGAAAGCTACACCTCCGGCGCGTGGACGAATCAGGAAATTAGACTTACGCCGCAAAACGAAACTTCAAATCTCGGCACCACGACCTATCAATACAGTGTGGACGGCGGCGAGTGGCAAGATTATACCTCCCCCATTGTCATCAGCGCCGATACCGACGCTGACGGCACGGTCTACGCGTTCAGGGCGATAAGCGAGAGCAAAGTTGAAAGCGATGCAGTCTCCATCACCGTAAAGCGCGATACCGCCGCGCCGGGAGGCGAAATCGCGATAGGCACAAACAAGTGGAATCAATTCCTCAACAGCATCACCTTCGGCCTGTTCTTTAAGGACACGCAGGCGGTGACGATATCGGCAACCGACAGTGGATCCGGCATAGCAAAGGTGGAATATTTCGTGTCGGACGCCTCCTATGAAACGGCCGAGGCGCTGGAAACTGCTGTTGACGGGCAGTGGGATACCTATTCCAATCCCTTCAGCATAGAGCCCAACAGCAAAAATATCATCTACGCAAAAGTGACGGATAATGCGGGGAATGTGGTCTATGTAAGCTCAAAGGGCGTCGTCCTGTATAGCGACGCGGCGCAGAAAACCCAGTCCATCTCCTTTACAAAAACGGGAACAGCGGACGTTACCGCGGAGGTCACCCTCAACGGCAACATGATCGACAAAATCTACTGCGGCGATACTCTGCTCACTTCCGGAACGGACTATACGGTAGACGGGGGTACAATCACCTTAAAGGCCAGCTGGCTCGGCAGGCTTTCGGCCGGAGATTATACGCTGACGATTCACTACAATCCGTTGGGCGTGGCGTATGTCGATAACATCGGAAACGATGCGCCCGCAACGACTTTCATAGACCTGAGTGTGCAAAAAGCGGCAGGCAGTGTGGAAATCACAAACGACATCTCCAAGGTATACGACGGCAATGTTGTGTCCGATGTTGCATATAAAGCATCATCAACCGGCAGTGTGACGGTGGAATATAAAGTGCGCGGCGCTGAGGACAGCACCTATACCACCACAAAGCCGTCTGCCGTAAACAAATATACGGTGCGCGTGACGGTGGCGGCAGACAATACATATACCGTAGCCAGCGACACCGCGGATTTTGATATTACATATCTGTCCGCACCGTCTGACCCGTTTGATCTTTCCGGCACAGAAGGCACAGGCGGCTGGTACACGAGCAATGTGACGATTTTGCCGCCCGAAGGCTATACCGTTTCGAGCACTTTGAACGGCGAATATTCCGGCACTCTCACGATCAGCGAAAGCGCGGAGAACGTCACGATCCACCTGAAAGACAAGAGCGGACAGATGACCGACGCCGTGTCTGTCGGCGAGATCAAAATCGACAAAGACGATCCCACGATCACCGCGACCGGCGACACGAACAGTTATCTGCAAAACGATACGGCGAAAATCACAGTCGCAGACTCCACATCCGGCGTCGCAAAGGTGGAAGTGAAAAAGGACAGCGGCGAGTTTGTTGATATTACCACTTCCTCTGAAAGCGGCTATTCTGTGACCGAAAACGGAACCTATACCTTCCGCGTGACCGACAATGCAGGCAGGACGAAAGAAGCGGAGCTTAGATATAACCGCATCGACGCACAAAAGCCGGTTGTGACTATTGTTGCGACGCACGGCGGCGAAAGCTACACCTCCGGCGCGTGGACGAATCAGGATATTACGCTTACGCCGAAAAACGAAACTTCAAATCTCGGCACCACGACCTATCAATACAGTGTGGACGGCGGCGAGTGGCAAAATTATACCTCCTCCATTGTCATCAGCGCCGATACCGACGCTGACGGCACGGTCTACGCGTTTAGGGCGAAAAGCGAGAGCAAAGTTGAAAGCGATACGGTCTCCATCACCGTAAAGCGCGATACCGTCAAGCCGGAGGGCGATATCACGATAAAGGAAAACAGCATCCGTCAGTTCCTTAACGCCATTACCTTCGGGCTATTCTTCAATGAGGATGTGGATGTAGCCATCACAGGTATGGACGGTCTCAGCGGCGTAGCATCCATCCAGTATTACCGCAGTGCGGAAATTCTCGCGGAGGATGATCTGGCATCGCTGACCGGCTGGACTGATTATGTTGACGTTATCCATGAAACGGCGGTGGACGCCGAGAAATTCCTCTACTATGTAAAGGTCACGGATAAGGCGGGCAATACCACACTTTTCGGTTCGAGCAAAGCGACCTTCGACCTGACAAAACCTGTAATTGACGGGATTGTAAACGGCTCGACCTACTACACCACCCAGAAGGTCACGGTAACGGACGCAAATCTCGATTCGGTCACGCTGAACGGCGCGCCCGCGGCCCTCGAAAACGGCGCGCTGATCCTGCCCGGCGACACGGAGATGACATATACCATCACAGCCGCCGACAAGGCGGGCAATAGCACGACTGTGACGGTGACAATGAAGACCATCGCAAGCCTTGCAGAGGATATTGATGGGCTGACAGCGGAAAATGTGACGTCAACCAATAAGGATACGCTCACTGCGGTCAAAACTGCCACAGGCAATGTCGACACCGAAAGCGCGACCGAAGAAGAAAAGGCCGCGTTGCAGGATATCCTGGACAACTGCGACGCACTGCTCGAGGAGCTTGCAGATGTAGCGCAGGAAATCAGTGACGTGACAAACGGCGTCGACGGCTACGATGCGGACAGCGTAAAATCTTCGGATAAGGAAGCCGTTGAGGAGTTTGTTGAGCGTATCGAAGCGTTACTGGAGGGCGGCAACCTGACCGAAGAAGAGAAACAGAATCTTGAATCCGTAAAAAATGAGGCGGAAACCTTGCTGGATAAGATCAGCGAAACGGTCGAGGCCGGTGATACCGAGAATATCCAAAATGTGCAGGATGTTACGCAAAATAATGTAAAGCCGGAGGACAAAGAAGATCTGGAAGCCGCCAAAGAGGATATTGAGCAGGCTTTAAATGATTACGCAGACAACTACACGGAGGATGAGAAAGAGCAGTTTGAAGAAACACTGCAACAGATCGAAGCAGCTCTTGAAGTTATCCAAAGGGTGGAGAAATCGGAAGAAGCCATCAGTGCACTGCCCGAGAGCGTCAGCCCGGACGACACCGAAGCACGGGAACAGATCGACGCCGCTAAGGAACAGTACGACGCATTAAGCGAATATGAGAAGGCCCTCGTATCGGATGAGGCGGCAGAAAAACTGGAAACCCTGCTACAACAGCTTAGCGATTACCGCATCATCGAGGGCAACGGAAGCACCTGGACGAAAGGAAGTAGCGAAGGGATTACCCTCACTGCCAATGGAGCCTACGGAAAGTTTACGGGCGTCGAGATCGACGGCGTAGCCCTAAACGCGGAAAATTACACGGCAGAGAGCGGTAGCACGGTGATAACGCTGAAACCGGATTACCTGAATACGCTGACGGCGGAAGAACACGCCATCACGGTGCTTTATACGGACGGTGAGGCTACAGGCACATTCACGATTGCTGAAAAGCCGGCCGAACCGACCGATACCACCAATCCTACGGATGAGGACTCTGCCCCTCCGCAAACCGGCGATGATTTTCATATTATTTTCTGGATCATACTGATGCTAATTTCCGGCGGCGCAGTTTTGGCACTAAGTGTCAAGCGCAGAAGGAAAAAAGCATGAGTTAATAGCTGTAAAGGCATAAAATACCAAAGGCGGTGCGGGAAGCAATATTCCTCACCGCCCTTGTTTTTACGAATTTAGAGGCAAGCAAAATAGTTATAAAAACAGAACTTTATATATTTTTAAACGCCTGTGGAGTCACACCGATGAATAACGCCATAAAATTGCATCAAAATTACCCAATGTCTTGATCTGCGCCATTAGCGTCACTATATACTTGAGCCGGGATATTTCTTTGACTTATAGTCGCTACGATCAAGCTCAATCTAAAGAGAACGCTTCGCTCGATCCAGATTAAGAGATTCTGCAATTTTAGAATGCACGAAATCGATTTCGCCCCATATACTGAAAAGACTGCACAGACCTGATCCAGAAGGCTCGCCAATTATAAACTATCGCAAGCGGGCAATCTCTCAAGCCGAAACGCGGATTGCGGAACTTGACCGGATTTTCAAGCGCATTTATGAAGACGATATATCCGGCGCAATCTCTGACCATTCAACTGCAAAGAAAAAGCAGGACAGCATAGCAATTTGCCACGCTGTCCTGCAAGATAGGATTACTTCCTTATGGGTGTGCGGCTAAACGCAAATGCCCTTTCTTAATTGAGCACCGTAACACCAATCGTCAAATATGCCGCAAAGGCAGTCCAGATGAGATAGGGAATTAGAAGCTTTGCGGCGGTGTGATCAAGCCTGCGAAATTCAAAATAGGTCGCCAACTCCAAAATCAATAAAATCAAAATGATGACACAGGAAGCCACAAAC
>CASFAP010000155.1 GCA_949292695.1 uncultured Eubacteriales bacterium | reverse complement strand
ACCTTAAAAGCACTCGGATACCGGCGTAGCACAATTATGCGCAAATATCTGATCTATTGCGGTCTGGCAACCGTCATCGGCTGTATTGTCGGCACTTTGGTCGGCTTCCAGCTTTTCCCCACTGTGATCAATAATGCTTATCAATCGCTGTATGTCTTGCCGCCTTTAATCATTCAGTTCAAATGGGAATATGCACTAATCTCCTGTTCCCTTGAGATTGCCTGCACACTTCTGGCCACCTGGGCGGCTTGCCGGCATTCCTTGCGTGAAAAACCGGCAATGTTAATGGTGCCCCGCGCGCCCAAGGCCGGCAAACGCATTCTGCTCGAACGAATAAAACCGCTCTGGTCGCGCTTGTCGTTTACGCACAAGGCCACCTGTCGCAATGTCTTCCGTTATAAAAAGCACTTATTTATGACGGTTTTGGGGATTGCCGGATGTACGGCTCTCATCGTGGCCGCCTTTGGCCTGAACGATTCCATGAAGACGATCGCCCAGACCCAATTTGAAGACGTCCTGCAGTATGACCTCAAAATTAACCTCAACGATTATGAATTAGACGCACCGCTGGAAACGTTTCTGCAAGATAAGAATTATACGTTGCTATACAGCGAGTCGGCTACCATCGAATCCGATGAGCAATCTTATAGCGTTACCCTTTACGTGCCGCAGGACGCCTCTAGCCTTGGGCAGTTTGTTCATTTGCGCGACCGCAAGGAAAAGCGGGATTTGGCCTTTGGAGAAAGCAGTGTAATCTTAACTGAAAAGCTGGCCGAAACCCTCGACCTTCGAGTTGGCGAGGCCTTTACGGTCGAAAGTAGCGATGGTACCCAGGCGCAATTCACCCTGAGCGGCATCACCGAAAATTACGCCGGCAGTTATCTCTACCTCAATGTTGAAGAATACGAACAGGCCTTTGGTGAAGCTGACTACAATACATTATTCGTCCAAAGCGGAATCACCGAAACTGCTGAGCAGGATGCGGCCGTCACCGAAATCCTGCAGAGCGAAGTTGCCGATGGCGCGGAGTTCACATCGCAAACCAAGCAGTCTTACGATAACTTGCTCTCGAGCATCGGGTTTGTCATCCTGGTTTTGATCCTGTCGGCCGGCGGTCTGGCGGTCATTGTGCTCTATAACCTGACCAATATCAATATCAATGAACGCGCCAAGGAGCTTGCGACACTTCGTGTGCTCGGTTACCATCACCGTGAGGTGGCGGGCTATATTTTCCGAGAAATTGGGATCTTGAGCGTTCTCGGGACGCTGGTGGGTCTTTTGTTCGGGAAATTACTCCACCATTACGTCATTCTGACGGCTGAAAGCGTCGACATGATGTTTGGCCGCTCGATCTCTCCCTGGAGCTTTTTGTGGGCTTTCTTAATCACGATTGCTTTCTCTGTCGTAGTTGATTTGCTGATGCTCATTAGACTTAGACGCATCCAGATGGTCGAGTCCATGAAGGCCGTTGATTAATACGATCATTACACTTAAAGAGAGAAGCAGGATTGAACATCAATCCTGCTTCTCTCATGTTGTTTTCTCGCCAGTAGGCTAAAATCAAAAATCCATACCGCACTTAGCAATTGCACAGAAATCTAAAGTACACTTAGTAACCAGCCAATTAAACATCCGAATTCTATTACAATAGAACACAGAAAGGCACAACACCAGATCCTACTCAACGTACAGGTATGTAATCCAATTCGGCCGCCTCGTCGGTCGCTTCTAATTTAAAAATGACCGGTCGGAGTCCATCATTGCAACTGCAAATCGCCACACCGGGTTTTCGGATCCAGTCTCCAAAATAAAAGAGGCCTTCTTTTGCCCCGTGCGCCAGCGCAAACACATACTGATAAATCGCTTTCCAGGCTTCATCACAAAACCCCTCTGGCTTTGCATAATCTGCATAAAATACCTGGCCCGCTTTTAGCATCGGGCACTTATCGAAGCCCTCGACGCCGTACTCGAGTGCTAATTCTTCATCAAACGTTGTTTTTAAAACCGTTATTTTTACGCGATTCAAACATATTTCCTCCTATCATTGTCTTTGCTTGATTGTAACACATTTTGTACCATACCGCAATCTTTACTGCAAGTGCATTTGCGGTCTGTTTTCAATAGGCTGGCTCATACGACCAAGACGCCGCAAGGAGCATTCAGCTTATTTGCAGGTTGCATACGAACCATTTTGGTTGCTCTTTCAAAGGTCTATGATAAGTAGAGTAAATAACGCTTTTTTCGGCAGTGTATCGTTGACAGGGAGGCAATTTCCATGGTAAAATAATTACAAATTAAAAGCAAAGGAGTAATGAACCATGGCAGATTTCAAGATCCCTGAAAAGGCAAGAGTTGCAGTCCTGACCGGCACAAAAAAGATCGACATATTCGAACTTCCCGTGCCCGAAATCAATGATGACGAAGTGCTCGTCAAAGTCGAGCAGACTGGCATATGCGGCACCGATGTTCATGAGTATAAAGGGGATCCCTTCGGATATATCCCGGTCGAGCTCGGCCATGAAGGTACCGGCACAATTGTAAAGCTTGGTAAGAACGTTACTACTGATTATTACGGCAAACCGCTGAAAGTGGGCGACAAAATCGTAACAGGGTTAAAACCCTGCGGTGTTTGCGACACTTGCAAGTATGATCCGGAACATATCCATCTTTGCCCTTCCGGCGAAATATTCGGCCTGATGCCTGGCGAAGCGGCTTATAAAAACTTTAATGGTTGGTTTGGTGAGTACATAAAAGTGAACGCCGGCGGCGTCATCTTCAATGTCAGCGATATGGACGTTGATCTTCGCACCCTGATCGAGCCGACCGCTGTTATCGTACACGCAGTTGAACAGGCAAAGCAGATTTTTGATTTTAAGCATGGTTCCTATGTTTTAGTGCAGGGATGCGGCCCGATCGGATTGTTGCTTCTCACCATGGTCCGCACCATGGGTGTGCGCAATATCATCGCAGTTGACGGCGATGAGCAACGCCTCGCGATGGCGAAAAAGCTCG
>CASFAP010000154.1 GCA_949292695.1 uncultured Eubacteriales bacterium | reverse complement strand
GAAAATGCGTAAAAATGACTAATTATGTAAACTAATGTAACCTGTCTTATTCACTCTTTAAATTTTTAATGATATCATCGATGATTTCCTTTTCATACGGATTTTGCCGCAAAAAGTTTTCCATCTTTTTTACAGTATACAGAACTGTTGTATGATCTTTTCCAAAACTTTCTCCAATCGCCTTATAAGACAATTCGGTTGTTTCTCTAGCAATGTAAATTGCTATTTGCCTAGCCAACACCAAAGGAGCAGTCCTCCGGTTAGAAAGAATATCATTTTCTGAAACTGAATAGGTGCGGGCAACTTCTGATATGATCTTTTCGATTTTAATGGGTTCGGGTTGATTGTCATTCACGACTTCATGAATAAAACCTTTGACAACCGAAAGATTTGGAACCATTCCTTGGATTTTGATATAAGCCTGCAGTTTTTTGACAACCCCTTCGAGTTGACGTGTATTCATTTTAATCTGCTCAGCAATATAATAAATCATATTTTCATCCAGTGAGAGTCCCAAAAGTTCCGCTTTTGTTTTAATAATGCCAACTCTGGTTTCAAAATCAGGCGGTGTAATATCAGCAAACAAACCGCTTTCAAAACGCGAACGGATCCGTTCATCCAATGTTTTGATTTCTTTGGGTGGGCGGTCAAGCGTGACGACAATTTGTTTATTTTTTTGATGTAGCGCATTAAATGTATTAAAAAATTCCTCCTGTGTCTGTTCTTTTCCGGCAATAAAATGAATATCATCCATTAAAAGAACATCAACATTGCGGAATCGATTGCGAAAATCATCAATCGAATTTACACCAATTTTTCCCTCATGTACAGCAGTAATCAATTGGTTTGTAAAATCTTCGCCTCGAATATATTCAATTTTTCGCTCGGGGAATTTATGTTGCATATGATTTTTAATGGCAAGTAGCAAATGTGTCTTTCCAACACCTGATGGGCCATAAATCACCAAAGGGTTATATATTAAATAGGAATTATCCGCCACCGCCATAGAAGCAGCATGGGCAAAGCGATTCGTAGAACCGACAATAAAATTATCAAAAGTAAATGAGGATTCAAAAGATTGCTCCGTATCCCCCTCAGCTTGCGGAACAACTTTGCCATGTTCATCTTCTAAAACAATTTTAATCTGGATATCCAAACCCATAATCTGCTTTAAGCAGGCTTTAAGAATATCCAGATAAGTTGATTCAACAATTTGCTTTTTATAGTTTGAATAAATGCCGAGAACGAGTTCTCCCGGACGCAATTCGATCGGATGGAGATCCTTTATCCAGACATTGAATGCAATTTCTGTAATATCCTGTTTGCAGGATTCACATACTGCACTCCAAATATCGGAAAGCGATTCGATTTGCATTTGTTTCATCCTTTTTTTTGAATTTAGAAATCCGCTCATTTAGCGGATTTTTGTATGTTACTATTGTACCATGAAAATCCACTTTTTTCAACCTTTTCCGGTGAAAAAACAGGTCTTAAAACGATGTGATCAGATGAATCTTAGATGAGAAAATCAAGTTGGATTCGTACGCATAGCCAGTTGGTATAAATTATGAAAAGAACGCATAGGAATAGAAAGAACGCTGAATAGGGGTTGATTAGTATGAGAGGAGCTGTCGAAGAAAGAGCCGTTGAGCTCGGAGAATATATCATCGAAACGGGCGCCACTGTACGCGCCGCTGCCGGGAAGTTCCATGTCTCAAAAAGTACGGTACATAAAGATGTGACCGAACGGTTGCAACGGGATCATCCACAACTTTATGCTAAAGTTAAAGTTGTTTTGGAACAAAACAAACGGGAACGTCATATCCGCGGAGGCCTGGCAACCAGAAAAAAATACAAGGGAATCTAACTAAAAAAAGGGTTGACTTTCCTTGTCAACCCTTTTTCTTATTCATTGATTAAGACATTCGTTTTTAGATCGGCTATGCATATCCAAGATTTACCTGCATTTACCGTTAATTCAGTTCCATCAGATTTTGTAATTTTTAGAGGAGCGCTTGCCGATCCTTTGCTCCACCGGACAAGTTCATACCCCCCGGCAGATACATAATAGCCGGTGCCACTTGTCAAATTCACCTTGCAATGATAACCGTCAGGGTAAAGTGATGTAGTTGTCAACAAAACAAAAATATTTCGGAATTCCAACTGTTCGCCGGTCCGATAATCCTTTTGCGGATGGCCGTTTTGCGTTTTTAAATAGTTGCCAGTTGTCGCGTCATAAGTAAAGCCAGAAACATAGGAAGACGACATGGGAACACTCAAAATATTGCAGTTTCCGGCGCTGGGCTTTTGTGTAGCGTCCGGATCGCCAAAATTCAGCCATTCCGTTTTGGTCGTTGTATTGCGACGAGAAAGACCAGAAATCGCCGAAACCAATTTTGAACCGCTGGTGTATAGGGTATGCTCAGTTGCAAGTCCGTTGCTCAGCCGCATGCTGTAATTTGCCGCGGCACCGGAATTTAAATCAATATCATCAATCCCAGTTTGTTCCATATGTGGCTCGCAATAGATTGGATCCATGCCCGCATGAACATAAAGAGCATCATGCCCGAGTGCCAAATCGACATAGACATAACGCGCCGAACGGACAGTCCCAATGTTCGATAGCTTAGAGATATCTTTATAAACTGCCATATAGCGGGTAATCCCGCCTTCGACCAGTGTTTCATATACAATATCCGCATCGTTCAACCCTGTTTGCACACCTTGCGCTACCGCTAAATTATTTACCATCACTGCGACAGGGCGATTCGAAACAACCGAGGGATCAAGATCATCGAGGCCGGTCAGCGGATTGATTGCCATTTGTGGCTCAGATGATTCTTCGCTAGAAGGAGGAGGCGTAATCGACAGCACCGAAGAAAGGTCTTCTGATACCTGCGCTTCCTGTTGCGGATTACCACACCCAGCAAAAGAAAACAGCATAAAAGCTGTCAAAATGAAACAAGTAATTTTTTTAAACATGCGAGCGCCTCCCATATCAGTCGCTTTCTATTATACATCAAATTGCAAATTGATTCAATATTCGACGGGCAAAAATTTTTCGAAAAATTTTTCCTTTACCCTTGATTTTCAATTTCAAATATGGTATCATATTCAGGCGGCAATTTTGTCGCTTTTCTTTGCGCCGTTAGCTCAGCTGGATAGAGCGTCTGGCTACGGACCAGAAGGTCGCGGGTTCAAATCCTACACGGCGCGCCAGGTCGCCGCAAGCATATTAAAGCTTGCGGCGACTTTTTGCAAAAATCACATCTGCGGTTGGTTGTCATACTACTAATTTTTTGTAGACCAAATAGTGCAAATCGGATTGTTTCTCGAAGCCCTTTGGCTATTTAAGAGGTTTGCACATTTTTCAAAAAATTTTTCAGCGCAAAAAACCAAAAAGCCTTGCTTTAAGCAAGGCTTTTTGGTTATTGATACCAGCCGGTTTTGTCTACTTCATGCGATTTTAAATATTCTTCCGGTGGAATGTCATCATAGAAAAACGCACGAATAATTTGTGCCGCAAAGTCCAGATTATAATAAACGGTTGAACCGCCGCGCACACTGTAATTCCCATCAATGATATAAGAATAGTCCGGGACGCGCGCCTGCTCGAAGGTGACATTTCCCTCCATCATAATTCCAGCTAATTTAAAAATCGTGCTGTAATCCAAAGAGGTTTCAGTATAAGGCAAAAGAGATTTAATAAAGGCGGGATATTTCGATTTTGGCATAGCCAGAGCCTTGTTAAAAAGTTGTTCCATGACATATCTCTGACGGTCGGTTCTGCCAAAATCATTGCTTGAACCATTGGGGTTGCTGACGTACCGGATGCGGGCATAACTGACCGCCTGAATGCCCGACATCAATTGTTTTCCCGCTTTTGTAATGAGATCTGCTTCTTTTCCTTCGGCTTTGGCCTGCAAAACCAGATGTTTATTGGCGTCTATGCGCTCGGCTTCTGTAATGTCGACTTCAATCCCACCGACGGCGTCTATAATTTCTTCCATACCGCTAAAATTGACTGTTGCATAATGCCGGATGTCAAGACCAAAGTTTTGGTTTAGGGTTTTAATTGCCAATTCTGGACCGCCGCGCGCATAGGCTGAATTAATTTTATAGGGACTGTATCCATCAATACGGACAAGGCTGTCTCTTAAAACAGAAACAAGCTTAATTTTATTATGGACATTATCTACGCTAATGATCATAATCGAATCTGAGTTGCCCTTAAAGCTCTTGGGATCGCGCGTGTCAAGGCCAAAAAGCGCAATATTGATAACGTCTTTGGAACTCGTTCCGGATTCGGTATTAATTCCAAGGTCGGAATCGGTCAAATGGCTCAGGTTATTATAATTATAACGGAACAACACAAAAATCGCCGCAATCCCGATCACGAGAACCGCTAAGATAGATGACATCACAGCCAGCAGAACCCGCCAAGGATTCTTTTTTTTCTTCTTGCGCTTTTTTTTAGATGCGGTTTTCCGACTAGAGACAGAATATAGATCGCCAGAGGAGGAAAAAAGCTCATTTGACGAATCGTCTTTAGGATAAGGCCTGGAAGATGCGGAATGCTTTCCGTGCTTGGCCACGATAATCACCTCATAACCGAAACAAGCCGGGATTTAATGGAAAAAATACCATTGTTTTACAAAAAATGCTAAGAAAATGCCAAATCTCGTTTTATTATACCCGATTCCTAATAAAAAGGGAAGCGAAATAATCTTAAATTTTTAAAAACATTGTATGAATCGCCCTTGCCATTTCACCGCTCTTTTGTTAATATGAAAACAATTATATAAAAATGAGGCGTCATATGCTACAAAGTAAAATTAGAACCCCTAAGGAAATTGAACAATATATGCGGGAATTCAAGCAGTGGATTGCCTTGGAGCGAGAAAAGCCTGCTGAAACGATGGCGAACTTTTTTTCAAACCGAATCGATTGTTATGAAACAGTCCATCTTTCTCGCTGGGCAGAAGAATATGCGCATATTGCCGATTATTTCGATTCGGGGCTCGTTTCCTTGCTTGACCTCGGTGTCGGAACCGGTCTGGAACTCAAATCCATTTTAAAACGATTTCCGGATGTTCAGGTCACAGGAATCGATTTGTCTGAGGACATGTTGCGGCTTTTGCACCACAACATTCCGGATCGCAATGTAAATACTATTCTTGCCGATTATACGACCTATCCGTTCGAGTTGGAATCTTACCAGGCGGTACTCGCCTTTGAAACACTCCACCATTTCAAAGCACCCCTAAAACAAAAAATCTTTGAAAAAATTTACAAGGCGTTACCGGCCGGCGGGTATTTTATTGAATGCGACTATATTGCTTGCTCTGAAGAAGAGGAGGCCCTTTGTTTAGCGCTTGACGCCTATAAACGCAAGGAACTGGGTGTTTCGGACTCCACCTTTTTGCATATTGATCTTCCTTTGACGCTGTCACACGAGCTCGAACTGTTGCAAAATGCGGGCTTCCAAACATTGCGAGTGATGTATCAAAACGGTAGCACCGGAATCCTTCGGGCGCAAAAATAAAAGAAGCGGAGTTGCCGCTTCTTTTTTAATGGTCCCACTCGCCTGCCGCGATTGCGCGCCCAGTGCGCGCAATTGCCTCGCCAAGCGCCGGCCAATACATATTGCTGTCGGGATCCAGCAAAACATCGAGGCAAATATTGCCGAGATCTTCCACTTCGGGCGGAAAAGTATAATATGAAAAGCACATAAGTCCACCTCGTTGTTCCGGCCGAAAACGCCGGAGCAATTCACCGCACCCCTCTAAATGGCGGATGCAATGGGCAACATCTTTATTACCGCGATAGTTCATGGTGCAAGGGACAAACCAATAGCGCAAATCCGCTCGGTTTCCCATCCGGCTGACCATCTCATCGGTGACATGGGAATATGTTTCATCAAAAGGATGATACATATCAAAGGCGACATCCGTAATAAACCGGCCGGCCTGTGGCGTAATCGGTTGAATGTTGTTAATGGTCCAAACGTCGGGGGCCACACCTGCGATTGAAAAACAGATAAACACCCCTTTTTCCGGGCAAATACTGCGAAAATAACCTGTGATTTCTTCGAGCATATCAAGAGACATGTTCCACAATAGAGGTTCGTCAAAGTATATACCCAAAAAGGCACCGTATGTCCCTTCTGAGCGAATTGTGCCAACCAAATCGGCTAACCGTTCGCGCCAACCTTCGCGGTAGGTTGTCTCGGTCCGAAATTCCGTTTTTTCCTCTGAGACGTCGGCGACCGTTGCCGTTGAACGGCTAATACAACACAAAGACGCGACACCAATCCAGGCTTTCTTTCCGGCCGCGGCAACCTGAGCCAGCGCCCCGCCTTCTCCGGTTGACTTTGTACCTTCTAAAATAAAAACGGTCGTGTAATCGTTTTCGAGGTGCCGCTTAAAGTTTTCCGCGTTGATCTCTGGCGCAACATGATAAAAACCGAATTTTACCTTAGACATCAAAACTTCTCCTTTCATTTGGCAAAAAGATTTTTAATGCGCAGGCGTCCATCCGATCAGGGATTCTAGTTGCGACCGAATTGCCTGTTTGTGCGCGGCCATAACAGTTCGATGTTTCCCTTGAGGATCTTGAGACCGATTCACCGTTACAATTTATGTTTACTGTTCCCCAATCAGAGGTTTTCAAAGAAGAACCGCTGTTTTCCGTGGCATAAAGTGCCGCGCAAAGATCCCAACTGCTCCGCGTTTTCACGCCAAATTGTTCGTAGGCCAACCGCACCGGATTTTCGGCGGATGTGCAGGTCAGGGAGGCTCCAGTCAGGATATCGTATCCTGTCCCAAACGGAACAACGGCATTTTCTGTTGGCCATTCTGAAAAAACCAGTTGGCTGGAGGTCACATCTTGTTTTATGTTTTATTCAGAACCGTTTTCCAGTTGCGGTTTCAGTTTCGGCGAAAAACATCCTGCCGTTAAAATGAGGTTGCATTGTGTGTGAGCAATTAATTCTCTTCCGGTTAATGAAGAAATGTCATCGGGCTTGGAACGTAGCAATGCCGCCAAATTCACAGTCGGCCCAATGTCCAACTGCGAGACGCTTCCAGGCTTTGCTTGTGAAAGCGCTTTACGCAGGACAACAACGGCATCGGGAATCTCTTCTTTTGACGCAAACCGCATAGGAAAACTTTTCTGTAAATAGTCGCAATAAGTTTTCCGTTGATCTAAGAAGCCGTCTGGAAGATAAATTCCAATGGGTAAATCCTGCCGTCCATAATACGCCGCAATGGGAAAATGGCGTTGCAACCGTCTATGCGCGAGGTGCAATGCGTCACAGCCAAAAGGCGAAAAACACCTTGTTTTTCTAGCGCAAAGGCGACGGCAAGCGCCCCTCGCATCATCGCAATCGCAACCGATATCTGTATCAATTATGACTTGCTTCATTTTTCCCTTTCTCTTTTGATTCGTCTAATTGAAGGCGAGCATAAATTTCTCCCTTTTTGATGCCCGATTCGGCGGCGGCGCGCTTAGCCGCCGCTGAACAGGACATCCCTTCCTCCAGATATCGGCGCGCAAGGCCGACGGCCTCTTCCAAGGTAAAGGTGAGGGCCTCTTTGGCTGGGGCTCCCGCTAAGATCAAAACGAATTCGCCCCGCGGCGTTTCGGCCTCGTATCGCGCCGTTGCGGTGTTAAGGTCGGTGCGCCATACCTCCTCGTGCAGTTTTGTCAGCTCCCGAACCAAGGCAATCGACCGATTGCCAAAGGCCGAAAGCATGTCCTTCAACGTCCCCGGCAACTTGTGCGGCGCTTCGTAAAACAGCATCGTCCGGGTCTCTGCCTTGAGGGCGGCGAGGTGTTCTCGACGACTGGCTTTGTTGGTCGACAAAAATCCCTCAAAACAAAACCGGCCCGATGGCATGCCTGAAATTGCCAGCGCCGTAATCAAAGCGCAAGGTCCCGGCACCGACTCGACCGGCACGCCCGCTTCATGGCAGGCTTTTACGAGCGCCTCGCCCGGATCGGAAATAGCCGGCATGCCCGCGTCGGTTAAAAGCGCGCAGGTCTCGCCAGACGCTAAGCGCGCGAGAATTTCTCGGCCTCTATCGTCTTTGTTGTGTTCATAATAGCTGACCATCGGCTTTTTTAGACCAAAATGATTGAGAAGTTTCAAAGTGACGCGTGTGTCCTCTGCGGCAATAAAATCCACTTCTTGTAATGTCTGCTTTGCCCGCTCGGAAAAATCGCCGAGATTGCCGATCGGGGTCCCGACGACAAAAAGCCTTCCAGCCATGCTAGCATCTTCCTTCTTTATAATTTCCATAAATTTTTAGTAGTTCACCGGTCAGATTTCCGCTCCCGTCCTCTAAGTAAAGGGGCGGTAAAATGGTTAGACCGGGCTTGGCATCCTTTTTCGCTTCCGCCAATATCAACCAAGGTGCCTCATTTGGGCGTTGGCAGACAAGTCGTAGGCGTTTCGGTTCCAATCTTGCGCTCGACAAAAGGCAAAACAATTCTGCCAACCGGTCTGGGCGATGGCACATACAGAACCTGCCACCCGAGGTCAACAACCTTGCCGCCGCATCGACGACATCACCCAAACGGCAAGCGATTTCATGCCGCGCAATGCGCCTCGCTTCACTTTCATTTTGCTTTCCGGCCCCTGGCGCACTATAGGGCGGATTACAACTGACTAGAGTAAAGCCTCCCGCCGCCAACCGCTTATCCGCTCCGGAAGCAATTTTGCAAAGGTCGGCCTCAAAAAAACGGAGCCGACCTTGGTGTTCTGGCATTTCAGCGAGCGATTGCCGCGCGAGCGCGACGGCTTCGGCCTGTAATTCAATGCCGGTGGCACTTTTCGGTGGGCTTGTCAGGAACCACCGAAATGGGATCACGCCGCATCCCGTTCCCAGATCGCAGGCGCAATCATTAGGCTTTGGAGCGGCAAAATCGGCCAGCAAAATGGCGTCAGTTCCAAAGGTGTGATTGGTTGAAACATATAAGTTCACTCCGCCGCCAATGGGTTCGCGCCGGGCAGTTGCCGGCAGGTTCATGCCTGCCGACTCCATTTGACGCCTTGCGGCGTATCCTCTAACACGATACCCTGCGCTTTCAGCAGGTCGCGGATGCGATCGGCCTCTGCAAAGTTGCGGGCCTTTCTTGCGGCGGTGCGTTGCTGGATGAGCGTTTCGATTTCACTGTCGAGCGAATCGGACTTGCGGTTGTAAAGAAGGCCCAAAACCTCACAGAGCTCATCAAACAATTTGCTTGCGGCCCTCAGCGCATCTTTTTTCGCGTTATCCCGAATTAAAATGTTGCAGTCACGTGCAAGATTGAAGAGGGCGGCCAGTCCGTCGGCTGTGTTGAGATCGTCATCCATCCCGTTAATAAAATCCTGCCGATGCTTTTCAATAAAATCGGGCGCTTCGCCGCCGTCTGCGGCGTGTTGCAATGCAAAATCGAGGTTTTCGCGGCAGGTGTACAGGCGTTCCAGCGCATTTTTGCTTTGCTCTAAAATGTCGGTGCTGTAATTGATGGGGCTTCGGTAGTGCGAGGAAATCATCAAGTATCGGATGGGTTCGTAACCGTATACATTTGCAACCTCGCGGACCGTAAAGAAGTTCCCCAGCGATTTCGACATCTTACGATTATCGACATTGATATATCCATTATGCATCCAGTACCGAGCAAATTCGCACCCATTTGCGCACTCCGATTGGGCGATTTCATTTTCATGGTGCGGGAAAATGAGATCCTGCCCGCCGCAATGGATGTCGATGGTTTTTCCGAGGTAACACCCGGCCATGGCCGAGCATTCAATGTGCCAACCCGGGCGCCCATCTCCCCATGGGGATGGCCAATGCGGCTCACCGGGTTTCGCCCCCTTCCAAAGGCAGAAATCCATGGGGTCTTCCTTTTGCTCCGAGACATCGATGCGGGCGCCGGCTTCGAGATCCTCCAGGGGCTGGTGCGAAAGTTTTCCATATTCTCCGAACTTTGCCGCACGGAAATAAACGTCGCCGTTTGAAGGGTAGGCGTAACCCTTTTCGACTAATGTGCCGATGAGGGAAAGGATATCGTCAATATGTTCAGTCGCGCGCGGGTGAACGGTAGCAGGTCGGACACCCAAGCCCTTTGCATCGGTCCAAAATTCTCCGATATAGCGTTCGGCCACTTCGGCGACAGAGATTCCTTCTTCATTCGCCTTTTTGATGAGCTTATCATCAATATCTGTAAAATTCTGCACGAATGTAACAGCATAACCGCGCCACTCTAGATAACGCCGAAGCACGTCAAAAACGCAAAGAGGGCGCGCATTGCCGATGTGGATGAAATTATAGACCGTCGGCCCGCAGGCGTATATGCGAGCTTTACCGGGCTCTAACGGGACAAACTCTTCTTTGGTTCTGGAAAGTGTATTATATATTTTCATGTTCAGACGTCCTTTCTGCCACTTCGGCTTGTAATTGATCGATCCGGCGCTCCAGCCTGCAAATCTCCTGGGCAACAGGGTCGGGAATATGAATCTGATCGAGCGGCGTTACCCGCTCTCCGCCGCGGCGTACGATTCTTGCCGGTACCCCGACAACGGTGCAATCGGGTGGAACTTCTTCCAGCACAACCGCTCCGGCGGCGATGCGCGCGCCGTCCCCGACCTTAAAGGGGCCTAATACCTTTGCGCCACTGCTGATCATAACGCGGTTGCCGATCGTCGGATGCCGCTTGCCGACGTCCTTGCCCGTACCGCCTAATGTAACGCCCTGGTAGATAAGCACATCGTCGCCAATTTCGGCCGTTTCGCCAATGACGACGCCGGTGCCATGATCTATGACCAACCGGCGCCCAAGCTTGGCGGCAGGGTGAATTTCGATGCCGGTCTTGCGGACCGCGCGTTGCGAGATCCAACGGGCAAGAAATCGAAGGTTGTGCCGCCAGAGCCAATTCGCGCGGCGATGCATCCGTATGGCCTTGACGCCCGGATAGAGGAAAAAAATTTCAAGGCTACTGCGCGCCGCCGGATCCCGTTCCCTTACGGCGGCGATATCTTCGCGTGTCCTTTCAAACATGACTAAACGCTCCTCTCTGAAAGAAAAAGAAAATCAAAAAACCTCCGAGGCGTCAAAAATTGCCTCGGAGGCGGCGAACCGCGGTTCCACTCCGGTTTATTACTTTTCACCCTTAACGCGGGCTCACGCAACCGGATACTAACAAAGTGGTTTCCCCGATTGTGCTCTGCGGGCGCATTTCCCCGGCGCTCTACCAAACGGCCCTTTCAGTCGCGAGGCCATCTCCCTGCTGGCTGGCAACCGGATACTTCTCCCGCATCCGACGCATCTTCTTTTCTTTCATTATATGGGTTTTTTTAGAAAAGTCCACACTTTTTTGCAATGGACGGTTTTACTTTGAGGAATCAATGAACTTGCGATTGTCAAGCAGGTAAATCACACCCGACACAACAGTCAAAACCGCCGAGACCCAAAGTGAAAGCGTAGTGATTCCTTCAAGCACCTGTACGAACACTAGGGGCAGAGCGTGACCGAGCCAGTCAAACAAAAAGATGAAATAACGGGCCGCGATTGCCCAGATAATGGCAATCATTTGGCTGACTGTTTTAGCCTTTCCCCAGATGTTGGCGGCGATGACCCGACCGTTCTCGACTGCGACGAGCCGCAGGGAAGTGACAAGAAATTCTCGGAACAACACAATAAATACGACCCAGACGACGCCGGCGCCGATCCCTCGCACTATAAATCCGAGAAGCGCCGCGGTAGTCAACATTTTATCGGCGAGAGGATCCAAAAATTTGCCGAAATTCGTGATTAAATTGCGGCTACGCGCAAGTTTTCCATCGATAAGGTCGGTGAGGGAAGCGATAATAAACAAGAGGAGCGCTATGAGATCGTGGTGCGGGAATTCCACAAGCAATGCAATGAGAAAAAACGGGGTCAAAATGATGCGGGCAATTGTCAGTTTATTGGGGAGATTCATCTTCCAACGCTCCTAACAAATCATAATCGAGGCAGTCGTTAATGCGCACATTCACAAAGTCTCCCAATGTGAGCGGCCGATCACTGAGAAAAAAGACCTTTCCATCAACATCAGGCGCATCGGCGCGGCTTCGGCCAAAATAACAGCGGATATAGCTATCATACCCTTCAATTAACACTTCTTGCAGGGTGCCGATTTTGGCTTCGTTTTTTTGCGCGAGGATGGTCAGCTGATCATTCATAATGAGCTCCATACGGTCGAGCTTTACTTGTTCCGGTAGTTGATCCGGATACTCAGCCGCTAGCGTTCCCTCTTCGGGCGAATAGGCAAAACAGCCCAGCCGGTCAAAGCGCATCTCTTTGACAAATTCGCACAGTTCTTCGAACTGCGCCGGGGTTTCCCCGGGAAAACCGGTGATCAAGGTCGTACGTAGCGTGATATTGGGGATTCGCTCCCGAATATGCGCGAACAGTGCTGTCAGACTTTCTCGGGAACCCGCTCGGTTCATGCGGGATAGAATTGCTTCGTCGCAGTGTTGGAGCGGTATATCGAGATAATGGACGAGCTTTTCTTGGCGCGCAAGGACATTTAAAAGCCGGTCGTCAATGCGGTCTGGATAGGTGTATAGGGTACGAATCCAATGGAGCCCATCTATTGCGCAGAGCGCTTCGAGCAATTCCGGCAGGCGGGAAGCGCCATATAGATCTACACCATAAGCCGTCGTATCCTGCGCGACGACGATCAACTCTTTCACGCCGGCTTTGGAAAGGTTCCGCGCTTCTTCAAGTACGTCCTCCATCGAGCGGCTGTGAAAACGCCCACGGATCTGCGGGATGGCGCAGTAGGTGCAACAATTGTCGCAACCTTCGGCGATTTTGAGATAAGCCGTAAAGGGATAGCCGCCCAGCACGCGAGGGCCTGAGAGCGGCAGGTCAGCCTTATCGCCGTAACAATTATCCAGTTTTTCGCCGGCCAATAACGACGATACCAAAGACGCAATCCTTTGATTTGAGCCAAGGCCGACAACGAGATCGACCTCTGGAATTTCGGCCGTGATTTCGTCGCGATAGCGCTCGGCGAGGCATCCTGTGACAATCAGCGCCTTGCAGTTCCCCTGCTTTTTATATTGCGCGGCTTCAAGAATATTTTCGATGGCTTCTTTTTTGGCGTCCTCTATAAAGCCGCAGGTATTGATAATGATCGCGTCGGCTTCCGATTCTTCGGGGCAGAGGGTAAAACCGTCCGCCTGCAGATAGCCCAACATGCGCTCGGCGTCAACCTGGTTTTTCGGGCATCCAAGCGACACCATCGCGACTCGGTATGGTTGCATCAGTTGGTAAACTCCATTTCAATATGATATTCGCGAAAAACAGCTCTAATATCAGACCGCTTAAAACCGCGGCGCAACAAAGATTGCGCGAACTTTGCCGCACCTAACGGAGTCTCAAACCGAGAGGAACTCGCATGTTCGAGCAATTTTCGAAGTTGCTGGCGCGGGTCGGGCTCGGTCTCTGACAAGGCATCAGCCACGATCTGCCGGCTCAGCTCTCTTTTCATGAGTTCCTGTTCGACCTGGGCTTTGGACTTACCGCGCTCAAACAAGCGATAGGCCGTCGACGTTGCGTATTTCAGATCGTCGATAAGACCCAGAGATTTCACCTGGTCGGCGGCGATCGTTGCAACTTCGCGTGTAAACCCGCTGCGCACTAAACGGCTAATTAACTCCCTTTCGCCGTAATCGCGGTTGGACAGGCACCAAAGTGCGCGCGACGCGGCTTGATACGCTTGAGAGTCGAACTCAAGTTTTGCAATATCTGCTTCGCTCAGAACAAGCCCTGTGCGTAGCCGCTCGTTGCAAAGTCCGGCGTCGAGCTCGAGGATTTGGCCGTCTTCCAATGTGACTTGACAGATCGAAGATCGGACTTTTTTGATTCGGACGATATTTTTTGGCATCACTTAATCCTCGTCATCGACAGCAATATCGATATTGACCTTTTTGCGCGGTACAGCCGGCGCGTCCTCGGCCGGTGCGGTTTTGACCGGTGCGGAATCGCCGGCCTCCTCCACATTTTGGCCGGAACATTTTTCTAGGATTTTTGTTTCGATTTCCTTTGCAAGGGCGGGGTTATCCACCAGCAGTTGTTTGGCATTATCGCGGCCTTGCGCCATTCGGGTTTCCCCATAGTAGAACCAGGCGCCGGAACGTTTGACAATTTCATACTTGAGCGCCAAATCAATCAACTCACCCTCGTGGGAGATACCGTGTCCATACATGATATCGAATTCGGCTTCCCGGAAGGGCGGCGCCACCTTGTTTTTGACAATTTTGGCCCGAGTGCGCGAACCGATCATTTCGCCGCCGCTTTTGAGTGTTTCGATGCGACGGATATCAATGCGGACGCTGGCGTAGAATTTGAGCGCCCGGCCGCCAGTAGTGGTTTCGGGATTGCCGAACATAACGCCGACTTTTTCACGCAACTGATTGATAAAAATGGCAACGCAATTGGATTTTGAAATGGCGCCGGCCAGCTTCCGCAGAGCCTGCGACATGAGCCGCGCATGCAAGCCGACATGCGAATCGCCCATTTCACCTTCAATTTCGGCCCTGGGCGTCAACGCGGCGACCGAGTCGATGACGACGACATCGATTGCACCCGAACGCACCAAAGCTTCGGTAATTTCAAGGGCCTGTTCGCCGGTATCGGGTTGGGAAACCAGAAGGGAATCGATGTCGACCCCAAGGTTGCCGGCATAGACTGCATCAAGCGCGTGTTCCACGTCAATAAAGGCGGCGGTGCCACCCTCTTTTTGGGCCTCAGCCACAATGTGAAGCGCCAAGGTTGTTTTACCAGATGATTCCGGGCCGTAAATCTCGACAATGCGGCCGCGGGGTACGCCGCCAATTCCCAGCGCCATGTCAAGCGCAAGACTTCCGGTTGGGATATGTTCAATATCCATTGCGCGGTTCTCACCCAGCTTCATGACTGCGCCTTTACCGAATTGCTTTTCGATTTGCGCCAACGCCGTTTCGAGTGCTTTTTGTTTATCGTCTGCCATGATAAAACCTCATTTCTGTAAGTCTATTTCACTGTAAAAAGCTACGAGCCTATGGGATGCTCTGCGGTTATTATACTCGGGCGACAGAGCGTTTTCAATGCTTTGGAGCGCTTGCAGTCCCATATATCACCCTGTGGATGCCAGAAAGATCGTCGCGGTGCGCGATCTGTTGCAAACCGGCTTGTGCAAACAAGGCTTTTACATCGGCATCCTGGCCTTGGCCGATTTCAACTACAATACGGCCGCCGGGGCGTAGCCTTGGCACCCAAACTTTGCAAAGCAAGCGGTAAAAATCAAGGCCGTCCTTACCGCCGTTCAATGCTGACTCGGGTTCAAAGCCGATCTCGGGTTGCAGATGATGCAATTCATCGGTGGGGATATAGGGAGGATTGCAGGTAATCAGATCATACTCTCCATCTGCGGGCTTGTCGGCAAGGTCAGCCTGTAAAATGCGAACCCTGTTTCCATAAGTCTCGACATTCCGCCGCAGAAACCTGAGCGCCTGCGGGTATTTTTCAAGGGCCGTTACTTCAGCGTCAGGCGCATTTTGCGCAATGGCCAGCGCGACACAGCCGCAACCGGCGCACAGATCGATCACCCGTGCGCATTTTGTACCCTGCAAAAATTCCAGGGCGGTTTCGACTAGGGTTTCGGTGTCGGACCTGGGAATAAGCACACCCTCACCGACCGACAGTTCTAGTCCAAAAAAGGACCAAAAACCGAGGAGATACTGGAGCGGATAACGCTGGTAACGCCGCCGGATAAGGTCGACTAGGACATCCTCCTGCGCTTCTAACAGTTGGCTATCATAGGATTGCAAAATCTGACTGCTGGTATAACCGGTGACAAACCGGAGAATTTGACGGGATTCAAAGGCATAATCCTCGATTCCGGCGCTTTGAAGCGCGGTTTTTGCGTACTGATAGGCTTGAAAGATCGTCACGTCTTACCACCTATCTGCATCCGGATCGTCGGGGATCACGGCTGTCAGGGCCGCAATGGCAATTTCAATCATCGAGTCGTCGGGCTCTTTCGTGGTAATGCGTTGAAGCCACAAACCGGGCGCTGATATTGCGCGAGTGACGATATTGTTGTGCCGGCCGCAGACCCGTATGAGCTCATAGCCTAGGCCACAAATGAGGGGGATAAGCAATAATTTTACGAGTACCCAAAGCCAGATGGGCTTTGTGAGGATCGGGAAGGCAATGGCGAGCACAGAGGAAAGCAGGATACTGACGATGAGAATCAAGATCAAAAAAGAGGTGCCGCAACGGGGATGAAAGCGGCGTTGCTTGCGGATGTTTTCGACGGTGAGAGGCTCTCCAGCCTCGTAGCAGAAGATGGTTTTGTGCTCAGCGCCGTGATACTGGAAAACACGACGGATATCTTTCATGAGCGAGACTGCGGCGACATACCCAACAAAAATTGCCATTTTTAATAGGCCTTCAAAGAGGCTTCGCCAAGGGGTGATGTTGCCGCCGGTTGCATCATTGAGAAAATTAAACAGCAGAGCCGGCAAATAGATGAAAAGGGCCAGCGCCAAAATGACAGCCAAGACACTGGCAATGACCATTAAAACATTGACAAGCTTACTTTCTTTTTTTTGCGTTTCTTTGGGGGATTGGTCGGGCGATTCTGGCGCTTTTTCGTTTATGCTATCAGTTTCCTCTAGCTCTAAGTAGCCCGATTTATCAGCGGAGAGCATCATAGCATGATACCCCTGAACGAGCGACTCGATGAGGTTCACAATACCACGTATAACCGGCCAACCCAGCACAGGATAGCGATCTTTTATGCGGCGATCGTCCAGAAAAGAAAGGTCAATAGAGCCGTCGCGTTTGCGCACAGCCAGCGAGGTCTTTTTAGGACCTTTCATTAAGATCCCTTCTATTAGGGCCTGCCCGCCGATCGTTGTAATTTTTTTTGCCATAGCTACTCCTTTATATTTCGGTTATCATTTGCCAAGCGTATTCGCAAAAGGCAAGCGGTGGGCGGCGGCCGGCGCGCTTTGCGCGCCGAGGCGCCCGCGAAGAATTTAACAAGGTTATCTTAAATCTTGGGGCATACAGAATACTGTTTCACCGCGGGCGCTTACCGGCCGAAGGTCGGCGGGCCGCCGCAGGTGTAAATCTATTCTTCCCTTTCGGATTCATCTTGCTGGGGATGGGCTTCATCTATGGATTGCGCAGGCGTTTCTTTCTGGTCTGCAGAATGCGTAATCGTCACCTCTTGCACCGTTGCCGTGTTGTCGGCCGATTGGGGGTCTGCAGTCGGTAGCGAAGCGGTCGGTGCGTCGACTGAATCCGGTTCTTTTGACATTTCTTCTGCGCCGTCCGGTAAATCGCTGTCTACTGGTTCTTCAGTAGAAACATGTTCCACTGGTGGGAAAAATTCTTCTTTCGCCGTCTCATCTTCGGGCTCTTCCCAGATGGGCAACACGATTGTTACGGTTGTGCCTACGCCTTCTTTACTTTCAACAAACAAAAGTCCCTTATGTTGTTTGACGATTTCATCCGCAACGGCCAGTCCAATGCCCGATCCGCGAACGGTCTTATTGGATTTAAAGAATTTTTCTTTGACGCGATCAATATCCTGCGCCGGAATACCAACGCCGGTATCGCTTACCTTTGTAAGGACGCACCCCTCTTCTTCATATTGCTCGACCAGCACCTGACCGCCGGCGTCGGTGTATTTTATGGCATTATCAATGATGTTGATAAAGACCTGCTTTAAGCGGTTTGGGTCGCCCATGACGGGGGGTTCCTGTTTTGGCAACATGAGGGATAATTCGATATTTTGCTGGCGGGCCAGCTCAATATACATATCCACCGCTTCCTGCAAAATGGTGGAAATCCGAAGCGGTCTTGTATCGATCGATAGCCGGCCGGACTGGATGCGCGAGAAGTCAAGCAACTCTTCGACAAGCTTTGACAATCTGTCGGCCTCACCCAGCATGACGTCGATCCCTTTACTGACTAGCTCGTCGTCGGTACCAAGCGACATCTTTGCCGTCTCACCCCAGCCGCGAATGGCGGTCAAAGGCGTGCGGAGCTCATGAGAGACCGAGGAAATAAAGTCGTTTTTCATGTTTTCGGCCTGGCTGAGCTCACTGGCCATATAGTTGATCGCGTCGCAAAGCTCGCCGATTTCATTATTGCTTTTAACCTCTAACCGGGCATCAAAGTCGCCCATGGCAATCTTTCGCGCCATGTTGCTGACCTCCCGGACCGGTCGGACGATTGAGGTAATAAAATAAAGCCCTGAAAACAACGAAAACAATAAAAGGGCGATGCCGATTAAAATGCAAACAAGACATAAAAGCGCCACATGCCGGTTGGTATCAGTGAGCGAAACCTTCCAACGATAAGCGCCGTTGGAGCCATTTCCATAATCAGCCAAAATCGTAGTTGAACAAAGGGTCTGTTCGCCCCTGCTGGTTTTAATTTGCCTTGTGGCGGTGCCAAAGGTGCTTTTTGTAGCCGCGATGTAATCCGGCATTTCTTCCTGCTCGGGCTGGAATCCGCTGGTGGAAAAAAGAATATTGCCGTCGCTATCTAAAATTTGAACTTCGATTTTATCTTTATATTTAAACTGTTCGGCATATTCCCGTGCCATCTCAGGGTAATCCTCCCGTTGGGCGGTGGATAGCATAGAAAAAGCCTGCGCGTACTCAGCGGCCAGATTTTGGACGTTTTCGTAGTAGTAGGTCTTCAGTGAAATGCAGATAATCACCTCGAGTACTGTAACGACACAGAACAGGATCAAAAAGACGTTGGCAAACCATCGCCTTGTAATACCCTTGGTCTTAATCTCCATTTCCATACAATCCACCTCCTTTCGGGAAATTTAAGTGCAGTTTACCCCGCCGTATTCCATTTATAGCCCATACCCCAGACCGTCACAAGATGGGTAGGGTTAGAGGGCTCATCTTCGACTTTCATCCGAAGTCGGCGGATATTGACATCGACAATTTTTTCTTCACAGTAGTAAGAACTGCCCCAGACTTTATTAAGAATATCAGTCCGATCAAGAGCTGTGTCGGGATTGGTGAAGAAGTATTCCATGATTTGAAATTCAACTTGGGTCAGTTCAATATTCTTGTCCTTTTTCATCAGGGTGCGACGCCGCAGATCCAGCGTGAAATCCCCCAGGCGGATCTCGTCTGAACGCGCAGGAGCGGCCGCGTTGTTATGCATTTCGACCCGGCGATAAAGGGAGTCGACCCTGGCGAGCAATTCGGTCGGACTGAAAGGCTTTGTTATGTAGTCATCGGCCCCCAGCATTAGGCCGCTGATCTTATCCATTTCTTGGGTGCGGGCGGTCAGCATGATAATGCCTAACGACTGACTCCGGCGCCGGAGTTCCTTGCAAAGGGTAAACCCATCCATACCCGGCATGGAAATATCTAATAGGGCGATGTCAAAACCTTCAGAATCGTTATCGTAAATATCAAGCGCTTCTTCACCAGAGCCAGCTTCCACTGTGGTATATCCGACGCGGTTGAGGTTGATCACTTCAAACTCGCGAATAGCGACTTCGTCTTCGACTATCAAGATTCGTTTCATAGCGGTTATTTCCTCCTTAACCGATGCGTTCAAAGCATTTTTTTAGTTCGTCGGCCGTGATGCGTTCGCTACCGGTGTAACTGCTGATAGCGGCCACATAGACAATTCCATCGCCCCGTGTGATCTCAAAAAAAGCTTTACGGTCATAGGTTGGGCTGTCCCAATCGTTTTCAGAGACCACCTGAATGCGGACGAGTTCCGCTCCGACAGCAGATTGCTCGGCATCCCAAAGGGAAATGATCCGCAAACGGTCTTCGGTCCGCCGCGTCATGGTAATAACCCCTTTCCAACGATCTGGCAGGTTGAGCGCGTAGCCGTCAAGATAATTCATAATGGCCGAACGCACGACAAGGAGATCCTTGCCGTTAAAGGCGCACCATTTTGTGACATAAACGCGGTCTGCCTCGCTGTATTGCTCCATGCCGGCCAACGGTTCGAGCATGGGAAGTTCCATAATGTTATTGGCATCAATGTCAGTGCAGGAAACCGTCGAAGGGCGATAGGTACGGCCAGACTCGCGCGTTTCAGGGTTGTAGATAGGGTCCTTGAGCTGATTGTTTTCAAAGTAAATAATTTCGGTGAGCATGCCGGTTCCCTTAAAGGCATCGAGGAATACAGCCGTCCGACCTGTTGAAAGACGGGAGACGATGGGGGTATTATAAGAAGTGACACCGCCGTCCATCTGGCAATTGCCGAGCTCGCTTACGCCGGTCCCCGTAAAGGTGTAAAGCTTGGCAGAAGCTGTTTTATCCGAAGAGTTCAGGGTTGCGAGGAAAACCTCATCCCGCTGGTCCTCATTGAGATCGCAACTCAAGAATTCTGTATATTTTTCCTGCAGGCGGGGTTGCAATGCGCCGTCTTTATAACTGTAAACGCTCAATTGTTTGTCGACGGTTCCGAAAATGTTCCATCCCACGAGGATTTCCTTCGTGCCGTCGCCGTCTAAATCGGAAAACAATACTTTTTCAACACCGGAGGCGACAATACTGGCGTCGCCTACAGAGACCCATTTTTCATCGATATAACGTATGAGGTTGATGTGCATGGTGACGGCTTTATCCAAGGTGGTGCTGTAAAACGCGATGGCGTCGACTGCGCCTGATTCAGTTAACGGCTCAAGGATAAAAGCGGATCGATAATCCCCCTCGGTCGGATATTTGAGGGTAATTTCGCCCGAAACGCTCTGTTCCAGCGCACGTTGGATCGGATACAGGTCTCCTGTCGGTTTTGGAGGAGAGAGCAGGGAATCGACATTGGATGCGACAAATTGGCAACCGGATAAAATGCCGCAAAGACCGGCGCAAAGCACGCAAAGAAAGCTTTTCTTCCAGTTTTTCATGCCGACCATCTCCCTTCTTGCAAACTGGATTATATAATCAATTTATTATAGCATGAAACCTTGAAAAGTGGAATACTTTTTGTAAACTTTCTCACTTCCGTAAGTTTTTTCGGTTGAAAAATCTGCGCTACGTGTTAAAATAGAAGCGTTGGCGCCAAGGAAAATCTTGCCGCGTAAATAGTATTAGGAGGAGGCAGGCGCCGATGGATAAAAATTGGCAAAATGCTTTTTGGAGAGGTGCCCGGAACGGCTTGCCGATTTTTTTTGGATACTTATCCGTCGCATTTGCCTATGGTGTGCATACAAGCGAAGGAGGCCTTCCGGCTTGGGCGGCCGTGCTCATTTCAATGAGCAATTTCACCTCTGCCGGGCAGGTCGCCGGTACCGATTTGATTTTGATGGGTGGGACTCTGATTGAGATTGCGGTTACGATTTTTGTCATCAACATCCGTTACCTTTTAATGTCGCTTTCGCTCTCGCAAAAATTGGACCCCAATATGACGCGTCTTGAGCGAGCGATTCTTTCTTTCGGCAACACCGACGAGGTCTTTGCTGTGGCGATGCGGAAGGCTGGCGCGGTTACAGCACCTTATCTAGCCGGGCTGATTTTGACCCCTTATATCGGCTGGAGCGCCGGGACATTATTGGGTGCAACTGCAACTGGGCTCATGCCGGCGCTCGTGCGAAGCGCGCTGGGAATCGCCATCTATGGGATGTTCTTGGCCATTGTTGTACCGGAGGCGCGCGCCTCTCGCCCGGTTGCGGTGGTCGCCGTCAGCGCGGCCGCGCTGAGTTGCCTGTTCTATTTCGCGCCATGGCTCAAAAGCATCTCGGCAGGATGGGTTATTATCGTTTGTTCTGTTGTGGCGGCAGGCTTGGGCGCAACCTTTTTTCCGTTGCGCGAGACGCCAGGAGGTGCAGATGAATGAACGTGACTCATATTCTGCTAAGCATTGGCGTTATGGCGGGAGTAACTTATTTAACGCGTATGCTTCCGCTTGTATTATTTCGCCGCAAAATTCAAAATG
>CASFAP010000153.1 GCA_949292695.1 uncultured Eubacteriales bacterium | reverse complement strand
ACCATTTTCAAATATTCGTGGGCGATGTAGAAATTGACAAAGGAATCGATATCAATGTATTTTTCGATCTCTGCAAAATCGCCCGAAGCAATGGCCGCGTCGGCCTGGTCTACAATGGCCTGAAGCGCATTCATCTGCGAGGCAGAGATCGGATCGGGCTCGTTGATCTCGAACCGAACCTCCGGTGTGGCGGCCTCTACATAATTGACGCCCTCCTCAACCTTGTAGATCGGTTGCGCGATTTCCAAGAGATAATCTCCATTGTCGGGTTGAATGCCGACCCGATCGCCGTTTACCTTCTGGGTAATCAGATAGTTGCCCATGTAGGTACCGTTGACAAACAAGTCCACATACCGGTAATCAGAGACGCCCTTGACGCCGATGCTGTCTGAAAATGACAAGGCGACGGCGTTGCGCATTAGAGATTTATCAAACGCGTTGGCGAGCAGGCACCAGGTTTTGCCGGCTTCCATGCCAAGTACGCTCTGTTTTTCAGTGAATTTGATGTTATAGGGCGTTTTTGGGAAATCGGCCGTTGTGTTGCCGCGGATTTTGCACTGCCCGTTGGGCTCTGTCAGGATCGAGGTCAAGCCCTGGTCCACATCTACAACGGCGATGGAAGCGCTAACATAATCTCCATTTTTCACCGGCGCTTGAGTATAATCCAAATAGATCGCGTCAATATCATCATATGTATAGTCGGGCGCATCGACTAGCGCCTTGAGTTCTTCATAATAGGTGTCGGCCTGCGAATCGCTCATGGAGTCGCGATTCGCTTCGATTTCCTCCATGAGCTCATCGAGCGCTACGATTCCATCATAGGAAAGATATTTATCATAATCCGAGGGAATGGACTGTAGCAGAGCGTCAAGCGCCTCATTCCCGCTTAAATGCTCAGTGCAGGCCGTTGCAGGCAGAAGCAGGGACAGGGTTAATAGAATAGCCAAGACTCGTTTCAGCATAATTTACCCTCCATGAAGATTTATTTGTTCCAGAAAGCCTCTGAAGCATGACTGGATTAAAATTCGGATCGAGACTATGTTTGCTCGGACTTATAAGCCTCGAGCCGGCATTTCTCGGCCGGATAAAAGCCGACTTGCCGGTAAGCCCTTTCATCAGAGCTACTCACTTCAACTAATTTCAAAATCCACTGCATATGTTTCATCGATCAGGCAATAGTCAAGGCCATTGGCCTTGCACTGCGCTAAGTTCTCTGCATTTTCAGCGATCAGCTCCCCGGCATCGCATTCGTCGCAAAGTCGGGCTTCTATCGCGCTGGCATAGCGCACTATATCAGAAAAATGCGCTTCAATATACCTTTGCGTCATAATCAGGCAAATATATCGGATCTCTTCCAATTCGGATTTCGCAAAATCCTTTTGCCAATCAAAGGGGATATAACAACCCTCAACAATCAGGTTCTGTCGGTTCTCTAGCGCCGTTTTGATCATCTCGCGCACAATTGGCCAAAGATAGCCTGTAAGTTGCGCATCGTCTGAAGGCGTCAAATCGGTCTGCCCGCTCCGGATCAGGCCCATCTTCAGGTGGTCGATACTGAAAGCGGGCATATGATACCGCTCAATGAGTCGTTGGGTCAAGAGCGTTTTGCCGGTGTGCGAGGCGCCGGCGATTAGTAGGATCATATAGGAGACTCCCTTTTTCGCACTTAAAATCGCAAACAGAGCAAATTACCACTTTGTATTCAATTCGCGGCCCTGACGAACACGCAAGCGCCACACAAGGATCAACTTTCCATTTAGTTTATCACAGTTTGAACCACATTGCAACAAAAAGCGCTCCCAAATTGGAAGCGCTCAAAATTAGCTTTGCAACGAAGCGAGGGTTTGGCGGATTGCTTTAAGGGCGGCCTGCGGCGTCGACACTCCGGCGACCGCCGCCTCCATCGGGCAAGGGCCCGTCCCAGCTCGGTTGCGGATGCCGTCGACCGTAGTGCCGGCTATAAAATCAATGCCGAACCGCTCAAGTGTCAAGCAGGCGGCTTTGCTCATCAGCGGCGCATAAAGCGATTTGGGGCGCAAAATGGCGTAGAGATAGGCCGCGCCGTTGCCAACCACTTTATCGGCGGCGCAAAAGCCGCTAAAGTCCTTGCCGGAATCGATCCAGTCGAGGAGCGGCTTTACCCCGCGCTGGCTTGAAGTCAGGATATCGCCGCCTTTGCAAAGCACACAGGTGCAGTCCCCCTTTTGCAAGCGCTCCCTGGCGATTTGTAGGTCGCTCATTTGCGGTTCTCCGCGTAAAAAACTGCCAACGGGACAAGCACGAGTTGCAACAGGATTCCCGGAAGCGACTGCACGGCGCTCATCCAGATGCTCGAAATCGCAACAGCCTCGCTCCCCACAACATAAACCAATAACAACGTGGCCGCGGCGCGGCAAACTTTGGCCAGGCACAAAACGGCCAGCACCTTTAAAGCAACCGGCATCTTGACATTGCGGAACAGACCTGCAAAGAGGCCGCAGGCAAAGACTTCCGCCGCGATGACCGGCAAGACGGCCGCGGTCGGCATGCCCGAGATTGCAAAGCTGGCAAGCGGCGCGATGAGGCCGGCGGCCGCGCCGGCGAGCGGACCGGCCAACAGGCCGACCAGTACAACCGGCAAATACATCGGCAGGAATGCGGCGCCAAGGGCCGCTCCAGTGCCGGAAAGTACGCCTATGGCGTGAAACAGTTGCGGCAGAAGAACTGCGGCGCCGGCCCCGATGAGGGCCATAACGGATTGTTTTTTGAGGGATACGCGCGGTTTTGCAACAAGAATATTTGTCATGATGGATCTCCTCTCCCTGAATTAATTTACATGTTTTGTAAAGTCGGCCAACACCTCAGAAATATGGATCTGTTGCGGGCAGACCGCTTCGCAACTCCGGCAGGCAAGGCAGGCCTCCGGCCGTTTTTCAGGCGGCAGAGCGCCGAGCGCCATCGGGGCGATAAAGGCAAAGTCCTTTGTGAAGATGTGTTCATTGTAAAGCTCGAGCAAATAAGGAATATCCAGCCCCTGCGGGCAGTGGCTTGTGCAGTAATGGCAGGCCGTGCAGGGGACGCTGGTCCGCTCGGTCATCCCCTTTGCAATGGCAAATAATGCCTTTTGCTCGGTAGCGCTCAGCGGCGCTTCGGTTTCAAAGGTTCGCAGGTTGTCGGCCAGTTGCGCTTCGTCCGACATGCCCGAAAGGATCATAGTCACCTCAGGAATCGACTGCAAAAACCGGAAGGCCCAGGCCGGGACCGATTCCTGCGGCCGCAATGCTTTTAGCGTTTCGGCATCCTCAGCCGGCAGGCGCGCCAGCTTGCCGCCCCGCACCGGTTCCATGACCCAGATGGGGATCCCCCATTGCTTGAGGAGCTCTACCTTAGCCTTCGCGTTCTGGAACTCCCAATCGAGGTAGTTGAGTTGGATTTGGCAGAACTCCATGTCTTTGCCGTAGGCCTCCAGAAAGCGCTTCATTGTCTCGAGCGTCCCGTGCACCGAAAAGCCCAAATGGCGAATGCGGCCGTTGCGTTTTTGCTCCATAAGATAATCATAGGTATGATAGGTTTCGTTGTCAAGATAGGCGTCGATGTTAAGTTCGCAGACATTATGGAATAAGTAAAAGTCGAAGTACGAAACGCGGCACTTTTCCAGTTGCCGCTCAAAAATCTCGGCATGATGCCCGAAAGACGAAAGGTCATACCCTGGGAATTTTGTCGCCAAAAAATAGGATTCGCGCGCATATCGGCTGAGCGCCTTGCCGGCCAGACTCTCGGAATTGCCGTCGTGATAACCCCAGGCCGTGTCGAAGTAATTGACCCCGCCGGCAATGGCCTCATCTATCATGGCCATCGCTTTCGGCTCGTCGATCCTCGTCTCATCGCCGTCAATGACAGGCAGACGCATCATACCCATGCCGAGCATCGACAGCTTTTGCCCCTTAAAATCTCTATAAATCACTTTTCTTCCCCCTTATAATCCGAACATTTCTTTTGCCGCCTTCATATTCTGTATGATCGGGACGCCAAACGGGCACCGCTTCTCACAGGCGCCGCAGGCAACACAGTCTCCGCCATAGGCGTCGAGCGCCCTGTAGTGTTCTCGCACCGTCTCGGGCACCTCTCCCTGCGCCCGCGCCAGGTTCAAAAATTTTGTCACGGTCGCGACGTCGATCCGCTTTGGACAGGGCGCGCAATGTCCGCAGTACATGCAATGCCCCGACCAGCTGATTTTCGGGAAATTGGCAAAGGCCTCTGCGTAATCTCGTTGGGATGGCGACGCAGTTTCATAAGCAAGGGCGTCGGCCAGTTCCTGTTGAGTGTGTACCCCCACCATAACGGCGGCGACGGCCGGCCGGGTCAGGGCGTAATGGATGCACTGCGGCGCCGTCAGCGCTACGCCAGCCGGAGAATGATCGGTTAAAAGGTCGCCGCCACCAAAGGCCTTCATGACCGTAATTCCCACGCCGCGGCGAAGGCAGGTTTCATAAAGCCGCGCCCTGGTCGGATCGATGTTGAAAAGCGGCTTTTTATAGCTTTCTTCTGCAAAGAGCGCCTCTACGTCTTCGCTGGCCGGGAGCAGATCATAACAGGGATTGACGCTGAACATCAGCACCTCAATGGCACCGCTCTCGACGGCCTCGAGGGCGACTTGCGGGTTGTGGCTACTCAGGCCGATGTGCTTGATAACCCCCTGCGCCTTCAGCGACAGCGCATAGTCGAGGATCCCTCCCTTTTGGATGGCTTCCCAGGTGGAATGCGCATCGACATAATGAATCATGCCGATCGCGGCCGAATCGATATCGAGGTTATGTAATGCCCCCTCAAAGGAGCGCTTGACTTCGTTAATTTCGCGCGTTGCCTGATACTGCCCGCCTTTCCAGGTCGTGCAAAGGTGGAGTTGCAACACGAAATCGTCCCTTTCCCGGATTGCTCGACCGACGCGACAGTGCAACTCAGGATCGGGGCTATAGAGGTCCATAAAATTGACGCCGGCGTCCAGCGCCATATGGAAGAGCTTTGCAAAGGAGGTTTCGTCCTTCTTCAAAAAGCCTTCGCATCCGAGCGCGATTTCACTAACTGCCAGGCCTGTATTTCCTAAGTGTCGGTACTGCATTCGCCTTTCTCCTTTTCTTCGTGCTCATGCATCCCCGGCGCCAGCAAGCGGTCATAATTTTCAATTTTATAGTTCAACCGCTCAAGCGCCGCTTCAAGCTCCAAAAGCCGATTTTTAAGCGCTTCACGTTGCCGAATGAGCAATTCCTTGCGCGCCTCGAGCGTCGCATCTCCCTCCTGATACAAGGCAATATAGGACGATAATGTCTCAATGGAGACACCGGCCGCGCGCATGCATTTCAAAAAGGCGATCGACTGGCAAGCCTGCTCGTCATAATCGCGCCGGCCGCTTGGGGTCCGCGGCACATTCCGCAACAGGCCGACCTTTTCATAGTATCGAAGTGTATCTGCGCTGATTTCATATTTTCGGCTTACTTGTGCAATCGTCATAAAAACGCCTCCGATTTTTATTATATAACTTAAAGTAGGCTCCAAGTCAAGGGGCCAATTTGCATTTTTATAGTAAAAATATGTATTACAATGGTAGTAAATAAGTTTATTAGGATAATATATAAGCAGAAAGGAAGCGTTGATATGCCATTGCCCACACTTATGAAACGGCTACGAGACCTCAGGGAGGACCATGATTTGTCACAGGCGCAGGTCGCCGAGCTTTTGGGCACCTCCCAGACCATGTACGCACGTTATGAAAGAGGAGCGAATGAGCTACCGATCCGGCACCTCATCGCACTATGCAAAATTTATCAGGTCTCATCAGACTATATTTTAGGTCTAGAAAAAACTGAATAATATCGAAACCGATAAGAACGGACCGTTCCCAATCAAGGAAACGGCCCGTTTATGACTTTGTCCGTATAATATCCTGCTAACCAAAAAGCACTGTCTCCGAACATCCAAATTCGTCCGCGCAAAATCAAACATGATACGTTAATACTTTGCCGGCGTTACTACCTGGAAGCGTCGTATGAATCAATGAGGCACTTAACAAAAACCGGAGATAACAATCTTCACTTAAAAAGCAAGGGCATCCTTTTTTGCAAGGATCTGTTCCACCTTAGCGCAGGCCGGGCAATCGCAATATTGAGCCCCGGTCGCTTTTATGTTGACCGCATGCTCGGCAATTCGGGCCGCCACATCGGCGCCGAAATAAGCCACCCCCTGTTCAGATGACGCAAAATCGATTAACTGCTCAATCGGCATAATATCTTCTGCAAGCGCCTCAAAATAAACCTTGGTTTCGGATTCAAGCGCATCGGTTCCCAGAGCCTTAAGCCACCGTGTTGCCGATTCTTTTGTCTCCTGACTGCAGGTCGGCGCTTCGATCAATTCTCGGGTTTTTATTTCAATCTCTTTTATCACTTCTGGATTCATTTCTTTCGCCAACTTTCTATCTATCGATATATACTTGATAAAGTAAAGGGAAATCATTCTTCTAAGCCAACCGCGTCATCGATTGGCAAAGAAATTACAGTGCCATGAGCTGGCGTATGCAATCCGCACGAATTACAAATAGCTGACATCACATCGTTTTTCTTTTCCCTGGGGACCACAATCATGACAAAATCCTGCTCATCCTGCAAGGAAATGCCAAAATGTTGGCTTATATGCTCTGAGTTGCGGCGCCTACCTCGGAGTATGGTCCCGCCTTTTGCTCCCGCATTTCTTGCTGTATCAATTACTTCATCACTATATCCAACTGCAACAGAAGCCCATATTACGTTAAAGCCTGATTTTTCATGTATTTCAGCCATATCGCCTTCGATCCTTTCTTTTATTCGTTTTTCTATAATCGTACGGGATTCTTCATTCATCATGTGAAACAGAGGGCTTTGCAATCCGGTTATCGGGACTGTAATGACAATTCCGCCGCCTCTTTGATGAAACAAAATCTGCTGACCAGTCTTTTTAAACAGCTCTTTGACTGCATATTTCGGTAAAAAGCCAATTGTAATCAGACGGGTGGTCCCTCCAAATCCGAAGATATCCATGAGTTCCGATGGAGCCGTTCCCTGGCCGCGGCATTGAAAGCTGATCGGAATATGCATGGAATCAAAAATTCCTTCTAATTTTTTTTCATCTTCTACTCGCGTGATAAAGATAAACATCCGCGGAGCAGACAGCTTTGCATCTTGTGGAATGTTCATTCAAAATCCTCCTCGATATCAACGACAGTCTCTTCCGGCAATGCCTCTACAGGGGCCGATACAGCTTTTGACTTATGCATGTAGACAAGCCCCATAATTTGAATGGCAATTAGCGGCGCCATTGCTACCAAAGCAACGACCCCAAAAGCATCGGTAACAACATTGCCCCCGACCGCCAAGCAAGCCCCCATTGACAGCGGCAACAAAAATGTAGAGGTCATAGGGCCGCTGGCTACACCGCCGGAGTCAAATGCAATGCCCACAAAAACCGAAGGAACGAAATGGCTAAGTATGAGAGCAACGGCGTAGCCTGGTATAATAATCCAATAAATATTGATTCCAGTCAAAACCCTAACCATAGCTAAGGCCACTGCACAAGCGACGCCGGCTGAAAGTGCCGTATTCATCATTTTTCTTGAAATTGTGCCACCGGTCAAGTCCTCTACCTGTTTATTCAGGACCTGTACGGCAGGTTCCGCCTTTACAATATAAAATCCGATCACAATTCCTATGGGAACCAACGTCCATTTGAACAAACTTTCTGCCAGACCGCTCCCCAAAAGGTTGCCTACTGGGGCAAATCCAACGTTTACCCCTGTAAGAAAAAGAATTAGCCCCAAAATTGTATATACAATCCCTACTATCATTCTCAAAACCTGGCGTTTGTGGTAGCTATGGGTAAAAATCTGAAACAGCAAAAAGACGCCGGCAACGGGTAAAATGCTGATCAGCACTTCATTACCATAGTGAGGAAGTGCCAAACCGAATTCTTTGATTACATCATAAGTCGTAGATACAACTGGTATCTCAGCCACAGTATAAGCGGCATCGCTAGGATTATAAAAAATACCTAAAAGTAGAACCATCATAATAGGCCCTATACTACATAGAGCAACGAGTCCAAAACTGTCACTGGAGCCTTCCCGGTCACTTCTAGCGGCGGATAAACCGACACCCAACGCCATAATAAACGGAACTGTCATAGGACCGGTTGTAACGCCTCCAGAATCAAATGCTACCGCAGTAAAGGAATCCGGTGAAAAAAAAGACAGTATAAACAACAGAATATAGAATACCAGCAACATTTTTGATAGACTAATATGGAATAAAATACGTAAAACAGCCACGACAAGGAAAATGCCGACCCCGACCGCAACTGTCCAGATTAAAACCTGATTGGGAATTGATGCTACCTGATTTGCAAGGACCTGAAGATCCGGTTCGGCAATCGTAATAATAATTCCCATAAGAAAGATAACCAGCGCAATTAAAAGAATTCGTTTGCTTTTTATCAGACGTGCACCGACGCTCTGCCCCAATGGTGTCATCGCCATCTCGGCTCCAAGCTGGAAAAAGCCCATACCGACAATAAGCAAAACCGCTCCAGCGAGAAAAAGGACTATCGTGCCGATTTCCATCGGCACCAACGTCATACTTAGCAATAATACAATGATTGTAATGGGAAGGACACTGGCCAGAGATTCTTTGATTTTTTCTTTTAATTTTTCATTCACAATAATCAGATGGCCTCCTTTTCAAAGAATATGCAGACAAATTCTTTGCTTTATTTTGTTCTGCGTAAGCATTTAGGAAAATTGGCTTTGAAGATTTGGTCTCTGCTTTTTCTGGCCCAAGTTTTTTGAAGTTGAGCCTAATTTACCACCTCAAATCTATTTTTTCTTATTGATTCTTTTCCCGACACAGGTTAATAAAACAATGCCCTGCCTAACCCATGCATACTTGGCTCCGGATGTTTAGCCTTCTCGCAAGTGCACATAAGAATCAAGCAAACCCAATCAATATAGCTAATACTATTAGTAATAATAAGATAGCATTGTTTTATGAAACAAATGTAACATAAATGTGAATTATGCTGATTTCCACCAATTGATCTAGTTGCGCCCTTCCTTTTCCGTTTAATCGCCTTGATATAAAAATACTCCCGCCATAGAAAACAGTTTTTTCACCGTCTCCTAACTTGGGAGCATTTCAAAATCAGCAGATGCGGCTCCTCTACATCCGGCCTTGTAAAAATTTTAGTTTGGGTATCATCGTAATACGATTTTAAAATATCGCTCTAAATGCCCTTTAAACCCGCATGAAATTTAAAAATGCGTAGTTTTTTGCACCCAATCGCGAAAATCATTGGTAAAAAAGATGCAGTAGCAGATGAGGGGACTTCTATTCCCCAAAAAGCTCCGGGACTGCGAAAGCACACGATCGCAGGCGAACAATTGTATCAAACCCGTGCATTTTTAACTCAAAACATTGCAGTGCGAGGGGGCGGATTCTAAAAAAGTCGTCGCGGACAAAAACTGTTCGCGACGACATGGCCCGCCCGGAGGGATTCGAACCCCCGGCCTTCAGAATCGGAATCTGCTGCGATATCCAGCTTCGCCACGGGCGGATAAGTGCCGCCGCATTTTGCGGCGGGTAAACGATTTAATTGGTTGCGGCTATCATCTGCTCCAACAGCTGATCGGCCAGCGCGGCATTGGATGCGGCCTCTTCGGAACCGGCAAAGCTCGTCCCCTCGATCTTGCGGCGCGAAATGCGCAGGCCCTCTGGCAAGGAAATCTCGCGGACGATTGTCGCGTCATAAAACGATTGCGGCAGGTGATACGAAGTGCCGCCGTCGTCCGGCAGGCCGAGATTGGCCATCATACCGCCCTCATAGGGTTTATTGAGATAGGCAAAGGTCTCTTCATCCGTAATGAACAGCATCGCATCAGTGCGGTTGGCAATCAGCGACTGGAGTTTGACAAGGCTATTGGTCGCGACCTGTTGGCTCTGCATGGATTGATCAAAGGAGCAGTTAATGATTCCTATCTCCACCTTGCCATCGCCATTGCAATCCTCTGCATAGGGCTTAAACTGCTCCGCGATCAAATCGAGCTGATCATCAACATAGCCGGCGTAAGTAAACAAGACAATCTGATAATCATACCGAGGCCGATTGACGCACTGCGCCACACCGACGACCAAAACCACCACCGCCAACACGATAGCCATGACGTGGAATTTATAGTAGTACCAAAAATTTTCCCATTTTTGTTTACCGTCCAGCGGGACTGCAGGCGCCGTTTCAGCTGTCGCCAAGGGCTGGCCGCTCTGCTCCGCCTTTTTTAAGGCGATGAGTTCGCGTTGCCGCGCCTGGGCCTGCTTGACTGGGTCATTCTTTCGGTCTGCCATTTTTGCCTCAGTCCTTTGGCTTCATTGTCGGGAACAGCAAAACATCCCGAATGGAGGCGCTGTCGGTCAACAGCATAATCAGGCGTTCAAGGCCGATCCCCAAGCCCCCTGTGGGCGGCATGCCATATTCGAGCGAAAGGATAAAGTCCTCATCCAACATATTGGCCTCTTCGTCGCCTGCGGCGCGAAGCCTTAACTGATCCTGGAACCGGGCCAACTGGTCGATCGGGTCATTGAGCTCGGTATAGGCGTTGCCGAGTTCCCGCCCGTAAATAAAAAATTCAAATCGCTCGGTCAATTCCGGGCGGCCCGGACAACGTTTTGTCAGGTGCGAGACCTCAACCGGATAGTTGATGATAAAGGTCGGCTGAATCAAGGTTTCTTCGACCTTTTGGTCAAAAACAGCGTAAAGGCAGTCGCCCCAGGTTGCATCCTGCTTCACTTCGACACCGATACTTTTGGCCAGGGCCCTAGCCTTTTCATGGTCAAGGCGGATGGCGTCAAAATCGAGCCCGGTCGCCTGCTTGACTGCATCAAGCATCGGGATGCGGGGCCATTTTCCGCCCATCTCGATGGAGGTGCCCTGATAGGTGATCGCCGTTGCGCCGCAGACCTCTTTGGTCAATTTTGATACGAGATCCTCGGTCAGGTCCATCATACCATTATAATCGGTATACGCTTCATAAAGCTCAATATTGGTAAATTCGGGATTATGTTTGATCGACATGCCCTCATTGCGGAAAAGCCGGCCGATCTCATAGACCTTTTCCATGCCGCCGACAATCAGCCGCTTCAAATACAATTCCGGCGCAATGCGCAGATACATGTCCAGATCCAGGGTATTGTGATGCGTCACAAACGGCCGCGCCGCCGCGCCGCCAGGGATGGTGTTGAGAATCGGGGTCTCGACTTCAATATATCCGCGGGCGTCCAAATAGCGGCGGATAAAAGACAAAATGCGGCTCCGCTTCAAAAAGGTCTCCTTGACCTCGGGATTCATAATCAAATCCAGATACCGCTGGCGGTAACGAAGGTCAGTGTCCTTGAGCCCATGGAATTTTTCAGGCAAGGGCCGCAATGATTTGGCCAACAGTTTGATGGATTTTACATGCACCGAAATCTCACCGCGACGGGTGCGGAAGACAAAGCCTTCCAGCCCGACGACATCTCCGATGTCCCACTTTTTCATGTCTCGGTAGGTCTCTTCCCCGACGTCGTCAATTCGGACATAAAGTTGCATCCGACCACTGGCGTCCTGCAGATCCAAAAAGCAGGCCTTTCCCATATCGCGCCAGCTCATGATCCGGCCGGCCATGCGGACGGTCTCGCCTTCTAGCGCATCAAAATCGGCAAGGATATCGGCCGCATGATGGGTCACGTCATAGGTTGTTTCGGCAAATGGGTCATGCCCTTCCTGCTGGAGGGCTGACAATTTTTCGCGCCGGATCTTTAAGACCTCATTTAAGTCCTGCTCTGGCGCGTCGGCCATATTGTTTTCCGGCATCGTTACACTTCCCTTTAAAAGGCCTTATCGGCCGGCTTATTTCGAAATTTCGAGGATTTGAAAGCGAATTTCCCCCGCCGGCGCCTCGGCGATGACTTCGTCGCCAACCGCGTGCCCTAAAAGCGCACGCCCAACCGGCGCCTCATCGGAAATATAGCCGTTTTGCGGATCGGCCTCAGCGGAACCGACAATGCGGTACTCGCATTCCTCATTAAATTCCACGTCCAGCACTTTGACTTTGGCGCCAAGCGTTACTTTATCATGGTCCTCGTCGGATTCGGAAATAATTTCGACATTTTTCAGCATGGCCTCCAGCTCGGCAATTCGGGCCTCGATCTTTGCCTGCTCATTTTTGGCCTCATCGTACTCGCTGTTCTCCGAAAGGTCCCCATATCCACGCGCGATTTTGATTTTTTCTGCAATATCATTTCGGCCATCGGTCCGCAATTGCTCGAGTTCGTCCTCGAGCTTTTTGAGGCCGTCATCCGTTAATTTGATCGCTTTTGCCACCACAAAAACTCCTTTATTATATCTCAAAAAGCATAGGTTTAAAGCTTTCCAAGATTCAGACAATATATACATTATAATGAAGCGCTGTCTGCTTGTCAAGCGAAAAATAATTGCCGCATCTGCCTTGTAATCTGTGCCAGCGACAGATGTGTAGAGCCCAAAGTCAAGTGGGTCGGCGTCAGGCTTTCCAAGCGTTCGACGCCGCAAAATTCAAGGGCCGCCGCGGCAAAATCCAGGGCGTTGATTTCGGGCGGACGCAGGGATGCAATCTGGACGGGTAATAGAAGGTCGCTGTCATCCAAAGTGAACCCGCCAGGGCCAAAGAAAAAAGGATGCGCCGCCAATCGTTCCCCTCCCGCCGGGGCAAAAACAGCCTGCGCACGGGTTACGCATGCGAGGCTTTCAGTCAGCATCAGGCCGGCCCCCAGCAACTCGGCCGCTCTGCGATTCCAGTCGGCATATACATCGACATTTTGCGTTACGACGCGCAAAGATTGCTGGCGGCTGAGGATCTGAAGTGCCAACGCGCCGTATTTGGCCTCGCGGTCGATCATCACAACTTCGGCACGCGGGAAGGGCTCGAGCACCGCTAAAAGGGCATTGCACAACAGCCGGGCGCGAAAGGCCGAACTATCCGGGGCAAGCGCGCCGCATCCGGCTGGCAATTCCAGTTCATCGGGCGCCAAAAGAGGGCCATCTAAATACCCCTGACGCCATAGTTTTGAGAGGTTTACCTTGCCGTGGATAACCGGCAGGGTGATTTGCAAAAAGTGCGCGCGGCCACAAGGAACCTCTTCAATTACGGGCGTTTTATCCAGCCTTTGGCCAAATTTTCGACGCGAGACCTGTCGCAGGCGGAGGACAGTAAACAATAGCTTCACCCCCTGGAATATATGTATGAAGGTGGGGTGACGCACTTGACAAAAAAATAAAACTATAATATTATGATTTTGTATGGATTGAATATGGACTTAAAAAATGCGCCAAAAGTGCGGAATGGAATCGCAAATGAATATATTGATACGTTTCCGAAAAACCATGATGTTCAGCGTCAAGACTCTGATTCTGGCCGCAATGACCTTTGCCTTTATCGACGTTTGGCAAAGCGCCTATGAGGATACCCTCTTCAGCCGGAACGGTAATTATGTCGTTATTCTCACCTATTTGGCCATCCTGATTACCTTTATCCAACTTTATGGTGGCTTCAGGATCGGCGTATTACGCCTGCATGAGATAATTTATAGCCTGGCACTGGCGACATTGTTCACCAATTTCATCATGTATCTCCAGTTAAGCCTTGTTGCCCGCGAGTTAATCGTTATGCCTCCCTTTATTTTGGGAATCATAATGCAACTCTGCATTGCGGCCGTCGGCGCCTACTGCGCTAACATGATCTATTTTTCGCTGTTTAGTTCTCGCAACATTTTAGCGATTTACGGCGACGAAGTCTCTGGCCGGGAAATCATCGACAAGATGACCCGCATCCCTGAACGGTATTCGATTCAGGCCGGCGTTTCCATCCACGACACCAGCCTTGAGGATATTAAGGCGAGCATCGACAACTACGAGGCCGTGCTCATTTGCGATTTTGAAAAATCGATCAAGAATGAAATTTTACGGTACTGTTATGCAACCCGCAAACGGATTTATCTGCTCCCCTCGAGCAACGACATCATCATCAACAACTGCTTTCAAACCCAAATCTTTGATACGCCCATTTTGCTTTGCCGCAACCGTGGGCTATCGGTCGAGCAGGCCGTAATCAAACGTGCGGTGGATCTGCTTTTGGCAAGTATCGGTCTCATTCTGGCCAGCCCGTTCATGCTGATTTGCGCCATCGCGATCAAGTTGTATGACGGCGGTCCGATCTTTTTCAAGCAAAACCGCATTACGCGCGGCGGCAAGATCTTCAACGTCTTAAAGTTCCGTTCCATGGTGGTCGACGCCGATAAAGACGGCGCCGCCGGCGCGACCGACCACGACAAACGAATTACACCCATCGGCCGCATCATCCGCCCCATCCGATTCGACGAATTGCCGCAACTGTTCAATGTCTTAAAGGGCGATATGTCGATCGTCGGCCCGCGTCCTGAGCGGATCGAAAACGTCTACCTCTACACAAAAATGTTGCCCGAATTTAATCTGCGGCACCGCGTCAAAGCGGGGCTCACTGGCTATGCGCAGATTTATGGCAAATACAATACAAGTCCCGCCGATAAACTCAATATGGACCTCATCTATATTGAACGATACAGTCTGCTCCTTGACTTAAAACTGATGGCCATGACCATCAAAATCCTCTTTATGAAGGAGAGCACCGAGGGCTTTACAGAAGAGACCTGCCCGCAGATGGGGCACAAAAAATCGGCCGAGGAAGCCAAACCGGCCGAAAGCGAGGAATCATAGCAATGAAAAATCCAACTTTGATTGTCATGGCCGCCGGCATGGGAAGCCGGTTCGGCGGGCTCAAACAGCTCGAGCCAATCGGCAAAAACGGAGAAGCACTTTTAGACTTTTCGGTCTATGATGCAAAAAAGGCCGGTTTCGGCAAGGTCGTTTTTGTTATCAAGCGCGAGATTGAAGCCGACTTTCGGCGCCTCGTGGGCAAACGCATTGAGCAAAAAATCGATGTTGATTATGTGTTTCAGGAGCTCGACTGCCTGCCCGCAGGATTTTCGGCCCCGGCCGGCCGCGTCAAGCCCTGGGGTACGGGGCACGCTGTGCTTTGTTGCCGCGACATCGTCAAAGAGCCCTTTGCCGTCATCAACGCCGATGATTACTACGGCAAAACGGCTTATACCCAGATTTATCATCAGCTGTCGCAAGACGCGGACAACTATTGCATGGTGGGTTTCCGCCTCCAGAACACCCTGACCGAAAACGGGACGGTCTCGCGCGGCGTTTGCTCCATCAAAGACGGGATGCTCGAGGGGATTGAAGAGCGCACCAAAATCCTCGACTGCAAATATACGACCGACGGCACCAATTGGATCCCCATGGCGCCCGAGACCATCGTTGCGATGAACATGTGGGGCTTTACGCCCGACCTGTTCGGTTATCTCGAAGCTGACTTCGTCACCTTTTTAAAAGCGCGCGGTAACGAGCAAAAATCCGAGTTTTTCCTGCCCTTTGTCATCGATGATCTGATCAAGAGCGGCAAAAAACAGGTCCGCGTCTTGGTGGCGGAAGATAAATGGTATGGCGTCACCTACCGCGAAGATAAAGACGCCGTCCAGTCGGCTCTCCTTAAGATGGTCGACGCCGGGGAGTATGACGGGATCTAGTCGAAGCCAAAACGGATGAACCGCACAGACGAATCGGCGTCAAAGACGACGTTTAAAATTTAGGCAACCGCGCGGTTGCCTTTTTTACTCGGTCTTAATCCGTATGTGGCCAAATTTTTTCTAATGCGTTCCTTCTTTTCAGCGGATACTCGGGCGTGGAGCCCCCCTTGCGCGCTTGCTCCTCTGTCAACAGTTTGCGCTCTCAAAGAAATCCGGACCTACCCTCCGGATTTTTTATTTTGCCTGTAGAGCTTGTCCCCGCCGCCGAAGCACCCGCCGCATTCCGAAATGATGGGTGATGATTGTAGCCAGCGGGCCGAGCAGATCCGAAATCGGTTCTGCAAAAAAGACGGCTTCAGCCGGGAAAAAATACGGAAGGGTAAACAGCGAGACAAAATAAACCAGCTTCCGAAAGGCAGAGAGTGGCAGGGCGTACTGCACCTGGCCAATGGCTGTAAATCCATCGACCAATTCATACTGCACGCCAAGCGGCATAATGGCCAAAGTACAAATGCGGATCGCGCGCACCGCCAGCCTCGACAGATTAGCATCAAGCGTAAACAACCGCACAAACAGCGGCCCGGCCAACCACGATAAGGCCAGCATGATGGCCGTAAACCCGACACACCAGAGCACAATGCACCGCTGTGCGCTTCGGACTCGGTCAAAGTTGCCCGCGCCGAAATTATAGCTCAAAATTGTCTGGGTGCCGCCGCTGATACCGCCCAACGGCATAGTTACAACCAGCATAAAGCTCTGCACGATGGCCGCGCAGGTAACCAGCAGGTCTCCCTGCCCAACGCCGCCGGAACGCTGAAGCACGGCGTTCATCGCAATCAGCATGATGTTATCGACCGCAATAATCAAAAATGGAGAAAAGCCCAAGGCCAGAATTCGCCCCATATGCCGCCAGGAAATTGCGCCAAATGTCAGGCGGACGGATGGCCTGCGGCCCAGCAAAAAGGTCAGGACATAAATGCAACTTGCTAATTGCGAGAGCACCGTGGCCAGGGCCACGCCAGTCACTCCCATATGGAACACAAAAATGAATAGCGGATCCAATAAAATATTCAGTGCCGCACCCAATATGACGGAACGCATGCCGGCGCCGGCAAAGCCCTGGCAGATGATAAACTGGTTGAGCCCCACCGATAAAAGGGAGAACAGCGTTCCGCTCAAGTAGACCGTAAAATAGGTCTCAGCATAGGGTAGCGTCGTCTTGCTCGCCCCAAACAGCAAAAGCATCGGCGCGCGGAAGGGCAAAATGACCAGTGGGACGGCAACAGAGAAAAAGCACAGAAGATAAAAAGCGTTTGTCAGAATGGATCCGGCGGTTTCTCTTCTCCCCTCCCCCATGCGGATACTGAACAGCGGCGCACCGCCGATTCCGACCAAAAAGGCGAAGGAACCGACCAATGTCACCACCGGGCCGCAGACACCGACGCCGGCCAGGGCCACGGTGCCTTCCACAGGGATGTGCCCAATATAAATCCGGTCGACAATGCTATAAAGAACGCTGACAAACTGCGCCAGCATGCTGGGGACGGCAATGTGCCGGACAAGTTGCCCGATTTCGTCGTTTCCCAGATCGTTTTCTTTGCGCACGAAAATCCCTCCTGCAAAATACCGCCGCAAGGCCTTTCCCTATTCTATCACGCAGGCCTAGCAAGTCAAGCCTCCTTGCGAAATGGTTCAAAAAGTGGTATAATAGAAATATATTTTCGTTTAGCCAAAGGCGCGCAGTTTTGCGTTGCCCGCTTTGGAGTAAGAATGATCGGAACCAATGCGTTGCCCTGCCAATCTAACGTTTGTGAAGCGGCCGGCGACTTTAGCGACGGGTACGATTCAAAATCATGGAAAGAAAGCGATGTTATGAAACTTGGACTCGTTTTAGAAGGCGGCGGCATGCGCGGTCTCTATACCGGCGGCGTGCTGGAATATCTGATGGACCAGGGCTTATGGGCCGACTATTGTATCGGCGTCTCGGCCGGCGCCTGCCACGGCGTTTCGTATGTCTCGCGCCAACGCGGCCGAAATCTGCGGATCAATACCGAATACGTAACGGACCCGCGCTATGTCGGGATTCGCAACTTTATCCGAACGGGCTCGGTGTTCGGCATGGACTTTATTTTTGACGAAATTCCGCATAAACTCGACCCCTTTGATTATGAATCCTTTTTGCATTCTGACTGCCAATTCATCGCCGGAGTAACCGATGCCGAAACCGGAAAACCGGTTTATTTCGGCCGGGAGGACATGCGCTATACAAGCGTAATCCTCCGCGCCTCTTCCTCGATCCCGGCCTTTGCGCCGCCCGTGGAGTACAAGGGCAAGTATTATTTTGACGGCGGCACCTCAGACCCAATTCCCTTTGCCAAGGCGCTGAAAGACGGATGCGATAGAATCATCGTCGTCCCCACCCGCCAGCGCGGCTACCACAAGCCCCCGGAACGCGGCCGAGCGCTCTACCGGAAACGCCTCAAAGACTACCCGGCTATGATTGCACTCCTCGACCGGCGGCACGAGATTTACAACAGCCAGCTCGCCGAACTAAAGCGCCTTGAACAGGCCGGCACAGCTCTTATCATCGGGCCTGAAACGCCGCTCGAAGTCGGCCGGTTCGAAAAGGACGTCGCCCGTCTAAAGCAGACCTATGCCCGCGGCTATGCCGACGCCGAGGCAAAAGCCAGCGAACTCAAAGCCTTTTTTGGGCGGTGACCGACTTTTTTAAACGCGCTTTTTGCATTGCTTCCCATCATACAATAAAACGCCGCCTAAGCGGCAAACTGCAACAGGCCTCTTAATCTTAAATCCATTTCTAGCGCATAGATCCCTAACTTAATAAAGTGCATTTCGTGGGTCCGAGTAGAAGCCTTCTTCCCGACTGACGAATGGCAAAGGCTTCGGCCCAAACGGGCTGGAGCCTTTGTTGCAAGTGGTGATCTATTTTTTATTTGCACAGCCGTTTCAACTTTTGTGCTTCTGCTGGCATTTTGCAAAAGCACTTGACATCCTTCCTTCATTATGATATTATTTTGATATCATTTAGATCGGAGGAATGGGTATGCAAGAAAAAGTACTGAAAAATAAGAAGCATGGTATGTTGGTGCTCCTTCTCATTCTGGCGCTCTATATCGCCGGGATCCTTGGAGCAGTTTTTTCTGACGAAGCGGGCGACCCCTGGAGCGGGCTAGTCTTTGCCATCTCGGTCGTTTGGCTCGCGGTCGGTTGGATCTTCCTTTTCGGGCTCAAAGTTTTAAAGCCGCAGGAAGCGCTGGTCCTAACCTTATTCGGCAAATACATCGGAACGCTGAAAGGAGAAGGATTTTATTATGTCAATCCCTTCTGCGCCAGCGTCAACCCGGCGGCCAAAACGCGGCTGAGTCAAAGCGGCGACGTCGACGGCGGCGCGAGCAAGCCGATTCTCGTGGCTTCCGCTGGGCAGGCTGGAAAGACGGCCGAGGCCGCCAGCCAAAAGATCTCGCTTAAAATCATGACTCTCAACAACAACCGGCAAAAAATCAACGACTGCCTCGGCAATCCGGTGGAAATCGGCATCGCCGTCATGTGGCGGGTAGTCGATACCGCAAAAGCGGTTTTTACAGTCGACAATTATAAGGAATATCTGTCGCTCCAGTGCGACAGCGCGCTCAGGAATATTGTGCGGATCTATCCGTATGATGTCGCTCCCAATGTCGACACGACGGGCGACGGCATCGCCGACGAAGGTAGCCTGCGGGGCTCGAGCGAGATCGTCGCCTCGCGCATCCGCGATGAAATTCAGGCAAAGGTCGCGGAAGCTGGCTTGGAAATCATCGAGGCCCGCATCACCTATCTTGCCTACGCGCCGGAAATCGCGGCCGTCATGCTTCAGCGGCAACAGGCCTCGGCCATCATCGATGCGCGCAAAATGATCGTTGACGGCGCCGTGGGCATGGTTGAGCTGGCGCTCGAGCGACTCAGTCAGAACCACACGGTCGAACTCGACGAGGAACGCAAGGCCGCCATGGTCTCCAACCTGCTTGTCGTCCTCTGCGGCAATCACGATGCCCAGCCGGTCGTCAACTCCGGCAGTCTCTACTGATATGGCGCAGATGCAAAAGAAGCAGGTGCCGCTCCGCCTCTCGGCCAAATTGTACGATGCCATCGCCGCCTGGGCCGAGGACGACTTTCGCTCGGTCAACGGCCAGATCGAATACCTTTTGAGCGAATGCGTGCGCCAGCGCAAAAAGAACGGAAAGTACGTCTCAGAGGAACTCGACAAACCACTGGACATCGAAATTGAATAAATGAACCAGGGCGCGGCATCGACGTGCCCTGGTTGCGCAGAACGGCCGCCCCGTGCAGGAATGGGTTTCCTGCACGGGGCGGTTTGCAATCATTGGCGGCAAAAAAGAAACCCGTCGCGCGGCAATATTAAAATTCCGTCTACTGAAATCAAGTATACTTGCAACATTTCTTGTTTGGAACCGATTAAAATAATCTACGGCCAAAAAATTTGCAAACAAATTACCGGTTTGCTCCGGAATCAGATCGCTGTGCATTAGGTCCTGTTAAACAGTTACAACAAGCAACGCGACCCACACATCCGGGAAATAATACCCTAAGGAGCAGTACGCATTATGAAACAGTTCCAAATCCCATCAAACCCACCAAAAACAAGCAAAACCATCCGCTTTCCAAATGATACGATCGAATCGATCAAGCAAATAACAGAAAGCCACGCCTGCACTTTTTCGGCCTTTGTCATCGCGGCCGTGCGCGCGGCGCTGGAGGCGGAAAGCGAACCGGCCGAGAAAGGGCTCCATCAGAAGAGTCGAAAAACAGCCGGCAAGCATGACTGCTAACGGAAAGGCGGGCCGGCGACACGAAATGCCTGACAAGGAAACTGTTTTTAGAAAAACAACCCCACCAAATGATATACGGCGAAGGTAACGACCCAGGCCAGCACGAGTTGGAAAACGGCGACAAAGCCGGTCCACTTCCAGCTCCCGGCCTCGCGGTGGATGGTCGCTAACGTCGCGATGCAGGGGATATAAAGAAGACTGAAAGTCATCAGCGCGATGGCGTTTTGCGGCCCAAAGCCGTAGCTTTCGAGCAGTTGCGAGAAGGTCGCCATGCCAGCCGCCGTCGTGATGTTGCTGACGCTAAAGAGCACCGAACAGCTCGAGACGACGACTTCCTTGGCCGAGATGCCGGCGATCAGGGCGACGACGATCTGCCAGAACCCAAGACCGATCGGTGCAAAAAGCGGGACGATAAAACGCCCGACCGCCGATCCGAAGCTCTGAGATATGTCGGTGACATAGCCCTGCGGGCCGAAGTTCAGCAGGAACCACATGACAATAGAGGCGATAAAGATGGTCGTCCCGGCCTTGGTCAGATAGTCCTTGACCTTTTCCCAAACATAAATCGTAACGGTCCTGGCGCTGGGGGCCTTATACTCTGGCAGTTCAATGAGCAGGTTGTAGGCCGATTTTTTTCGGTCGACGAGGTGGATCAAAAACGCGACGAGGATCGCGACGGCCAACCCCAAGACATACATCGAATAGGCTACAAGCATCGCATGCTCGGGGAAGAACATCTCGGAGAACAGCACATAAATCGGCAACCGGGCACTGCAGGACATAAAAGGGGTAATGAGCATCGTCTTGAACCGGTCGCGCCGATCTTCGAGGGCGCGGGAGGCCATAATCGCCGGGACGGTGCAACCAAATCCCAACAGCATCGGGATAAAAGCGCGGCCCGAAAGCCCGATTTTGCTCATGATTCCATCCATCACGTATGCGGCGCGGGACATGTAGCCGCTGTCTTCTAAAAAGGCCAGCGCCAAAAACAGGATGGCGATATTAGGCAAAAAGGTCAAAATTCCGCCGACGCCCGACAGGATCCCATCTACGACCAGCGAAATCACCATCGGCAAAACGCCCCAGCTAGTCAGAGTCGATCGCGTCGCACCGGAGAGCCATTCAAGGCCTTCGCTGAAATAGCCTTTCAACCAATCGCCGATCGTAAAGGTCAGCAAAAACACCACTGCCATAATGCCGAGAAAGATTGGCAAACCCAACCAACGGTTGGTCAGAATCCGGTCAATGCGGTCGGTCTGGGCGACCTTGCTGGCCTTGTTGACCAAGGTTTCTTCAATGATTTCTTCGATGAAATCGTATTTTTCGTTGATGATTTGCGCTTCATAAGAACCGATCAATTCGGCCGGCAAAAAGTCGCCATATCGTTCGATGATGGCCTTATCTCCCTCGAGAATTTTTAAGGCGAGCCATCGGTAGTTACCAATCTTCGGATATCGCGTTTGCAAAAGGCCGGCGACCGTATCGATCCGATCTTCAATTTCGTCGCTGTAGACCATGGCATACTCGCTGTGATGCGCATGGGGGTGGCGCGACGCCGGCGCATGGTAGTGGTGGTGGCTGATAGGGGTG
>CASFAP010000152.1 GCA_949292695.1 uncultured Eubacteriales bacterium | reverse complement strand
ACTGCACCATCGAGGAAATGCGAATTCACAAATACATTGCCAGCATCGACGATAGCATGCTTCGAACGATCTTTACCATGCGGTATCTTGATTTGGCGAGCTGGGAAGACATCGCACTTTTTCTTGGAGGCGGGAACACCGGAGATGGTGTTCGCATGGCGGCAAACAGATATTTGGAAAAAAAGTAAAGTTGTTCGCTTTGTTCGGTTTAAATGTGCTATACTGTATACGTAAGAAAATAAAGACGCCCACGTGGCGTCTTTTTGTTTTGGATGCCGGCACAGAAAACGCTGGCGGGTGGGGTTGGGGCAAAAAATATAAGCAGAGGTGGGGTGGAGTGCCGAAAGAAGATGGGTATAAAAATCTGATACCGATGAACGAGCGATCAGAGGATGATCAAAGGCGTATTAAGTCTGCCGGCGGAATTGCTTCTGGTGTCGCACGTCGCCGAAAAAAGAGTTTAAAAGAGGCTGCGGATTTATACCTTTCTTTGCCGGTGTCTGACCAGCGCCGCTGGAATAAAATTGCCAAAAAAGGGGTTGACCCTGGTGACGTGGATAACCAGATGGCCATGATAATAGGTCTTGTGGAAGCGGCGACATTGGGCGACGCGAAAGCCGCAAGAATCATTATTGATCTACTGGGTGAAAATGCAAAAGAGGACGACGGTGGAGGTGTGGCGATTGTCGACGATATCTCTTAGTAATTTAATCGCGCCGTCTTTTTTTGATACACATAAGGCTATAAAAACCGGAGCAACTGAAATTGTAGAAAAAGGTGGGCGCGGGGGCGCAAAATCGTCTTTCATTTCCATAGAGTTAATCTTACAACTCATTAAGCATCCGGATTGCCATGCGGCCGTATTCCGAAAAGTCGGAAACACCTTAAGGTCCAGCGTGTACGCACAGATTTGTTGGGCAATATCCGTGCTGGGGTTGTCATCAAAATTTCGGTGCACAGTCAGCCCGATGGAGTGCACCTATATTCCGACTGGACAGAAGATCTTGTTTTTTGGTTTGGATGACCCTGGAAAAGTAAAATCCATTAAAACGGCATTCGGATATGTGGGTGTCGCTTGGTTTGAAGAACTGGATCAGTATGCCGGACCCGAGGAAATCCGAAACGTAGAACAGTCGCTATTCCGTGGTGGTCCGTTTTCACTTGTTTTTAAGTCTTTTAACCCGCCTGCAATGGCTCGCAACTGGGCAAACCAATATGCATTGGAACAAAAAACAGGAAAGCTGGTGCACCATAGCACATATTTGGATGTGCCAAAAGATTGGCTTGGCGACAGGTTTATTGATGATGCCGAGCATTTAAAATCAATCAACAACACAGCGTATCGAAATGAGTACCTCGGTGAGGTGGTCGGAAGCGGGACGCAGGTATTTGAAAACCTTTGCATCGATCCAATTCCGCAGGCGCAGATCGACGACTTTGACCGCGTTTTACACGGCGTGGACTGGGGATGGTACCCTGACCCCTGGGCATACAATACCTGCTATTACGATTCAGCGCGGCGAATGCTGTATGTTTTTGGGGAGTTGACGCGCCGCAGGACTAGCAATGCGGATACAGCGGCATTATTGATAAATGACATTGTGAGACCCGGAGAAACGATTATAGCGGATAGCGCGGAGGAAAAATCCATCGCAGACTATAGGTCGTTTGGACTGCTCTGCCGAGGTGCCGAAAAAGGTCCCGGGAGCGTTAAGTACTCCATGAAATGGTTGCAGTCGCTGTCACGAATTGTGATCGACCCGGGCCGGTGTCCAGACACGGCAAAAGAATTTTTGGAATATGAATATGACCGCGACAAAAGGTCTGGCGAGGTCTTAGAGGGATACCCAGACATCAACAACCACCACATCGATGCGGTCAGGTATGCAACAAACTTGATTTGGAGACGAGGCGGTAAATAGCGTGGGATGGCTGAAAGATAGATTAAAAAGTTGGCTGGAAATTGTGCCAGCAAATGAACAATGCATCGCGATATATGAACATCTGACTTTTTCTGGGGAAGTTATGCGTAATAGAATCTGGTACCGTGGCGATTCCTCCGAATTGGACCAGTTTTATAAGCAAATTGGCACTCTGCAGATGAGCGATATGGCACGATTTTGGGCCGCCGCCCCATCTGATGAGCGGATACGCAAAATCCACTCCGGCTTACCTGCCATGATGGTGGATACAATCTCTTATATCGTCACTTCCGACAGATCTGATGTAGTCTTCGATGGAGGCGATGGGATAAAATCGCGGTGGGATGAAATCGCCCAAGAGATTAACTTTGACGCCTTAGTCGCAAAGGCAGTTACGAATACGCTAGTATGTGGCGACGGCGCGTTTAAGATCAGCATCGATACTGATTTGTCAGCTCATCCTTTGGTGGAGTTTTTCGCCGGCGATGATGTGCAATATATACGCAAGTATGGCCGTATCGTCGGTGTTGATTTTTGGTCGACCAAATCGGACGGAAAGCGCATGTATCGGTTGCGGGAGCGTTATAGCAAACAACAGGGCGAATCGTTAATCAGTTATGCGCTATTTGACGGAGACAAAGAGGTTCCACTGTCCACATTGCCGGAATTGTCGGAGTTAAAACCAGCGCGGGTTGCGGGTGACTATTTGCTCGCAGTGCCAATAAAGTTTTTTGACAATCCCAGATTTCCAGGTCGAGGGAAGTCACTGTATGATGGTAAGACGGATGTATTCGACGCGCATGACGAGGTAATCAGCCAGTGGATTGATGCTCTTCGCGCCGGCAGGGTACACTCTTATATTCCCGAGGATATGATCCCGTCTAGTCCACAAAACGGTTCAAAACTTCCATTTGATGCCTTTGGCAATCGATTTATACAGGTCAATCCTTCTGGCGGTGTTGGTGCGCAGGAACAAATCCAGACAATACAGCCGGATATCAAATACGATGCGTTTTTATCGACCTACTCTGCAACATTGGATATGTGTCTACAAGGTATTATAAGCCCAGCTACACTTGGCATCGATGTTGGAAAGATGTCATCTGGCACCGCTCAGCGTGAAAAAAAGGATATTACCGGTAATACGCGCAATGCGATTACAGCGGTGCTAGAAAAAGTGTTACCGCAGTTGGTGTCAGCCATTTTGATGACGGATGATAACATGCACGGGGAGGCCCCTGGTGAATACGAACCAAATGCGACATTTGGTGAGTACGGTGCGCCGGATTTCGACAGCCGTATCGACACGATCAGCAAAGCCTCCGCTACTTCTATTATGAGTATCGAAAGTCAGGTGGATGAGCTGTGGGGAAACAGCAAGGACGACAAATGGAAAAGATCTGAAGTGCTACGCATCAAGCAATTACGTGGCGTCGATGTTGCAGAAGAACCATCCGTGGGGGAGGAGCTAAATGCTGACATGGCGACAGTTATCGGATCTGTTCGCACAGATGGAGTTGGAGCTGATATCCAGCCTAAAGCGTAATTTGGAACGACATCGTAGCTGGGAAAGAACCGAAGGGTTTAGTTGGCCGGCCTGGCAAGCACTAAAATTGCGGGAGATCGGGCGGTTTAAGAGGGAAAATAGACAGATTGTAAAACAATATTTGGATGTTATTACCCCACAAACGGCAGAACTCCTCGAGGAGCAATTTGAAGAAGGTGTAGACAACACTTATTCGGACTATATTTTGACCAAAGGGCATAACGCGAAATCCATAATCGGTACGTCTTCGTTTTATCCACCGGCCGTGCCGGACACAGCCTTTTTTGGCGTAAATAATAAGCGACTTACATCTTTAATTGAAGACACACAAAAAATTGAAGAAAGTGCATCAACAGCCGCATTACGTATGATGGACGATGTATATCGTCAGACTGTCCATCGCGCCGAAATTGCAATGGCGGCTGGAGCTACAACGTTGCCAAAAGCCATAGACATGGCCGCTAAAGACTTTTTGGCCGCCGGCATTACTTGTATAGAGTATAAAGACGGGCGCCGCGTTAATATCGCTGACTACGCTGAAATGGCGCTACGCACTGCGGCTACCAGGTCAAAATTGCAGGGCGATGCTACTATGCGCAAGGAGCTTGGTGTAGACACCGTGCTTGTCAGCCAGTATGGCCAGTGTTCGGATACATGCCTCCCCTGGCAAGGGAAGGTATATATTGATGATGTATGGGGGGATTTTTCCGGCGAGATCAGCGGGGACCGCGGACAGAGCCGTAATGGCAAGTGGTATATGCTACTATCTGTTGCGGTAAAGGCGGGTCTTTTCCACCCAAACTGCCGGCACACACTTACTACGTGGTATGACGGTGTCAGCCGTATGCCTAAGCCACTAGACACTGAAACCGTTCGTAAAAACGCAAAACTAGAGCAAAAGTAACGCGCCTTGGAGCGTGATTTGCGAAAGGCAAAGCGATTGGAAATCGGGGCCGTGGCGCCACAAGATGCAAAACAGTATGCGGCAGACCGGAAGAATGCTGAAAAAGCGTTGCGAAATTTTGTGCAAGAACATAGCGATGTGTTGCGCCGGGACCCTTGGAAAGAAAAGGTTTGGAGTACTGGAAAAACAGTTGAAAAATCTACAGAGCGTGTTATAATAAATACAGGAAGTGATGCTGTGGGACTGTCGGTTGATATCGACCGGTTTACGCCTTGTTTAGTGGAACGAGAAACCGGGAAAATTGTTGATACACAGTATGCCGTAGCCAGCAGAGAAGAGCTGGTCTCTCTGAAAAAAGAGGGGTGGAACTTCGACTGGGCTTCTGATGAACTCTCCGATGCGACGGTTTATAAACTGACGCTTGTGGGGGAAAAGCAAATTCAGGGGTTAGTTGCAACTGTTGACATGAAAAGCGACAGTGCCATCTATCTAAAACTTGCGGAAAGTGCTCCGCACAACATTGGGCCCAACAAACGGTACGAGGGTGTAGGAGGCCACCTTTTCGCGATTGCCGCAAAGAGTTCAGTTGATGCCGGCTATGGTGGATTTTTATATTTGGACGCGAAAAACGCAAAATTGGTATCCCACTATCGCGAAAAGTTCGGCGCGGTCCACATCGGCGGTGTGCATCCGTATCGTATGGTCATTGATGAAGAAAAAGCGGTGGAATTGTTATCGCGGTATACACTGAAAGGAGATGATACGTGATGAAAGAGTTCCTCGAAGAAATGAAAGAGCTTGATAAACTTGCGGAAGAGGCCGGCGGGTTTGTCGCCTATAATCCTGACTTTAAAGAAGGGCCGCATTACGATTATCGGAAAATTTTAAAATATTGCAAAGACAAAGGCATTGATCCCCTCGATATTACGATCCGAGAAATGAACCAATTTATTGTACACTAGTAAGTAAATATCGTTTCGCGCTTATGGAAACATAGGCGCTTTTTTTATTCAAGATAAAAGCGTTCCGTTAAGGAGCGCTTTTTATTTGCCCATAAACGTGCTGGCGGCATAAAACTGCATGGAATCTATGGCCGACGGGCCTAAAATGGAGGACAAAGCATGGAAGAAATGAAAAATCACCGTATTTTAGCCCCAAATATTCAGCTATTTGCAGAGACAAAAGCGGAGACCGACGAAGAAAAAGACAAAGAACAGAACGAGGCGTCTAATGTCGATCCGCAGGATGACGGGCTACCAAAAACGCAAGAAGACCTTGATGCGCTGATCGAAAAGCGTCTAGCGAGAGAACGAAAAAAGCTGATCAAACAGCAATCGGCGCAGACTGCAACGGCTTCTTCCGACCAGTCAAATGCCGCAGGCACGCAGGAGGCTCAAGCGGCCGAATTGGAAGCTATTCAGCGAGAGCTTGCGACAGCGCGTGGGCAACTAGAGGCCGTTCGCATGGGTGTACGCGCAGACTTGACGGAAGATGCGGTGGCTCTGGCTATGCTGGAAGTCCAAAAGGCGGGGGATGACCCCGACGAAGAATCCATTCGGGACGCCTTGAAAGCCGTCCTAAAAAGGCATCCAGAATGGAAACAAGAGCATGAGCAAAAGCAATTGGGCGGCATTAAAATCGGCGCGCAACAGCAAGAACCAGACAAACCACAGAATAAAAGGCTGTACAGCGGCGTCACATTTTTTTAAAAAGGAGTAATAACAAATGGCAAGAACCAATGCAATCAGCCTGCTGGCGGGAGTCAGCACCCCTGCAACTTTGCAGGAAATCTATGGCCTCGTAATCGAAAATGTCCAAAAATCTTCACTTTCTACCACACTCAAGTCTAATCAATACACCGGAAATCCGGCGGCTGGATCAGTGGAGTTTAAACGTTTCGTCAACTCGGCCGCAAAAGACTATGGGACCGCGCGTACCGCCGCAAAAGGAGATAAGGTCACGGCGCCGCCCACCACCGTAAATCTTAGCATACATAAAGAAATTGTCGAAGAGGTTGCAAAGTTTGATCTGGACACATTCGGCGTGGCAGATATCATGCGGAGACGAGCGGACAACCACGTGATGACGATGTCTGCAGACCTAGATCGCGCTTTCTTTGGAGAGGCCGCGACAGCGGGTACAGCGTATACACCTGGAAGCGGTATCACGGCTATCCAGGATATCGTTGAGAATATGATCCAGACTTTGGAAACCACGAAAAATGATTATGTTGACGGTGTCGACAGGAGTTTGATGGCGCTTGTACTTACTCCCGCACAGTATGGGAAGCTACGTACCTTTTTGGATACACAGTCCAACCCGAATGTCGATACCGCTGGTGAGGAGTTCGGTATGTATCATGGTGTACGCGTTTACAGCTGTACACGGCTTCCTGTGACCACTACTGATGGGGAGGAAGAAGAACCGTCGACGACGACCACCACAAACGGCATTTTGATGATCAATGGAGCGATTGCTTTGCCCACGGTCGTAAATCAATATTCTGAACCGGAAAAGATTCCGCTGTCCAACGACTTTGCCGTATCGATGTTTTACGATTATGGCGTTAAAGCCTTGACTCCAGACCTGATTCTTAAGTGGCAGGTAACCGCATAATGCGGTACAAAAATGTAGCTACAGGAGCGATCCTAGATGTACCAGACTGCATGAAAAGCTTTTATACCGACACCGCATTATATAAGCCGGTCAACAAGGGCAATGCAGAATCGGTCGTGGTGAATAGGCAAGTGCAGACCAGAAAACGGGCCAAAAAAGGAGATTGACGATGATTTTAAGCGCGGCAGAATATAAAGATATAACTCGGGTTAGCCCATTGCCGGATGACGTGGGTGACATTCTTAGAGATGCAGAAGAAGATGTCAATGCGATGACATTTAACAGAATCGTGGCGGCCGGATTCGACGCGCTTACATCGTTCCAGCAAGAGAAGGTAAAGTTGGCAATCGCAAAGCAGGCAGATTTCCGGCGGCAGTATGAAGGCTTGATCAACAATCCGTTGACATCTTACACTGTAAATGGCGTTTCGATGGGCTGGGATAAGTCAATAATTCAGCAGTATGGTAGTGTGCCTACCTGCTCTGGTGTGATCACAGTACTACGCCAGACGGGACTGATGTATCGGGGGATCATGTGATGGTATGGCCTAAGCTAGTACAGCCCTGGACGTTGACCACGCATATTGTAGTGCAGTGGGAGGGCCCCATCGGCGAAGATGGCGCGCCGACAAAAAGAACCGTCTATGACGGCTTATGTAACTATAGTGAAGCGGCACGTCAAGTTATGTCAGCAGAGCGACAGTTGGTCCAATTGGAGGCTGTCGCTCTTTTTGACGGAGACATTTGCCCGGGAGAGGATATCCGGGGCACGGTGGTCGTTGGCGGCGATACCGTCCGTACGATCTATCGGTCTAGCCGCGGACGAAATCCGGATGGGACCGTCAATTTCACGAGATTGGATCTGATGTAGGTGTTTAAAGTCGATTGGAATTCAGCGGCGTTTGCGGCGCTATCCGATGTGGCAAAAAAGGCCTTAGTGAGCACAATTGATGCGATACACAGTGATGTCGTCGCCGCGCAGGTTATGCCGTTTGATACCGGGGATATGCAAAACAACCAGACTTTCATTTCGCCAGTCGAAAAAACAGAGGAT
>CASFAP010000151.1 GCA_949292695.1 uncultured Eubacteriales bacterium | reverse complement strand
AGATTCGCGCCAAGACCCCAAAAGAACTGGAGCTTGAGCTCTTTTGCCATGGGGCGATGTGCGTTTCGTTTTCGGCGCGGTGCTTACTTTCGAGCTACATGACCGGGCGGGATGCCAATCGCGGCGACTGCGCGCAACCCTGCAGGTGGAGCTATTCGCTCATGGAGGAAAAGCGGCCGGGGCAGTACTTTGCTATTTCAGAGACCGAAAGGGGAAGTTACATCCTCAACGCCAACGACCTCTGCATGGCTCAGCACCTTGACCGCATGGCGGCGGCCGGGGTAGACAGTCTGAAAATCGAGGGCCGGGCCAAATCGCATTATTACGTCGCTGTCACGACCAACGCCTACCGCGGCGCCCTCGACTCCTTGCAGGCTACTGAGCAGGATTGGGCGGCGCCGGCATGGGTGCTGGAGGAATTGCATAAAATAAGCCATCGGCCCTATTCGACCGGCTTTTACTTTGGCCCGCCGCAAAACGCGCAAACCTATGCGTCGGCCGGGTACCAAAGGGATTACGCCGTCGCGGCAGTTGTAACGGGATACGAGGGCGGTTGCATCCTCGCGCAGATGAAAAACAAGTTTTATCGCGGGCAGACGCTCGACTGCTTGGCGCCGCGGACAAAACCGTTTTTGGTGCCGGTCGAGCAATTGTACAATGAGGCGGGGGAGAATATCGAATCGGCCCCGCATCCGATGATGACGGTGCGAATTCCCTTTGACCGGCCGGTTGAAGCGGGGGCTTTATTACGGATGAAATCCGGAGGCGATTCGAATGCGAAAGCGTAGCGCGGGCGTATTGTTGCCGGTCTCGGCTCTGCCGGGGCCGTTTGGCGCCGGGACATTCGGGCCTGAGGCCGAGGCGTTTTTGGAACTGCTCAAAGAGATGGGCTTTTCCCACTGGCAGGTCCTGCCCTTTCAAATCCCGGATTACGCCTTTTCGCCCTATACAAGCGTGTCGGCCTTTGCCGGCAACCCGCTGATGATCGACCTGCGCGCGCTGGTCGATTTGGGGCTTTTGCGAAAAGGGGAAGTCGAAACGGCTTTTTGCGTAGATGGGATTTACAAAGCGCAGTATGCGCAGGCCATCGCTTCAAAAACGCGGTTGCTCGAGTTGGCCTTTTCCCGCCTGGATGAGGAATGGAAGGCGCAAATCGAGGCCTTTGCAGACAGCAACGACTGGGTGCGGGACTTTTCGCTGTTTATGGCGTTGCGCCGGGCCAATCACGGCCGGCCGTGGCAAACCTGGCCGAAAGCGCAAAGGGAATATGAAGCCGCGCGGCAGGCCTTCGGCGAGCTCCAATCGGCGATGCGATATGAGCAGTTCGTGCAGTTTTTGTTCGAACAGCAATGGCGCGGGCTGAAGGCCAAGGCCAACGGAATGGGCATTTCGGTGATCGGGGATATGCCCATTTATTTGGCGCTGGACAGCGCCGACGTCTGGCGCAACCGAGATTTATTTTTGCTGGACGCCGACGGATACCCGCGCGAGGTCGCCGGCGTCCCGCCCGACGCCTTTTCCAGCGAGGGCCAGCTCTGGGGCAACCCGCTGTACGATTGGGAGCGGGCCGAGCAGACCGGATTTTCGTGGTGGATTGCCAGATTTGCACATCTGTTATCCTGGTACGACACATTGCGAATCGATCATTTCAGAGGATTTGCGTCGTATTGGGCGGTGCCGGCCGGCGAAGCATCGGCCAAAGCGGGACGCTGGGTCAAGGCGAAGGGGACGGCGCTTTTTGCGGACCTGAAACGGGCCATACCAGACGCCGATCTATTGGCGGAGGACCTCGGCGTCGCGGGTGAAGACGTTGCGCAGTTGCTGGAGGAAACGGGATTCCCTGGTATGCGGGTGATGCAGTTCGGCTTTGAGGCCGGGCCGAAGGACCGGCATTTGCCGCATACCTATGAAAAAAACTGCGTCGCCTATCTCGGCACGCACGACAACGACACCGCCTTAGGCTGGCTTTGGGGCGCGAAACCGGCGCATCGCGACTTTGCGCTCAGGTACTGCGGCTATCGCGGCGCACGCTGGGGCGACGGCGGATATGAAAGCGTTTCCGTTCGGTGCATGATCGAGACGCTCCTCAAAAGCGCGGCCGACCTGGCGGTGCTGAGCTTTCAGGATTTGTGCGGCTTCGGATCGGACACCCGCCTGAACATCCCCGGCACGGCGCTGGGGAACTGGACCTTTCGGGCCACGCCCGAGATGTTTCGCCGGATCGATCGCGCTTATTTTTATGGGCTCAATGAGATTTATGATCGCCTCGCTGATTAAAAAATTCCACCTTGGGGAAACTAACCTCGAGGTGGATTTTTATGCCGCAGGGATTCAATCAAGTGATGGCGAAACGGACAGCGATGTGTTTTTTCCTCATCGTAATGTTGTTCTTTGTATGCGTGTTGCGTGTGGCTTCCTTGGCCGAAACCGAGAGCCGGGAAGCCCACGCCAATCAGAACACTTATCAATTAGAGGTGGCTTCAGTCCGAAAAAACATCTTTGACTGCAATTTGCGCCCACTGACGGGGAGCGAATCGGTCATTTATGCGACCGTCCCGCCGACGCCGCGGGCCATTATGGCGCTACAGTCGGTGCTCGAGGGGGAGGCGCTCGAGGATGCGCTCGAGCGGCTAGAAGGCGGAAAGCCGATTGTGGTCGAGGTGCCTGAATGGATTGATTGCGCGGGGGTTGTCTGCGTCGAAGTGCAAAAGCACCTCACAAACGAGACGCCGGCGCGGCATATCATCGGATACTTAAACGGGGACGGCAAAGGCGTCAGCGGACTGGAGGCGGCCTACGAGGAGGAGCTGGCGACCGATGAGGTCGTCAGCGTCCGCTATGCGATGGATGGGCTCCACAATCTGATCCCCGGCATCGAACCCACCCTCAGCGGCGACACAAACCTTTATCACAGCGGCATCGCCACGACAATCGATATCAACATCCAAAATGCGGTCGATCAAGCGGCCGACAAGCTCGGGCGGGGCGCCGTCGTCGTAATGGAGGTCGGCACCGGAAAAATCAGGGCCATGGCCAGCCGGCCGGACTTTGAGGTAGACAACGTAGCGGCGGCGTTGGAGGCCGACAACTCGCCGCTCCTCAATCGCGCTTTGTCGGCCTATAACGTCGGATCGGCCTTCAAGCCCTGCATCGCGGCCGCCGCGTTGGAGCAGGGGCTTTATGCGAAAATGCAGTACACCTGCACAGGCTCCTGCCTGATCGGCGGCCAATTATTTAAATGCCATAATCTGCACGGCCATGGTCAGATGGACCTGAAGGGGGCGCTGGCGCAGTCCTGCAACACCTATTTTTATACGCTGGCGGAAAAGGTCGGCCCGGACGCGATCCATCAAATGGCCGAATCGCTGGGATTCGGGCAGAAACGGGAGTTGGCTGAGGGAATTACGGTGCAACCTGGCAACCTGACCTCGCTCGAAACGCTCAAACGTTTGCCGGCCGCGGTCGCCAATTTTGCCATCGGCCAGGGGGATTTGCTTCTTTCCCCCGTCGCGCTGGCCTCGCTCTATGAGGCGATCGCAGGGGACGGCACCTACCATCTGCCGACCTTGATTGAAGGGACGGTCGAAAACGGCCGCATTACAGAGGCCGCCAAAGAAAGCGCGCCGACGCGCGTTATGTCGGCCGAGACGGCGGCCATTTTGCGGGAATATCTCGTCGGCGTTGTCGAGGATGGGTTAGGGCGCCGCGCCAAACCCGACGAGGGCGGCGCCGGCGGCAAGACGGCGACAGCGCAAACCGGCTGGACGGAGAACGGCAAAGAGGTCGAGCACGCCTGGTTCTGCGGCTTTTTCCCGGCTGAGAATCCGAAGTATGTCGCGATTGTATTGGCTGAAAATGCCGACTCGGGCGCCGAGAACTCCGCGCCGGTTTTTAAAGCGATTGCCGATGCGGTTTGGAACATGGGGTATTAGTTGACAAAGAAAATTTTTGTGTATATAATGAATCTTGTATGCAAATCTAGACCGAATAGGGGATATACAAGATGGAATGGATGTCGCTCAGCACCTTGCGCGAAAAATATCTTTCATTTTTTGAAAGCAAGGGGCATTTGCGTCTCGAAAGTTTTTCTTTGGTCCCAAACAACGACCCATCGCTATTGCTGATCAATTCGGGTATGGCCCCGATGAAAAAGTATTTTACAGGAGAGGTCACGCCGCCGCGCAAGCGGGTGACGACCTGCCAGAAATGCATTCGGACCCCCGATATCGAGCGGGTCGGAAAGACGGCGCGGCACGGCACCTTTTTTGAAATGCTGGGCAACTTTTCGTTCGGGGATTATTTCAAGAGCGAGGCCACGGCCTGGGCGTGGGAATTCTGCACGAAGGTGCTGAAGATGCCGGCCGACCGCATCTGGATCAGCATTTATGAAAATGACGACGAGGCCTTCCGCATTTGGACCGAGCAGGTCGGCGTCGAGGCGGACCACATTGTCCGGCTCGGCAAGGAGGACAACTTCTGGGAGCACGGAAGCGGCCCCTGCGGCCCCTGCTCAGAGCTTTATTTTGACCGCGGGCCGGAATACGGTTGCGGCAGTCCGAGTTGCGGAGTCGGTTGCGACTGCGACCGGTATGTCGAGTTCTGGAACCTGGTCTTTACCCAGTTCGATTCTGACGGCAAGGGGAATTACACTCCGCTTGACCATCCCAACATCGACACGGGCATGGGGCTTGAGCGTCTGGCCTGCATTTCGCAGGGGGTCGACAACCTCTTCGAGGTCGACAGCGTCCAAAACATCATGAAGCATTTAAGCCGCATCTGCGGCGTGGATTACAAGACCGACGCGCAAAAGGATGTTTCCTTCCGGGTCATTACCGACCACATCCGTTCCACCACCTTCATGCTAGGCGACGGCATCATGCCCTCCAACGAGGGGCGCGGCTATGTGTTGCGGCGGTTGCTTCGCCGCGCCGCGCGGCACGGCAGGCTCCTTGGCATCGACCGGCCTTTTCTGGCGGAGCTCAGTGAAACCGTAATCCAAGAAAACTGCCAAGCCTATCCGGAGCTCGCTGAAAAGCGGGCGGTGATCCAGAAGGTTATCGGTGTGGAGGAGGCGGCCTTCGGGCGGACCATCGACCAGGGCCTGAATCTTTTAAACGAGCTGATGAAGCAGGGCGGGCAGTTGTCGGGCGACGACGCCTTCAAATTGTATGATACTTATGGGTTCCCTTTGGATTTAACCAAGGATATTTTAGAAGAAAATGGCATGACGGTCGACGAAGACACCTTCCGCGAGCGGATGCAGGAACAGCGCGACCGCGCTCGCAACGCGCGCAAGGCCTCTGACGCCGAAGCCTGGAAGGGCGAGGGCAATCTGCTTGAGGGTGTCGCGGCGACAAACTTTTGCGGTTATACGAAAGACAGCGCCGAGGCCAAAATCGTCGCACTCCTGCGCGACGGGCAGGCGGCTGACGCGGTTTCAGAGGGCGAAGAGGCCATTCTCGCCCTGGATACGACGCCCTTTTACGCCGAGAGCGGCGGACAAGTGGGCGATACAGGGCTGATTGCGACGGCGACCGGGAAATTTCGGGTCACAAATACGACCAAAACCGCCGGCGGCGTATTCCTGCACGCAGGGCGGGTCGAGTCGGGGATGCTGGCGGTCGGCGACGCAGTTTCGGCCGAAATTGACGCCGCGCGCCGCATGGCCATCCGCCGCAACCACACGGCGGCCCACCTGTTGCAGGCGGGGCTCCGCCAGGTGCTGGGCACCCATGTCGAGCAGGCGGGCCAGTTGGTGAATGAATCGGCTGTGCGATTTGATTTCACCCATTTTTCGGCCCTGACAAAAGAAGAGTTGCAGGCGGTCGAGGACTGGGTCAACCGCGCAATTCTCGAAGCCATCCCGGTGCAAAACACCGAAATGCCCATTGCCGAGGCCAAAAAAATGGGCGCGATGGCATTGTTTGGCGAAAAGTACGGTGACGAAGTGCGGGTTGTCGCGGCGGGCGACCGGTCGATCGAACTCTGCGGCGGCACGCATGTCGAGAATACGGCGCGGATCGGGCTGTTCCGCATCTTATCGGAAAGCTCGGTGGCGGCCGGCGTGCGCCGGATTGAGGCGGTGACCGGCGAGAATGTATTGCATTTGTTATCGCATTATAAAGCGTTGCTCGACGAGGCCGCATCGGCGCTGAAAACCGGAAATGCCGAAGATCTGGCTTCGAAGGCGCACCAATTGACGGCGGAGCTGAAGGAAAAGGATAAGCAGATAGAAACGCTTATGGGCCGGTTGGCGGCAGGCCGGATGCAAGAACTGATCGGTATGGCGAAGCCGGCCGGGAATTTCAGGGTGCTGGGCGCCCTGCTCGAAAACACCGGCGCTGACGCTTTGCGCGCCATGGCGGACCGCTTTAAGAGCGAACAACCCGACATGGTCGTATTGCTCGGCGGCGTTGCAGGCGGGAAGGTGACCTTCTGCGCGGCCTGCGGCAGTGAAGCCGTCAAGGCCGGGGCGCATGCCGGCAACCTTGTGCGCGAAGTGGCCAAGCGCGCCGGCGGGAACGGCGGCGGCCGGCCCGACAGCGCTATGGCGGGCGGCAAAGACGCCGCAAGGGCGGCTGAGGCCGTAAAGGCCGCTTATGAGATTGCTAAGGCGCAACTGGGAGTGTAACGCATGAGTGACTGTTTATTTTGCAAGATCGTGGCGGGGCAGATCCCCAGCACAAAAGTTTATGAGGACGACGCGGTCTACGCATTTTTGGACATCGAGCCGCAGGCGCCCTTCCATGCGGTTGTAATCCCGAAGGAGCACATTGCTTCGGCGGCTGAGATTTCACCTGAGAACAGCGCAGTCATTGCGCGCATCTACGAGGCCATTGCAAAAATCGCGAAGGCCGAACAGCTCGAAAATGGTTTTCGAGTTGTGACAAATTGCGGCGCCGACGGCGGGCAAACGGTGGGGCATCTGCATTTTCACCTGTTGGCCCGGCGCAACCTTGCCTGGCCGCCAGGCTGATGGAGGAAAAAGAATGGCAAACGTTTATAAAATGAAAATCGCCGGGCTTGAGCGGGAACTGCCGCTCTGCCCGATCAATGACAAGATCGACATTGCCGCTTTCATTATTTTCGGGGATGTCGAGCTGACCGTAGCCGCTTCCAGCGCGCTATTAAAGCGGGCGCCGGAGTTTGACGTAATTGTCACGCCCGAGGCCAAAAGCATCCCGCTCGCCTATGAAATGGCGCGGCAGTCGGGCAAGCCTTATGTCGTAGCGCGCAAAAGCACCAAGCTTTACATGCGCGATCCGATTTCGGTCGATGTGCGCTCGATCACGACCGACCGGCAACAGAAGCTGTATCTCGGCTCAGACGAAGCCGGCATGATTGCGTCAAAGCGCGTTTTGATTGTCGACGACGTCGTCAGCACGGGGGAATCCTTAGCCGCGGTCGAAATGTTGGTGGCGACAGCCGGCGGCACCGTCGCCGGGGCCTGCGCTATTTTGGCCGAGGGCGATGCCACCAAACGGGAAGACATCTTTTATTTGGAGCCGTTGCCGCTGTTTGAAAAGGACTAATCAAAAGCAGGGATGCTTTGCGTCTCTGCTTTCCTCGTCTTAGGAAAAAGGGAGAGGGAACACGCATGAAACGGCCAGCCGCACTGTGCGCCAGCCTGCTCTTTTTGCTGTCGCTCGCCGCATTGTATACAACAAGGGGAATCTTTTATCTCTGCGCCGGCGCTACGTTGGCGCTCGGGCTGGTCTGGTTTTTCGCGTCGCGGCGTTATCGCGTTTCGGGCGACCGGTATGCGGCGGGGTGCCTGTGCATTCTCGTCGGGCTGTTTGTGTTACATACGGGCTACCGGTTGGAAACGATGGAGCGGCGGATCGAGCCTAATACCGAGCAGACGCTGTTCTTTACCGGGCAGGTCGTCGAAGAGCCGGAAGAAAATTCCGGCCTGACCTTCTACATTGTGCAAACCGAAAAACTCGGCGGGGAAAATATGCCGCAACGCCTGCGGTTGCAGTTGATCAGCCGGGATTACAAGGGAATCGAAACCGGAGATATCCTGATAGGGACGCTCCGGCTTGAAAGCATGGCCGGCTCGCCCTACCGGGCCAGGACGTTGGCCGAGGGAATTTATGCGAGCGGTTATCTCGACGAGGCCCAGGTCTTTGAGCCGGTGCGAAAGCCGGCCATCTGCTATATCGTGGCGATCCGGGAATTTATCCGGGAAACAGTGTTCGAATATGTCCCGGCGCGGGAGGGCTCGATTCTGTTGGCCCTGACCATTGGCGACCAGGCCTATATTGGGCCGACGCTGGACGAGCAAATCAGAAGCGCCGGTGTCAGCCATGTGATGGTCGTTTCGGGGTTGCACCTCTCGATTCTCAGCCAGGCGCTCTATTTTTTGACTTCTAAGCTCGGCCTGCGCCGCAGGACGGCGGCCGTTTTGCAACTGCTGTTGGTCTTTTTGATCATGGCGATCTGCGGCTTTACCATGTCGATCCAGCGGGCGGGGTTGACCTACCTTATTTTAGCCATTGGCACCCTGTTCTTTAAGCAGACGGACGGGCTCAATTCGTTGAGCGCCGCGGTTGTGCTGATTCTATTGTTTACGCCCTTTGCGGCCGGGAGTGTCTCCTTTTTACTGTCGGTTGCGGCCACTTATGGCATCCTGGTGCCTTATCCGATTTGGATGCGCCGGATCGATGCGTGGTTAAAAAAGCGGGGTTGGGACAATGCCGCAATCCATACGATCTGTTCTCTGGCCTTGACGACCATCGCCGCAACGCTCTGCACCATGCCGATCTGCATCTATTATTTCGGATATATTTCTGTTATCGCAGTTTTAGTGAATATGCTGATCTCGCACGCGGTGTCGGCGGCCCTCATCGCCACAGTTGCCGCGCTATTACTGGCGGTCGCGCCTTTGTTCCGCTATTTGACGATGGCCGTCTTTTTTGTGGCGGAGTATGTCTGCCGGTATGTTGTGGCCGTAATCCGATTTTTTGGAGATTTGCCCTTTGCGACCGTGCCGGTGCCGCGCGAGGCCCTTGCGATTTTGGCGCCTTTGACACTGGCCGCGGTGGCGGGTGTGCTACTGCATCGTTTTCTCAGGGCTCGCCGTTTGAAAGGAGGCTAACGTATGCCCGCAATGCATGAAATGGCACTCAAAAAGGAGCTGGACGCCGGGCGTCTGGCCCCGGTTTATCTGCTGTTTGGCAACGACGCCTATTTAAAGCAGAATTATTTAAAAAGGATCATACGCAAAACCGTTTCAGAAGACGACTGCTTCAACTTCCAGCAGTTTTCGGGCGACTGCGATTTGCAGGACGTTTATGACGCGGTCCAGCAGTTGCCGCTGATGGCTGAGCGCAAGTGCGTCGTGTTATCGGATTACGATTATGAAAAGGCCGACAAGGCCAGTTTCCAAAAGCTACTCGTGCTTTTGGAGGAGGCCGTCGACTCGGCGGTTTTGGTGCTTTTCTTCGATTGGGTGGAGGTCGAATTAAAATCCGAAAAAACCAAAAAGCTGATTGCCGCGGTTGAAAAGCCGGGCGGCAGGGCGGTCTTGCTCGACCACCGGCAGAAGAGCGATCTCGTGCGGATGCTTTGTAGCGGCGCCTCCCGCCGCGGATGCCAGATGGATCCGAGTACAGCGCGATACTTGATTGAAACCGTGTCAGACGATCTGAATCTTTTAAAAAGCGAGCTCGAAAAGCTGACGGCCTACTGCGCCGGCAAGCCGATCACGCCGCAGGCGATCGATTTTGTCTGCGTCAAGACGGTCGAGAGCTCGGTATATAATATTTCGAAGGAACTGCTTTCTGGGAATCTTGCAGGCGCGATGGCGCTTTTGGACGAGCTGTTTCTATTGCGGACCGAACCGGTCCTGATTTTAAGCATCCTGTCGGGCGCCTATGTCGACCTTTATAAAGCCAAGGCCGCCTCCGACGCCGGCCGGCGGCCGGAGCAGTGCGCGGCCGAGCTGGGTTATAAAGGCCGGGAGTTTGTGCTGGCGCGCGCTGAGCGGCAGTTGCGCCAATTCGACGACGTAAAGCTCGAGAAAAGCCTGTCAGCCTTTTTGCAGGCTGATACCGCCTTAAAAAGCAGTTCGGCCGATGCCAGGACCATTCTCGAGGAGTTGCTCGTTCGATTGCTCGCGATTGCGCGGCGGGGTGAGGACATTGATTAGGGTAAGGCAGGCTGTCGTCGTCGAAGGGAAATACGACAAGATCAGGCTCGAAAACGTATTGGATGCGACCATCCTGACAACCGATGGCTTCCGCATCTTCAAGGATCGGGAAAAGCTGGCGCTAATCCGCGCCTTTGCGGCCCGCACCGGTGTCGTGGTGCTGACCGACAGCGACGCGGCCGGCATGGTGATCCGGCGATATTTGCGCCAATGCATCCCAGCATCGCAGATCACAAACCTCTATCTTCCGCAACTCGCCGGCAAGGAGCCCCGAAAGCCCCACAAAAGCGCCGAAGGGCTACTGGGTGTCGAGGGCATTCCCGAACCGGTGATTCGGGCGGCATTTGAGCGGGCCGGCCTAAACGAGGACTGCGAGGCGGCTTCGAATGGGTTCACCAAAACGGATTTTTACCGGTTCGGCCTCAGCGGAGCGCCGGGGAGCAGGCAGTTGCGCGAAGCGTTGCTTGCCCGGCTGGGTCTTCCGGTGCATTTGTCGGCCAATGGGCTATTAGAGGCCGCAAACCGGCTCTTTGAAAGGCGGGAATTTTTGACTGCATTGGAGGAGGTGCAGGGCAGTGGCGGGGCATTCAGGGCAGAAGACAAGACTGCTTTACCTGATCGATCTGCTAAAAAAACAGACCGATGAGGAACATCCGTTATCGGCGACCGAGCTCTGCGACCGATTGCGGTCGGCCGGCATTTCGGCCGAGCGCAAGGCCATCTATGACGATATTGCGGCGCTCGAGGCCTTTGGGTATGACATTGTTTTGACGCGCTCTCCAAAGCCGGGGTATTTTTTGGCTTCGCGCGCCTTTGAGGCGCCGGAGGTCTATCTGCTATGCGATGCCGTGCAGGCCGCGGGCTTTATCACACCGAAAAAGACCCGGGAGCTGACGAACAAACTCGGCGGCCTGCTCAGCGAGCATCAGGCCAAAAGCTGGCAAAGGCAGATCAGCCTGCAAAGCCGCAACAAGTGCGACAATGAGGAAATCTATTATAATATTGATATCATCAATCGCGGCATTTCGGCCCGCCGCAAAATTCGCCTGAAATACAGGCGGCGGTATCTCGGCGCATCGCGCAAGATTGAGGCGCAGGAACGGGAGATGGTGGTCAGCCCCTATGCGCTGACCTGGGCGGAGGATCACTACTATCTGGTTGGCAACAACGCAAAGTATGATAACCTCCTCCATTTGCGGCTCGACCGGATGCGGGGCGTGACGATGCTGGAGGAACCATGGCGGCATTTTTCCGAGGTCAGCGATTACAAGACCACCTTTGACATTGCCGACTACACGCAGAAATCCTTCCACATGTTCGGCGGTGCGCTCAGCGATATTGTGTTAAAGTGCAAAGCCGAGCGCCTCGAGCAGGTGATCGATCGATTTTCTGAGCATATATTCATTCGGAGTTTTTCTGGCGACTACTTTACCTTTTCGGTCAAGGCGTTACTCAGCGAGGGGCTGACCGGCTGGCTTTTGCAGTTCGGCAAAGACATTGAGGTGCTCGAGCCGCAGGCGCTCCGCTACAGCCTGCGGGAGCGCGCTATGCAATTGGCGGCGCTTTATGAAAAGGAATAAACTTGCTGGAACTTCAAACGTATTGCGCGATCGCTCGCTATGGAAAGCCATGGGCGCTTGAATCGAGGGCTTGTTATGGAAAGGAAGCGTTTGCCTAGCTCGCACCGAGCGGGAAAGGATCCCATTTTTGGGCATAAGGCTATGATTCTCTCGCATTTGAAAGGCCGGATGGCATTAGAAAGAAATGTAAAAAATGCTTGCAATTGGGAAATACTTGTGCTATAATTGTTCGGCTGATTCTATGGAGTTTTCAGCAAAATACACACGTTTTCCCGATTGACGGGCTGGTGGCGCTTTTGGCGCATTCCGCCAAGGGGACGGGAAGACGGCGGAAAAACCTAGGAGGAAAGATTTATGGCAGTTGTATCAATGAAGCAGTTGTTGGAGGCCGGTGTTCACTTTGGGCATCAGACCCGGCGCTGGAACCCCAAAATGGCGCAGTATATTTTCACGGAGCGCAACGGCATTTATATCATCGATTTGCAGAAAACCGTGAAAAAGCTGAATGAGGCCTACCTTTTCGCGCGCGACATCGCCGGCTATTCTTCCACGCTCGACGTGGTGCCTTTGTGCGGGCTGTTCACCGTTTCCGCGGGAGAACAGGCGGGGCAGATCC
>CASFAP010000150.1 GCA_949292695.1 uncultured Eubacteriales bacterium | reverse complement strand
GTTTCTGGCGGCAGTTCAAATTGATACAGCTTTTGTAATTCAGAATATACTATGTGCCGCATTGTAGCCAGCACAGCTCTAGATAGCGGAATTAACCGCTGATCCGCAGGTTTACAGGCCGCACAATAAAGCGTACCTTCGAGGGGATCAAAATACATGACGTCGGCCTCATATATTGCACAATGATTGCAGGCCACGAGGTTCGGCATGTATCCAGATATCGAAAGCATGCGAAATTCAGTCACACATTTTAAAAATTCCGGACTGCGCTTTTTTGTGCTTAAAAAATAAAGCGAATTGAGGACAAGCCGCAGATAAGATTCGGCTTCGGCTTCAACCGGCGCAAATTGCAAACAGAGTTCGCAAAAATACTGCGCGACTGCGAGGGCCTCAATATCAGCGCGCAGTGGAAAAAAGAGTTCGACCGCTGTCGCTTCGTCAACTTGATATGTATCCTTGGATTTAAACAGGACAAATTTGGAATAGCACAAAAGCGTCGTGGCGGTCGCATTGCGGTTTTTGAGCCTTCGGACACCGTGCGCGAAGGCTCTGATCACCCCTTTGTCCCGCGTCAGAATGGTCAAAATTCGATCGCTATCCCCGTAATTGTTTTCCTTGATGATCAATCCGTCGGTCGACAGTTTCATCCCCTGTTTGCCCTCCATACAACGGCGAAGCGCTCTGCACCGTAACATAATCGAGATAACTGGCGACGGAGCCGGTTTTTTCAAATTCCTTCCAAGCCTTTAGCGGATCCATAGCAATTCCCTCCTGTTCGACTGTATTATCAGTCTGTCCGAACAGGAAAACGATATGTTAGGAAATCTAATCCAAGCCGAAGGTGTGAATCAGCCCCTGCCGGTTGCGCCAATCCTCCTTGACCTTTACCCAAAGTTGCAAATTCGTTTTGATTCCAAAAAAGGCCTCCAAATCGGCGCGCGCCAATGCCCCGATTTTTTTGAGCATAGCGCCGTTTTTACCGATGATGATTCCTTTATGGCTCTCTTTTTCACAATAGATCGTGGCGTGGACCTCAAGGATGGGCTCGCCGTTTTCTAGGTCGCGCTCATAAAACTGCTCGAGATCGACGGCTATACCGTGCGGGATCTCCTGATCCAATAACCGCAACAGTTTTTCCCGAATCAACTCACAAACGATTTGCTTGTCCGGCTGGTCGGTCACATCCGTATCGTCAAAATAATGGGGCGACGGTTTCAAATACCGACCGACCTCTTTTAGCAGACGGTCGAGCCCATCGCCATCTTTGGCTGAAATCGGTACGACGGCATCAAAATCATAAGCCTTCTGATATGCGGCTATCATAGAGAGCAAAGCGTCTTTTTGGGGGAGTAAATCGATTTTATTGATGGCCAAAACCGCAGGCAATTTACGGCGTGCGAGCTCGGAAACCAGTTCGAGTTCCGCTTTTGGCAAGCGCTCGCCCTCCACCGCAAATTTCGGCGCGGCATCGACAACAAGGAGCGCGGCGTCGACCTCGGAAAGTCCGGTCCCTACCGCTTTCATCATGATTTGGCCCAATGCATTCCTGGGCTTGTGAAAACCGGGGGTATCCATAAAAACAAATTGTGCTTCGCCCTTTGTCAGGATCCCCATAATCCGCGTGCGAGTAGTTTGAGGCTTGTCGGAAACGATGGCGATTTTCTGGCCAAGCATTCGATTCATCAGGGTCGATTTACCGACATTTGGCCTACCTATGACAGCGATAAACGCCGATGTCTGTTCTTTCACAATTCAGCTCCTATTCCAATTCATCTCGAGCCAGACCCAATGACCGAAGAACCGTTTCTTCGTGTTCGCGCATCTCGACCCGCTCCAGGTTGTCTTCGTGATCATATCCCAAGATATGTAGCACAGAGTGAACCGTCAGATAAGCGACCTCGCGCTGAAACGGGTGCCCATAGAGTTTGGCCTGTGCCTGTGCATGCTCTAGAGAAATGACGACGTCTCCCAATAATTTCGCGCCGGTTTCGGGATTTTCGTCGTATTTTCCGTTTTCTCCAAGTGGAAATGACAACACATCTGTCGATTGGTCAATCTGACGGAACTGAGCATTTAACCGCCTGATTTCGGCGTCATCTACAAAGGTGACATTGAGTTCAGCCGCATTTGGAAATCCCTCTGCCACTAAAGTCGCAATGCAACAGCGGCGCACGAGCAATTTTAGACCAGAGGGTATCTTCACCGCCTTTTGCGCGTTGGCGATGTTCACCTTTACCTTAATCATGTCTGGTTTTCCTCGTTTCTTCATGTTTTTCATAAGCCTTGATAATCTCCTGTACCAATCTGTGCCGCACGACATCTTTGCCGCTGAATTTTACAATCGCGATGTCATCGACATGTTTTAAAACTGTCATAACCTCTTTGAGCCCTGATTTTTTGCCCTCTGGAAGATCAATTTGGGTAATATCGCCAGTTACAACGGCTTTTGAATTAAATCCCAGGCGCGTTAAAAACATCTTCATTTGTTCTGAAGTCGTATTTTGCGCTTCATCTAAAATGATAAAACTGTCATCCAGCGTCCGGCCGCGCATATAGGCCAAGGGCGCGACTTCAATGTCGCCGCGTTCCTGGCAACGCTGAAAGTTCTCGGCTCCAAGCATATCAAATAGCGCGTCATAAAGCGGACGCAGATAAGGATCCACTTTTTGCTGGAGGTCCCCTGGCAAAAAGCCCAGCTTTTCCCCTGCTTCAACCGCCGGACGCGTCAAGATGATGCGGTTGACCTGTTTGGCCCGAAAGGCCATTACCGCCATCGCGACCGCCAAATAGGTCTTGCCCGTTCCCGCCGGGCCGACACCGATGGTAATGGTGTTGTCCCGAATCGCATCTACATATCGCTTCTGTCCCAGCGTTTTGGGTTTGACCGGCCGGCCCTTGGAGGTGATGCAAATGCAGTTTGCGTCAGTCAAATTTGCGATTTTTTCATCGTCCCCGTCCGCAACCAGCGAAAAGACATAATTCAGATTTTGATCGGTGATAGCCTCACCCTTATTTAGAAGCGTCAACAGGCCCTGGATGGCCCGCATCGCGGCGGCTACATCATCCGGCTCGCCGCGGACCTTCAATTCACTCCCATGCGAAGCCACTGCTACATGATACTGCTGTTCCAAGCGCCTAATGTTTTCATCAAAATTGCCGAACAATCCGACAATCTGCTCCATTCTGTCAATATTCAGGGTTTGCTCAAACAATCTTTTCCCTCGCTTTATTATTTCGATAAGCCTAGTATGCCCAGACGATCGTTTTATCTAAAATCATTCCGTCAAAATCCCACTGATATGGTTTATTTTAAATGCAGATCGCATTGTGAAAGATGCCTGTCCAACACGAATAATAGCAACTCGATTGTGGTCATTACACTTTTGCTGTGGACATTATACCACAAATTTTACGAAAAAAAAGCCTAAAATTATGAATATTTTAGCTTGTCCAGAATTATTCTTGATTTCTTATGGGTTCTATTGTACAATAAAATTACTTATGGACTGGAGGGGATCATTTGATCTGGCACAGCAGTGATTTGCAGGATGTCCTATCCAATTTGGACGTCAATCCGCAAAAGGGTCTGTCGGCCGGCAGTGCGGATGAGCGCTTGGAAGAGTTTGGGCCAAATCTGCTCACAACCCACAAAAAAAAGTCTTTCTGGATTCGGTTTCTCGCGCAATTTCAAAATTACATGGTGATCATCCTGCTCCTTGCGGCGTTGGTCTCCTTCATTGTTACGATTTTCAGCAGTGAGAGCAATTGGTTTGAACCGATTTTGATCCTCGTGATCGTGCTTGCAAATGCGCTATTGGGAGCTTTCCAGGAGTCTAAAGCCGAGAATGCGCTAGAGGCCTTAAAAAGCATGACGGCGCCTTCCGCCAAGGTTCTGCGGGATGGCATTGTTCGATTGATTGACGCATCGCAACTGGTGCCCGGTGATATACTTCTGCTGGAAGCCGGCGATTATATCAGCGCTGACGCGCGCTTGATAGAAGCTGTCAGTTGCTGTTGCGATGAATCAACCTTGACCGGAGAATCGGTCCCGGTTGAGAAGATCGCGGAAGATGGCTTGGAAGAGATCGTGTCGCTTTCAGAACGGCACAATATGGTTTATTCCGGTTGTTCTGTAACGCATGGCCGCGCGACCGCCGTCGTAACCGAGACTGGGATGAACAGCGAAATGGGCAAAATCTCGGCCCTTTTGGAGCAAACAAAAGAGCAGGATACTCCACTGAAAACAAAGCTGGAAAACCTTGGCAAGATGCTGGGCGTGGTAACGCTCGCGATCTGTGCCATCGTCTTTGTTGTAACAGTAACTCGCAATTTTGCCAGCCCTGGCGCACCCTTCGCCACCATGTTGCTGGATACCTTCATGAACTCCATCTCGCTCGCCGTCGCCGCCATCCCCGAAGGTCTGCCTGCGATTGTAACAGTTGTGTTGGCCCTCGGCGTGCAACGCATGGTCAAACAAAATGCGATCATCAAGAACTTGCCGGCAGTTGAAACGCTCGGTAGCGCCTCGGTCATCTGCTCTGATAAAACCGGGACGCTCACCTTAAATCAAATGACGGTAACCAAACTATTTGACGGCAAACAAGAGCTCGACCTTTCTAAAGATAGTATCACCGAACCCGGGCGGATGCTGTTGCGCCTCGGCGCTATTTGTAGCGATGCGAAAGTTGAGCGCAACGGAAGCAGAAAATCCAACATCGGCGATCCCACCGAAATCGGCATTGCCGCCGCCTGCTCCAAATATGCTGGCATCTCCAAACAGGACATCGAAACGAGTTGCCCTCGCTTTGGCGAAATCCCCTTTGATTCTGACCGGAAACTGATGACGACCATCAACATGATCGACGGCCGCCCCTTTGCCGTTGTAAAGGGTGCGCCGGAGATTCTTCTCGAGCGTTGCATCGGTTGCGATGAAAAGGCGGTTCTAGCCGCCAATCAGGCGATGGCCGAGGATGCTTTACGCGTCTTGGCAGTCGCAATTAAACCGCTTGAAGAAATCCCTTC
>CASFAP010000149.1 GCA_949292695.1 uncultured Eubacteriales bacterium | reverse complement strand
CGGCCAGCAAGGCGCGCTTGCAGGCGCCCGAAATGCGGTCGGCCGAGATGCGGGAGTCGTGCCCGAGGGCGAGAGAGAGGGCCTCAGTCGGTTTGCCGGTGCTGGCCGAGAGCCAGTTTGCAAAGGATGCGGCGATGTCTTCGACGGCCTCGTCGGTCAAATCGATCGGCTTGCCGAACAGGTCGCTGGCCACGCCGCGCACGTCGGTGCCGCTCTTGAGTTTCAGATAATCTTGCGTCAATGTTGTTGCCACCTTTTATGTAAATTTTTCAAAAAGTTTTTTAATGTGAATTTTTAAAGCAAATTTTTCAGGGAAATTTTTAAGACTAGGTTTTTTGTGTGACCTTTGCCGCTCTTTGGGGGATTCGACTTCGGCGGCTACAAAAGAGCGAAGCCTGGCGAACTGCCGGGCGGCGAAAATCAGCCCGGCGCGCGGCTTTGGGGCCGCATGCGAAGCGGCGTTTGCGCCCTGCTAGACCTTAGAGGCACGGCCGGCAAAAAGCTGGCGGGATGCGGTTGCGGCCGCGCGCTGAAAGCGCGCCGGGCGCCGGGGTCGGAAGCCTCGGGATCCCCAAAAAACTGCATCCGCCGCGATTGCCTTGCCGAAGACGCCGGCCCCGGCGCCCAGGCGAAACATCCGTTTCGCCTGGCCGCAACCGCATCCCAGGCGCGCCGCCGGGAAATTCCATCGGGAAAGCCCGCCGGCCGCCCAGAAAGATGCGCCAGAAAAGACGCGCGGACGGCCGAGCACCCTCAGCGCCCCATCTTTGCGAGCGGACTTTAGGATAAGGCGCCGGTGAAATAGGCCGCCGCCAAAAAGCCCAGCGCCAACAGGACGATGCAGATGGCCGTAATGGCCATCGTGCGCAAAAAAAGATGCGTCGAACGCTTCCATTTGCGTTCCGTTCGTTTGATGCGTTCCACTGTGAAAAGCCTCCTTTTTTGTTGCGTTGCCTTTCACAGTGTTTCCAACTTCCAAATCTGTCATGCGCCGCCAGTTGTTCCTTTTTTATCCTGTTGAAACGCTGGGCAAAACATGATACGATTTTTTTGGAGGATCCGATATGACTGTTAATCTGTTAAGCGTGAATAAATTGAAAATTACGCTGTCGGCCGCCGAGCTCGAGGCGGTCTTTGGCGATTATAACCGCATCGATTATCACAGCCCTGACACGCGGTGCGCATTGGGGGAGTTGCTCCGCTGTGCCGCGCCTGAAGCTGATTTTGAGCTCGATTCTTCATCTGTCCGCATCGAGGTCTATCCCACAAACGAGGGCGGTTGCGCCATCTATTTTACAAAGTCCGACGCGCCGCTGAATCCCCCAAAAAACCGGCGCGCGGCCAAAGCGGGGCGGTTTTTTCTGCTCGAGTTTTCGAGCGCGTCGGAATTGCTCGACGCCATCGCCGAGCTTTACGCCGACCCGGCCGCCCGCTCGGTACCAAGCCGGCTTTATCGGCTCGGGCCGCGTTACCGCCTCGCCCTGGCGGCCAGCGCTGAAATCGCCAAAAAATTGCCGCATTTGCAGGAATACTGCGACCGCCTGTTGCGCGGGGGCGTCGATCTGGCCTACACCGAAGAGTACGGCCAGCTGTTAAAGGGCGGCTATGCCGTCCGCGAGATCGGCGCGGTGTTGCGGCATTGAATGCGCAAAACAATCCATTTGGTTGCCAACGGCGGCATTCGCGCGGGAAAATGCCCCGCACGGATGCCGCAAAAGCTTTTACGGGATCACCGCCGCGGCGGATCTGGGCGGAATGGAGAACGAAGTCGCAAAGGGGACTGGGCTGTCGCTCTCGACCAACCGGTAACGCGTCAGTTTTTGCCCATTTTCCAGATATGGAGTTACGGTAATGGATCTGTTTTCCTCGTAATTGCAGAGGATCATTCCGTATTTGCCGTCGGCCGCCCGGAATACGCTGTAGGTGTCCAGCGCCGTGCCGTCGGCCAGGGTTGCGTTGCCGTGCAATTGCCCGGTAAAGGTTCCGTCCCAGAAGTATTCCCGCAGATCGGTCCTCAGCCGGTCCATGCACATTCCGTAGCGGATCGTTTCGGGGAAATCGGAGGGCCTTCCCTTGAAGCAATAGGGTTCATAGCTGATGATGTACTTATACATCAGGCACTGGTTGATCATGTTCCGGTCGTCGAAGCCGATGACGGCCGTCATGATATTGCTTTCCGGGCGCAAAAAGCGGGTCATGGGCTTATGGGATCGCCCCCAGGTGCGGGCGTAAGAGAGGTCGTAATCGTTGTGCTGGAAATCGTAAAGCGCCTCGCCGGCGATGAGGAACTCCCGGTCGCCGGCCATCCGGCGGAAGCTTTGGACCAGGCGCTCGTCCCAGGCATAGGCGCAGGCGCCGTAGCGATGCCCATGCGACGTATCAAAACAACACAACGTCGGCGAATGATGCAGGCATTCGTCATACAGGATCCCGTCGGGCTGAAGGTCCAGGCATTTTTGAAATTCGCGCTTGCAGACCTCTAGGTATGCGTCGCTCCCGAAGCACATCGGGATTAACCGGCGCGTGCTGACGTTGGTAAGCTGGCTGAGCGTCATATATTGGTACCCTTTAAATACATAATAATTGCCGTAAGGGTCCTTGATTGCCATGGGTTCGTATGTGCGTTTGAATTCGTCGGTCGATTGGTCCGCCCAGTTGAATTTGGTGAATAAGATGACCTTGACCCCCATCTGGCGGATCTCCTGGATGGCCTGCTTGAATTCCGCAAACGTCCCGAGCCTGGGATCCGGGTCGTGGGAGGGGTTGCCGCGGTCCTGCCCGCCCTTATTCCAACCGACCAGCTGGATGGCTTTTATGCCGTATCGCCTGCATTCCGCGCCCAAGGCGGGCAGGTCCCGAAACCGCATCCGCAACTCGTCCTCAGGCGAATTGATATGCACCTGCAACCATGCATGCGGGCTCCTTGCCCACTGCGGGACCGTTTTCGCAGGGGTGGAAAAGGACCGGCTCACCTTTGTATACAGGGACGCGCCGGTATACCAGCTCCCCTGATAGGCCTCCATCGAAAACGGCAACAGCTCGAATTCGGTGTGCGGCGCTACAAAGGGCAGATGCCCGACCGCAAAGCGGATATAGACGTCCTTGCCTTCGAACTGGTCGCCGTCGAAGGTGCGGAATGCGTTCGAATCGCACCAGCCGGGTAAATATTCCGCATGCCAGGTGGCCGCCTCGAGCCGCCGCGAGGCAACCCCGATGTAGAGCCCATTGCCATTGTTGTCAGAAATCAGGCCGAACGGGTTCATCGGCGGCGTCATATGGTCCTCCGGGCAGATGGTCGGGTAGTCGACGCTATGCGTACCGTGCTGATTCTCAAAGGTTGGATACATTTCGTATTCCCGCATGGAAATGTAATTCCCGTGCTGAAAGGAAAAGCGCTCGCACCCATGCGGGCGGTGCAGATCCCCGATATAGGGGTAAAAGACGTTCTCTATGATGCAACTGTCGCGGTTTTCGATCCGCATGAGGAACACGGCCTGGTCCTTTTCGATTTTGCAGGTCGTCTGCACCCTAATGGGGTGGGTTATGCCCGAACGCGAGGTGATCCTATCCCAGGTGAAGGAAATCCTGGCGCCGTCGTATTGGCATTTCGGCGGCTCTTTTTGCTCAGAGCCCCAGGCCTCGTTGTTGCGTTTATTTTCCAGCGGGAGCATCATTCTCCAGGACTGCGCCAGGTGCGGCCGCTGGATGATGTCCCAGTCCGACACCTTGGAGTAAAGGCGCCGAAGCGATCCGCTTTCGCGGTCAAACTCCAGGCGCAGGTTTGTTGTTTCTAAAGAAAGGATTTCCGACATTAAAAGGCCCCTTTCTCTCCAGTTTCAAATTTGCAAGGCGGCGGCCCTGCCGGCCGCAGGCCGGCGGGCGCATCGGCGGGGAGGCGAATCGCGCAGGCAGGCCTTGCCGGCTCCGTTTCGGGGCGTTTCGGCCGAATTTTCCCGCGCCGATGCGCCCCAGCGCGCCTTCGGCGCGCGGGCCGCCGCCATTCACCCCAGCAGTTTGATTTCTTTCGCCCTGGCCGCCAGGTCGGGGGCCGAGAACAGATAATTGCCGGCCACCAAGACGTCCGCGCCGGCGGCGACGGCTTTTGGGGCCGTTTCGGCGTTGATTCCGCCGTCGACCTCAAGCTTTGTCGCCAGCCCCCTGCGATCGATTTCGGCCCTTAAGAAGGAGAGCTTATCGAGCGCGCTCGGCAAAAAGGCCTGGCCGCCAAACCCCGGCTCGACCGACATCACCAGCACCATATCGCAGTCCTCGAGGAATTCGAGCACCACCTCCGGGTCGGTCGCCGGCTTGATGGTCAGGCAGGACCGGCAGTGGAGCGCGCGGATCTCGCGCAAGGTCTCGCGCACCGGCGAGCCGGCCTCATAATGGAAGCCCAAATAATCCGACACCGCCGCGAACTCCTTCAAATACCGATGGGGCTTTTCAATCATCAGGTGCACGTCGAGCGGCAGGCGGGTATGGGCTCGGATCGAGCGGATGACCGGCACGCCGAAGGAAATATTCGGGACAAACATGCCGTCCATTACATCGAGGTGCACCATATCCACGCCGGCGGCCTCCATCTGGCCGAGCGCCTCGCTCAGCGCAAGATAGTCGGAATTGAGAATGGAAGGGGAGAGCTCTACCATAAAATACCTCCTTTGCCGGCGCTGGGCGAGCCTGGCGCCGCGCAAAATGCTACAAAATCACCTTCATTTTACCGAAAAACCGCGCGTCTGTCAACCAAACGAGGGCAGGCGCGTAGGTTTATCGCGCAGGCGGTTCACTTTGCGGCGGCGGCGCGATAAAAAGGCGCCCGGGGGATTTTCGGGGGCGCCCGGCGGCCTTTCAGGCCCGCCGTTTTTTTCTTGCCGCAAAAAAGCCGGCCATGTCACGCGGCCGGGGGCACAATTATTTGAAAAGCGCGAATTCGGGCTTACAAATCTGCACAAGAATGCAAAAAATAAGGGGCGCCGGGCACAAAACCTCCTGCGCCAAACAAAATATAGCAAGAACCTCTTTCATTTTACCGAAAAGGAATCCATCTGCGAACCGGCCGCCAACGCCTATTGGCACGCAAAAACGGCGATCTCAAACCAGATCGCCGTTCGCTCATAACAGAATCAAAATGTATTGGGTCCATACAGCCGGTCAGAGACCACCTTTCCGGTCACGCTCCCCACAAGGTAGGAAAACATCTGCTCGAACAGGATGATGAGGACCGTCGAGAGCAGGCTGGCGGGCGCGTCTGTAAAGGGCACCATGCACAAAAAGTAGGCCGCAAAGATCCCCAGCGCGCTATAGAGGTTGCAAAGTAGCAAGCGCTTCCAGGCATAACCCTGCCGCCAGGAAAGGGCCAGGCCCAAAATAAAATCAATGAGCATAAATCCGCCCGACATCAAAAGCAACAGCAACCAGGCGCTATAAGTGGCAATGGTGACCTGCTCCGCATCGGGTTTTGCGATTTGCAAATAAATCGAGGTCCCGACCCAGATGAGCAACACAATCGCATTGAAAAGGGGAAGTCCGAGCCAATAACGTTTTGTTTTCATATCATGATACTCCTTTTTTAGGGCGCCTGAGCTTTTACTCAGCCGGGCTTTCGCCCCGAACCATTCGGCGATCAGAGCAAAAAAAGCTTTTTGGGGCGTCTACACTTTTACTAAGCCGGGCTTTCGCCCCGAACCATTCGGCGATCAGAGCAAAAGGGCTTTTTGGGGCGTCTACACTTTTACTCAGCCGGGCTTTCGCCCCGAACCATTCGGCGATCAGAGCAAAAAAACATTTTAGAGATCCTAAAATATTACTAAACCGAAAAATAGACACCAAACATTAGGAGAACAGAGAAAAAAAAACATTT
>CASFAP010000148.1 GCA_949292695.1 uncultured Eubacteriales bacterium | reverse complement strand
CAGAGATTATTTTAAACATCAAATTAAAAGATTGCAGCAAGCCTCTCAATGATCCGTTAGAGTCAAATGGAAACACCGTTGGGTCCAAACCCTAAGTTTTGAGTGATTTACATTTCTGGGGTTACGAGGGTTCGAATCTCTCATCCGAAAACGCAAAAACATCTTTTTCATGCGACTTAAACAAAAAATATTGCCCACCGTCTCCCGGCGGGTGATATTTTTTTGGGGCCGAGAGGTTGAGTTGAGAACAGCACGTCCCGCCCGCAGGCGAGGAAAAACAGTCCGGTGGACTGTTTTTCCGTGCGCGGCTCGCGAATCCACCCGCCCCCACCAAAAATTCCGATATGTTTCGACATATCAATTTTTTGTTTGCTGATGTTTTCGTGTAGCAGACCGCTCAAAATCGAACTGTGAAAGGGTGAACATAATGCATAATGAAATCTTACGGGATCAGGATTATATTCATCGGTTGAAAGATGCTATATATGAGCAATATGGGATTGCTGTAGCCGAAATAACGCCCGCTGAACGCGGTTATTATGGTGAAACTTGGAAAGTACGTGCAGATTCCGACTTTTTTTTAAAATTGGATTACCTTCCCTCCCATCAAAAAAAGTTTCAGCAAAGCCTGTCTGTCATAGATTACTTGTGTGAGAGCGGGATTGATTTTGTCGGAAAAATTATTAAAACTCGGGGAAATAAACTCTTTTCGAAGTTCGATACTGCGGTTATGGGATTATTTGAATGGGTAGACGGCAAGAATGTAGAGACAGATCAAACCAAAAGCACAGAATACCAGATGCTATGCAAAATATATCTGCTGACCAAACCGGGGATGGAAATCCCCACCGCATCGTTTTCCGATGATGTAGCAAAGTGTTTTTATCAACAGTGGGAGATGCTCAAATCTGCCCCAAAAACGGAGGCGAATTGTGCGGTACTCTCTATCTTTGATCGTTTCAAAGAAGAGATATCTCACTGTGCTTCTAGGCTTTCTTATTTTGCGGGGCTTTGCCAGCAAGATGAGAGCGCATTTTATCTGACACATGGGGATGCCGGAGGCAACTTCTTTGTCGGGCACGGGCGGAATTATATCTTGGATTGGGATGAAGCGATGTACGCTCCGCTTGAGCGGGATGCATGGGTGATGGGGTGCTACGATTGGGCGCGAAAGCTATTCAATGATACACTCAAAGCTTACAAGATCCCCTATCAGTTGCGGCCGGAGAGGCTGGCTTTTTATTGTTATTATATGTATTTCTTTTATCTCGGCGAATATTTGACAGTTCATTGGATCAGTGATAAAAGCCAAAACATCACCGAATATTTCGAGAACGGATGGATCAAAAATAGGATAAAGTTTGCTGATACGATATAATTGACTTAATCTTGTGGATGTTGTGTATCGATCAAAAGGCAAAGCTGTGCGGCGGTGAAGCGGCAAAGGTCCAAATAGGCCATCGATTCGAGCGCGGCAGATTCGTTTGCAAGTTGGGATAGTTTTTTCTTTAAATGGTAGGCAAAAGGCCATCGCCGTATAACGGTAATGGCCTTTCTTAACTACTGGGCGTTTTTTCTATACTCTTGTCGAAATATGGACCCGTTCTTATCTTTTAATAGCGCATTCTTATAAATGCTCTTCATTAAAGTCGATCGCCCACTTGGCGTTTTCAAAGCCATCGTCTGCACAAAATTTCAGCTTGATTTCCGTAAAAAATGGGCAAATAGGATATTGACAATTGCCTCTCCCTGCGTTAAAATTTTGTTTGCTTCCGAACAATTATGGAGAGGTATGGTAACTTGTAATTTTAAGAGGTGAGGTCCGAATGGAAAAAGATTGTGGAATGTGGATCAATGCCCTTTCCCATAAGCTTAAAAAGCGCATGAATGCCAATATGCAAAGTTTGGGTCTCACAGGGGTGCAGGGCCATGTAATGCGTTATATCCTTTTAAAATGTGATGACGGACCAGTGTTTCAGCGCGATGTGGAGAGCGCTTTCGGCTTAAGCCGTTCTACAGCCACAGGTATTTTGCAATTGATGGAAAAGAACGGCCTGATCCTGCGCGAAAATGTGGCCAGCGATGCGCGCTTGAAAAACCTGATTCCTACAGAAAAGGCGGCCCTTCTAAATGCGCAGATCAATGAATACCTTCATCAGACCGAGCTATCCCTGACGCAAGGCCTGTCGCATGCGCAACTGTCGGTTTTTATAGAAACTGCGTCGCGTATGTACGCAAATCTGGACGGCTAGACCGGCTCCATGAAATATTAAGATATTGAAAGCCCCGCGCATGCGCATGGAACTGCGCTATGCTGAAGGAGGAGGAATGTTACATATGGTTAAAACGCTTGCTCGTAGCATACGCGAGTACAAAAAAACGGCAATTCTTACGCCGATTTTGGTCATAGTTGAAGTGGTACTAGAATGCATTATACCCTTCATTATTGCCAATCTTGTGAACCAGATGCAAGCCGGTTGCGGTATGGATGTTATCGTCCGTTATGGAATTGAACTGGTGATTTTGGCTGTTTTATCGCTGGTTTTCGGCGTCGCGGCCGGCAATACCTGCGCCACGGCATCCACAGGTTTTGCGCGCAACCTGCGCAAGGACATGTTCTATCGCATCCAAGACTACTCTTTTGAGAATATCGATAAATTTTCAGTCTCCAGCCTAGTCACCCGTATGACAACCGATGTCGTGAATGTGCAGATGTCTTTCATGATGATCATCCGTGTGGCCATCCGCGGTCCGCTCATGCTGATCTTTTCATTTATCATGGGCTTTGCCATGGGTGGGCGCCTGGCTATGATCTTCCTTGTCACCATCCCGCTATTGAGCATCGGTCTAGTGCTGGTGATTCGAGCGGCTATGCCGATTTTCCGTCGGGTATTCCGCAAATACGATGCGCTCAACGATTCGGTTCAAGAGAATGTTCAAGCCATGCGTGTTGTCAAGAGCTACGTGCGGGAGGATTACGAAAAAAAGAAATTCGCCGCCGCCGCCGAAGACGTTTGCAAGGACTTCACCCGTGCCGAGCGCATCATGGCCCTCAACAATCCCATGATGCAGTTCTGTGTCTACGCTGGTATGGCATTTGTACTGTCCTTTGGGTCCTATGTCGTCATTACTAGCCAGGGAGCAGAAATCGCTGTGGGCCAGATGTCCGCCATCCTGACTTACAGCTTCCAGATCCTCATGAGTCTGATGATGCTGTCGATGGTGTTCGTGATGATTACGATGTCGATGGAATCTGCCGAACGGATTGTCGAAGTCCTGACGGAAAAAAGCGATCTGACCAGCCCTGAAAATGCCCGCACCGAGGTGAAGGATGGGTCTATCGATTTTGAGAACGTTAGTTTTAAATATTCCAAGAAGGCCGAGCGTATGGCGCTGGCCGATGTGGATCTGCATATTAGGTCTGGTGAGCTTATCGGCATTTTGGGAGGCACGGGCTCGTCTAAATCCACGCTGGTGCAACTAATTCCTCGCCTGTATGACGTCACTGAAGGTAGCGTAAAAGTAGGCGGCATAGATGTGCGCGAATACGATTTAGAGGTCTTGCGCAATAACGTTGCCGTGGTGTTGCAAAAGAACGTGCTGTTCAGTGGCACCATCAAAGACAACCTGCGCTGGGGCAACCCCAACGCCACCGACGAAGAAATGCTGGAAGCCTGCAAGCTTGCACAGGCTGACGAGTTCATCCAGCAGTTCCCCGATAAGTATGATACTTGGATCGAACAGGGCGGTTCCAACGTCTCCGGTGGCCAAAAACAGCGCTTGTGTATCGCCCGAGCGTTACTAAAAAAGCCGAAGGTGCTCATCCTAGATGATTCGACCAGCGCTGTGGATACGCGTACCGATGCGCTAATCCGCCAGGGCTTCCGTGAATTCATTCCCGAAACCACAAAGATCATCATTGCGCAACGCGTTGCCTCCGTGCAGGATGCCGACCGCATTATTGTAATGGACGGCGGCCGCATCAGCGCCATTGGCAACCATGACGAACTGATGAAGACCAGCGAGATCTACCGCGAAGTATATACTTCCCAGACAAAGGCAGGTGACCAAGATGGCAAAGAATAAAGTGAGTTCAGCCCCTGCCACTACTCCTCGAGGGCAACGCGCTCCCAAGGGTGTGTTGCGAAGGCTATTGCGTACATTGTTTGAATTCTATCCGGTGCTTTTACCCATCACAATGGTCTGCATTCTTATTAATGCCATCGTCAGCGCCGCCCCGGCAATATTCATGCAGAATGTCATCGCCGTCGTGGATGAAAGTTACAAGAGTGGCGACTGGGCATCTGTATCTGGGCAAATTCTCACTTATGTGGCGATACTGGTCGTGATGTATGTCATCAGCCTCATTGCCGGCGCATTCTACACTCAAATGATGGCCATTATTACGCAGGGCTCTTTGAAAAAACTGCGCGAGAAAATGTTCAGCCATATGCAGGACCTACCCATCAAGTATTTCGACACCAACGGCCATGGCGACATTATGAGCTATTACACCAACGACGTGGATACCCTGCGCCAGCTCATCAGCCAAAGCCTGCCGCAGATGACCATCTCCGGCATTACACTGCTTGTTGTGTTCTGTATTATGATGTACTACAGCATTATCCTTGCTCTGCTGGTGGTTGTAGGTGTTATCTGCATGGTATTTGCGGCACGGGCCATCACCAATCGCTCCTCCAAGTATTTTCTGCGCCAGCAGGTCACGCTGGCCAAGGCCGAGGCCTTCATGGAAGAGATGATGACCGGCCAAAAGGTGATCAAGGTATTCTGCCATGAAGAGGGCGCCAAAGCTGACTTTGACAAGGTGAATGGCGAGATCTTCTTTAATGCCAGAAATGGCAATCGCTTCGCCAATATCCTGATGCCATTGCTCGGCAATATCGGCAACGTGATGTACGTTGTGGTGGCGTTAGTGGGCGGCGCGTTGCTACTTACCGACGTACCTAACATTAGTATTTCTGGGATGGCCTTTAGCATCAGCATTGTGGTGCCGTTCTTAAACATGACAAAACAGTTCGCCGGCGCTATCGGTCAGGTGTCCAACCAGGTAAATATGGTCATCATGGGCCTTGCGGGTGCACACCGCATCTTCGCTTTATTGGACGAGCAACCCGAGGCTGACGAGGGGTATGTGACTTTGGTCAATGCCAAGGAGAATGCTGACGGTAGCATGAGCGAGTGCGAAGAGCGCACCAATGTCTGGGCGTGGAAGCATCAGCACCACGATGGCACCATCACCTACACTCGCCTGCAGGGTGATGTGCGTTTTTATGACGTCAATTTTGGCTACACGCCGGAAAAAACCGTATTGCACGGTATATCGTTGTACGCGAAGCCAGGTCAGAAGGTGGCCTTTGTTGGTTCGACCGGTGCCGGAAAAACTACGATTACAAACCTCATTAACCGCTTTTACGATATCAACGATGGCAAGATCCGCTATGACGGCATCAACATTAACAAAATCAAAAAAGCAGATCTGCGCCATAGTTTAGGCATCGTCTTGCAGGACACGAACCTCTTCACCGGCACGGTGATGGAGAACATCCGTTACGGCAACCTGGATGCGCATGACGAAGAGTGCATCGCCGCGGCAAAGCTCGCCGGTGCGGACGATTTCATTCGCCGCCTGCCCGATGGATACAATACGATGTTGCGCGGCAACGGCGCGACTCTCAGCCAAGGGCAACGTCAGTTGCTCGCCATCGCGCGCGCGGCTGTGGCTGATCCGCCTGTTATGATCATGGACGAGGCCACGAGCTCCATTGATACGCGTACCGAGGCCATTGTGCAACGCGGCATGGACGCGCTGATGACCGGGCGAACCGTGTTTGTGATTGCGCACCGCCTATCCACTGTGCAGAATGCCAACGCAATTATGGTGCTGGATCACGGTCGCATCATCGAGCGCGGCACCCATGAGGACCTCATCAAACTGAAAGGCACGTACTATCAGCTGTACACCGGTGCCTTGGAATTGGATTGATCTGCAACAAAAAATCATATCTCCGAGCCCATTCGTTTCCATTGGAGGAAGGCCGGGCCCGGAGATTTTTGTCGGTAGATTTTTTAAAGAACTCCCAGATTGATTTTGATCCGGTCATTTATAACGGAAAAAGGTTTTTTGAAGCCAAATCATAAGGATAGATCACAATGAATACTCCAAAGCTCGAGACGCGAAGACTGATTCTGAGAAAATTTTCAGAATCAGATATAGCCCACCTATATCTGATTTTGAAAGATAAGGAAGTCAATACTTTTTTGCCGTGGTATCCCTTGAAAAGCATCGAGGAGGCCAATGCATTTTTTCAGGAGAGGTATGCGGCAGATTATGCAAAACCGCAGGCCTATGCTTATGCCATCTGCTTAAAGAGCGACAACGTGCCAATCGGGTATATAAAAGTAGATATGGATGATGGCCATGATCTTGGCTACGGGCTGAGCAGAGCTTTCTGGCATCAGGGTATTGCGACCGAGGCTGGAAAGGCCGTCGTCGAACAGGTGAAACGGGATGGACTTCCCTATATTACGGCGACACATGACGTCAACAATCCCCATAGCGGCAGTGTGATGAAGCGACTGGGCATGAAATACCAGTACTCTTATGAAGAACAATGGCAACCCAAAGACATATTGGTCACTTTCAGAATGTATCAGTTGAATTTCAATGGGGATGAAGATTGGGTATATCAAAAATATTGGGACAATTCTAATGTGCATTTTATCGAAACGAATGTATAGGAATAAATGAATTTATTTCCAAAAATGCAAGCACAAAGAGGACCTCAATACATAATGCTAACAACCTGCGATGCGCTATTTTACGCTTCGTAGGTTTTTTCATTTTATGTCAGTACGAAATTCAAGTCCCTTGTTTGAGTGCGCTCTGCCATGCCTCACTTGAAACCACCTGATTGTTGCGCACCTGTATCAAAATAGGTTTCGAAGGCATCGTTCTCCGCTTGCGCGAAAGGTGCGGCGTACTCGGCGATCCCTAACAAGCATAATTGTTAGCAAATTTTTACTAATTTATGTTTTTTTTGTTGATTTTTTGTTTTGAATGTATTAAAATGACTAAGTAGTTGCCTTGTGTGCAGTCTTTATGAAGCCCAATTACATCACGACATTTTGAGGGGGAAGAACCGCACAGGCGGTAAAATATAAAGGAAGGTGAATCCTATGGAGCGTTTATTTAAGCTCAAGCAAAACGGGACGACAGTGGGAAGAGAGGTAATTGCAGGTTTAACGACATTCTTTGCAATGGCCTATATTATTGCTGTCAATCCTGGATTGTTGAGCGAATCCGGCATGGAGTGGGGCGCCGTATTTTTGGCGACCATCATCTCGTCTATCGTAGGTACATTGATTATGGGCTTGGTTGCCAATGTCCCATATGCGCAGGCGCCGGGGATGGGGCTCAATGCATTCTTTGTCTATACGGTCTGCTTTACGCTTGGCTTTACATGGCAACAGGCATTGTCGATGGTGTTCATTTGCGGATTGATCAACATAATTGTTACAGTCACAAAGGTCCGCAAATACATCATTAAAGCAATCCCTCGTAGCCTTCAGAATGCAATTGGCGGCGGCATTGGTATTTTTGTGGCCTATATTGGTTTGTTGAACGTTGGGATCATCAATTTTGATTCTGGCGTACCCGCGTTGGCAACTTTGAATCAACCGTCATTTTGGCTTTTCTTAATCGGCTTGGCGCTGACAATTATTCTGCTTGTTTGCAAAGTGAAGGGCGCGATCTTAATCGGCATAATTGTGACGGCATTGCTAGGTATCCCCATGGGTGTGACCGCAACTACGGATACCATCAGCTTTACCGAAGCTTGCCAGCAGTTGCCCACAACGTTCGGTGCTATTTTTACCAGCGAAGGTTTGGGTTCGCTTTTCTCTGATGTTTCCAAAATCCCACTGGTTTTGATCACGATCTTTTCTTTCAGCCTTTCCGATACCTTTGACACAATTGGGACCTTTATCGGAACAGGGCGCCGCACCGGCATCTTCAGCGACGAAGATGAGCAGGCGATGGAGACGACGCCAGGATTTAAATCCAAGATGGATAAGGCGCTGTTTGCTGATGCTACGGCGACCTCGATCGGCGCGATCTTTGGTACCTCGAACACCACGACCTATGTGGAAAGCGCGGCTGGCATCGGTGCCGGCGGGCGGACTGGTCTTACCAGTGTTGTTGTCGCCCTGTGTTTTGCAATTAGCGCATTCCTGGCTACTTTTGTGAGCGCGATTCCTTTTGCCGCAACTGCACCCGCACTGGTCGTCGTCGGTATTATGATGATGTCGGCCTTCAAAGAGATCCAGTGGGAAGATTTCAATGAAGCTGTGCCAGCATTTTTCGCCGGTGTTTTTATGGCGCTCTGCTATAGCATTTCTTATGGCATTGCGGCAGGTTTCATTTTCTACTGCATTACAAAAATCTGCAAAAAGCAGGCCAAAGAAATTCATCCGATCCTTTGGATTGCGACCGTTTTGTTCATTTTGAATTTTGTTCTCTTGGCCATCATTTAAATTCCCAATGCATTAGGCGTTAAAATCAGCCTTCTCTTGAAGTTCTTTCACGAGAGCCCGGCTTTATAAGCCGGGCTCTTTTTCTGTTCTTTAAGATTTTTAAAAAGCCTTGTCACCTGAAAAAACTTTTTAATTTGATTATTGTTTCTTGATGCTCACTAATAATTTGTTATCTACACTCAAATTGATAAACGGGATTCAATGAATTGTCATTTTACAAATGCATCTTGATCGAGTGTATTGCATTTTGCGCTTTGAATGTAAAATACTATATGTATCGATAAAAATACTATCATGATTAAAAGAGGAAAATGAATTGAAGTTTGATCCCAAAACAGTCTATTTTGAGCCGGATGCAATGAACTATCCACTTGGAAAATATCTGCAAAAAAAATATGAGAATAAGAATTGGATCCCCATCGAAAACCACAACAATATTCCGGAACTACGAGCGAGAGATAATTGCGAATTTCCGAAACTCAAACAAAATTTAATTATTGGCATTCGAAAAACGCAAAAATTTGTTCCCAACAAAAAAATCTCTGATTTTTTAGTGCCTTACACCTCCTCCGGTTGTAGCGCCATGTGCCTTTACTGTTATCTCGTATGCCATTATAATAAATGCGCCTACCTGCGGTTGTTCGTCAACCGGGAGCAGATGCTGGAAAAAGTCCTTCGAACTAGCCGTCATGCAGAACGGCCTTTGACTTTTGAAATCGGTAGCAACAGCGATCTTGTGCTTGAAAATACAATTACAGGGAACCTCGGCTGGACCATTGAACAATTTGCAAAAGAGGGCAGGGGTTTTTTGACCTTCCCCACAAAATTCGCCGAGATCGAACCGCTTTTGCCTTTATCGCACGGCGGAAAGACCATTGCGCGAATGAGTGTCAATCCCGCCGAACTAATTCGGAAAGTCGAGCTGGGCACTGCGCCGCTTACCGCGCGCATTCGAGCCATTAACCTGCTTTGCGAGGCAGGGTACCCGGTGGGTCTGTTGATTGCGCCCATTATGCTTGTTGAAGGGTGGGAAAAGCTTTATACAGAGCTTTTGAACCAGCTGGCAGATGAGTTATCCCCGCAGGTGAAAAAGACGATGCGTCTGGAATGCATTTTTATGACCTATAGCTATGTGCACCGGCAGATCAATGAAGCCGCTTTTCCGAACGCGGTTCGCTTGTATGACGCGAACTTGATGACCGGTCGTGGGCCGGGAAAATACTGGTACCGAGCTCCTGTGCGTGCTAAAGCAGAACTGTTTTTTCGAGAGAGCCTAAAGCTTCTTTTCCCCGAAGCCCAGTTGATTTATATTGTTTGACGTTTACTCCCGTTCCCAGAGTGCAACAAAAACAGTATCTCCAGGCTGTTTCCCGATTTTTCGGCGGATTTCCTTTCGAATTCCGATGATATGCTCTTTCGTGCCCATCCGGACCAGACTTCCATCATAGGGTTCGCCATCAAAGGTGGCATGGACCTTTACCCTTTTTTTGCCAAACTCCGCTAGGACATCAAAGGGAAATATGATATAGGCACCGTCAATTCCAGGGACCTTTTGAATTTTGGCCTGAAAGGAATAATGTTTTAGATTCAATTTGATCACCAGTAATAGATTGCCCAGATTAAAACGAAATCCCTCTATTTCTTTACAGTGGGCTACGGAATCGATATAATAGAATCGATATCTTGCTTCAGGAGGAATTGGCATGCGGTTTCGTTCGATAGCCGGATTTCTGGCTGTTGTGATCATAGCAACTCTGACCGGTTGTGGAGCCCAACCGGTCAGTGCAAGCCGGTTTTTGATGGATACGGTCTGTACAATTACGCTATATAACGGTACTCAGGAGGATTTAGAAGCGGCTTTTGACTACTGCGAAACTTTAGCGGCACGGCTCAGCCGCACCGATGCCGACAGCGAGATTTCCAAACTCAACCGCGATGGCCATGGGACGCTCAGCGCCGAAGTGGCAGAGGCGCTGAATTATGCGTTAGACATCGCGGCTAAAACCGACGGCAGGTTTGATCCGACAATTGAGCCGGCCAGTTCGCTTTGGGATTTTAAATCCAGCGCCCTACCTGATCCCGCCGATATTGAGGCGGCGCTCTCGCGCATCGATTACCGGCAGATTACACGGAATGGAACAGAGGTGGATTTAGGTGGCGCGCGGCTGGATCTCGGCGCCGTTGCCAAAGGTTACATCAGCGGCAAAGTTGCCGAATTGCTACTTTCTCGCGGCGTGAGGAGTGGCATTCTCAACTTTGGAGGGAACGTCGTCGTTTTGGGGGATAAGCCCGGGGGCGAAGCCTATACCATTGGCATTCGCAAGCCGTTTGAAGAAACCGGCATCGCCGCGCAGGTAGCTGTGCGCGACTGCGCCGTTGTTACGGCCGGTATTTACGAGCGATATATTGAGCAGGATGGACACATCTATCATCATATCCTTGACCCCAAAACCGGCTATGGAGTAGAAAACGACCTGGCCTCAGCGACCATCCTTTGCCGAGATCCGGCCATGGCCGACGCACTTTCGACAGCCTGCATTCTGTTGGGGCGCGAAAAAGCACTCGAATTTTTAAAAGATTTTGAAGACGCTCAAGCCATATTGATTGCGCGCGACGGTTCTCTTTTTACGACACCTGATCTCGTCTCGCAGGCAGGTGTTTGGCAAACAATTCAGCCTTAATTACACAAAATTTTTATTTTTTTATATTGCTTTCCTTAGCTATGACGCGTATAATTGAGCAAAATGGTTCAAAAGGAGTGGATCACTTGTTGGAGCTGAAATTTCAATATCCCGAAGCCGGATACTTTTTTTATCCAGACGAGAGGATTGCGGTAACACTATCGGTACATAATACTGGCGATTCCGAAGAAACGGTGCGCTTTACCGGCCGCGTCACTGATTATGAAAAGAAAGAAACCGGGCGCATCGATGCAACAACCACTGTTGCCGCGGGGGAGACAAAGCAGGTGGATTTCCCCATAACCTGCGAGCGGCTCGGCTATTATTTTGTCGAGATCGATGCGGCCTTTTCGGGCGGTGTAATCCCGAAAAAAACCGGCCTCGGCGTTTTGACACCGCATGAGCGTTCGGCCGCCAAGGAGTCTTTTTTTGGGCTCGGTCCCAACAGTCCGACGCCCTATGTGTTCGCGGAGTTTGCCCGCATTGGTGTGCGCAATATCCGGTTGGGGAATACGACTGTATTGGATGCCGAACGCATGGAGAAGATTCGCAAGTATGGTATGGTCCTGACCGTACAAAAGCAGGGCTTTAGCATTTATGACCGAAACCAGCGCTATGCTTCTCCCGAAACCAATTCGGCCTATTATTATGAAAAGCAGTTCGGCGATGACGTCATGCTCAATGAGCACGGAAATGAATGTTGGGAGGAAGGGAACGTCAATCTCCTGGCTGAATGGACAAAGGTCAGCTCGCTGGCTAGACTCGAGGCCAATAACCAAGGGTGGTACTCGGCCACCGGGACAGCCGGTATCGATATAAACCGTTTTGATTATTTCCGCGAGCAGGGTGTCTTCGATTATCTGACAGCCATCTGCGTTCACGCCTATTCTTTCCCTGGCGCGCCGGAGGGGAAAAACAGCTACTGGTCGCTTGAGCGCTTGGTGGACCTCAGCCGCTGGATGGAAAAGAACAACATTCATCTGCCGGTTTGTTGCACCGAGCAGGGGTATCCGGCCATGTATGATCAGACCAAGTGCGAATGCTATTGCAAGGGAGAAATGACCACCTTTGACGGGCAGGCCGATTATCTTGTCCGAAGCCTCGCAATGTTCCTCTCTTATGGCGTCGCGCGGGTCGTGTGGTTCTCTGCCAACTGGTACGACGGATTCGGCCTGCTCGAAAAAGAAGGCCCCGCACCCTGGCCGGCCGCCATGGCTTTGGCCCAGCTCATCCGTGCGGTGGACCACGCCGACTATGTCGGCGACTGGCAGAATGATGCCGGCGTTTATTTCAAGGTGTTCCGCCAAAAGGCTGACGGCAAATTGCTTGCTATTATCTGGCGGCCGGTCTATTACTCGCGCAGTTGCGAGACCTGGCGCAATTTAAGCCTCGACGGCACCTGTACCGAGGCCGACGGAATTGCAAAGGAACATTTTGATTATCCGCTCCATCATGTGACGGCCGATTATGTTGTCAAAGACATCATGGGCAATGCAATCCCAGTCAAAAATGATACAATCGTCATTGGCGAAAGGCCGGTCTATGTCTATGGCATTTCAGAGGATATTGTACCGGAACTGAAAAATCTGACGATTTTCCGCAAACAGACAGTCGAGCCAAAACCGATGCCCTGCAAGGTGATTTTGGGCTTTAGCGATGCCTGGCCGGAAAAGAGTGCCTTCCGTTCCTCCGTGTTCCAGCCGGGGCAAAGCCGGCAGTACCGTGTGCGGGTGCACAATTATACGGATAAGCACCTGGACGATACAGTGCTGTTCGATCTGCCAAAGCCCTTCTCTGGGCCGGCAGAGCTGAATGTCTCGGTGCCGGCCGGATTCAGCCGGGAATACACGATTTCCGTTCACTGCGATGATGTCGCGCTTTGCGGAGAATATAAGCTTTACGCCCGCATGAAAACCAGCGGCGCGCATGAAGTGTACCAGATTGCTACAGTCTTCAGCCCGGTCTATTTTGATCCGATAGTGCGGCCACTGGCGCCGGGTTCAGAGCTTGATTTGAACCTATGTAACTTTAGCGGCTCACCTAAGACCTATTCTGTCCGCATCGAAAATCCGAACCTTTTGTTGGAAAATGATTCTTTCCAATTCAAACTCGGCGCAGGCAAGACAGAGACCATGCATTTATTCTTAAAAGAATGCCGTTTGCCAGCCGAGCCGATGATGCGCGTTTGCGTCACTTGCGGCGAGGAAAACGCGGTTTACGAGACCGCGATTCCGCAACATTACATCTCTTACCAGCCGCAGGTCGACCCAGCCAAAATGCCAGGCGAGCAGATGATGGTTCTTTCAGGCTACAACATGTTGATGACGGCCGGCAAAAACTATACCGGCCCGGCCTTAATCGGAGAAGCGCGTCCGGAACCACTGAGTGCGTATGCGAGAATTCGATTGGACGATCAAAAACTATATTTCCATTTTGATATCCACGACGATACCGTGGTTTGCACAAAAAATTCCCGCCGCAATAATATTGATAGCGACGGCGTTTGGATCCGGCTGTATGAAAAAATGGACTCCGAATCACCTTACCGCCATTTCTGCATTATGCCGGTCGACCAGGCAGGGCAGACAAAGGGGTGCAGTGTGTCGGAGGTCTCGAGTGGCATCCTTTTTGAAGATGTGTATACCGACTACGACTTTAGCAAAATTTCGGTGAAATCAGAGGTTTTTGCTGATCGGTATACCATCGACGTCGCCATCGACCGCGATTCAATCCGCCTCGGGACAATGCCCAAGGAGATTGTCGCAGATCTGCGGGTCATCAACATGAATCACAACGATTGGCCAAAGCAGTATGACACCGGGAAAATCGCCTACAAAATAATAAAATAAGGTGCTACACCGGCGGCTTTCTGGCCGCCGGTATCATTATGTGCAAATCGTTCAGATGGAGGTCGCGGCTTCGTTATACAGTTGAATGCATTTGAATTACCCATGAAACCATTAATTTTTGGGATAAGCAGTATCAACTCCCCAAAAAATGATTTACCATTTATACTCCCTAAAAAAGTTAAAAATAGACAAAAATGAAGGCGCTTTTCAGCTTTTGCCCAGTTCTAAAAGAGGGCAGTGCCGCAAGAATCTGTCGTAAAATTATATTACACATTTTTAAGACTTCTTTCTGTTGTATCGAGCATGTACTCCTGTTACAATAGGCGAGAACACAAAAGCAAAATACGCTTTTCAAAGGAGTTGGAAAAATGTTAAAATTAACCTATACGTTTCCTGAAGGCGGATTCCTATTTTATCCGGAGGAGACCGCACAAGTGACTTTTAACCTGGAAAACAGCGGGAGCGCGCCTCTTTCCGTAGCCATTACCGGCACTGTGACAGGATATTATGGGGATTTTATCGAGGATATCGCGGCTTCCGCAGAGGTGCCGGCTGCTACTTCAGTTCCGGTGGCGTTGCCGCTTCGGTCGAGCCTGCTCGGTTATTTCTGCTTTGACTATACCGTCGATTATGGTAGCGGCTCGATCCACAAGCGCATCGGCCTTGGCCGCACGACCCGCCACGAACGAACAAAAGGGACAGCTTCGAATTTTGGCGTCAGTTGCAATGACTACAAACCTGATCAGCATATCGCACATTATGCCAAAATGGGATTTCGGTACCTGCGGGTTGGGTGCGAAGATCCGATCCGCTATGAGGAACTGTTTCGCAAGTATGACATGCTGGCGACGATCCAGATGCAGGGTATGAACCTCTATTTGCCCTATCCTTGGGCCCGTTATGCCCAGCCCAAAGATAACTCGGCCTATTATTATCAAAAAGAATGGGGCGATCTGGCCCCTATTCAGGAGCACGGCAATGAGCACTGGGAGGAGCGTAACCTGGCGCTTCTGGGCGAATGGTTTAAAACGAGCGGTTTTGCCCGTCTGACGGCAGACCGGACGGGATGGTATGGCAACAGCGGATGTCCCGGCGTGGATTTGCATAAGCTGAATGTGCTTTACGACCAAGGCGCATTTGACTACATGACCTTTATTTCCATTCACGCTTACTCCTTCCCTGGCATTCCGGAGCAACCGAGGAGCTACTGGTCGACGGCGCGGCTGGAAGATCTGGCGGCCTGGATGAAGGAAAAGGGCGTTTCCATGCCGGTGGCCTGCACCGAGCAGGGGTATCCCGCCATGTATGACCAGACCGAGAGTGAGGTCTATTCCATGGAGGATATGGCCTCCCTGACTGCGCAGGGTGAGTGCCTTGTGCGCAGTTGGTTGATCTTTTTGTCTTACGGTGTATCTCAAGTCGTGCCGTATAATGGCCCTTATCGCGACGGCTTCGGGATGACGGAGCAGGAGGGGCCGGCGCCATGGCCTGCATCGATGGCGGTTGCGCAACTGATCCGGGAGGTAGACGGAGCAGAGTACATAGGAGATTACCAGAAGGACGAAGGGGTGTACTTCAAGGTAT
>CASFAP010000147.1 GCA_949292695.1 uncultured Eubacteriales bacterium | reverse complement strand
CATAATAGCCCTGCAAAAAATCCGCCCTTGCCTCAGGTTTTGCCGATACGCCGTCGATCAAGAACTGCTCCCGGTCCTGCAACCGCGAATTCCGGAATAGAAAGACCTCAAAGCAGGCTGTCTCACCCGACTGCGCCATGGCGATCACATCCTGCTCCGCATAGGTTGAGGCCAAAACTTTTTGCCGTTGCGAGATCTTTTCGATCGCGGAAATTCTGTCGCGCAATCTTGCGGCCAGCTCAAATTCAAGGTTCTCGGCGGCGCGTTCCATTTTTGCGCGCAATTCATCTGTGCCGCCCGAAGTAACGCCGCCGCGTTTGATAAAGTTGGCGGCACTACGAACACTCTCAAGATAATCATCATGACTGATCTTGCCGGCACAGGGTGCGTTGCATAACCCGATATGATAATTTAAGCAGGGTTTCGAAGGCGTTTCAAAGGAACGGTTGCACTGCGGCAAGCGGAAAACCTTAACCGCTTCGTCAACTGTTTGTTTGACGATCCAGCCCGAATGGTAAGGGCCGATATACTCTCCGTCACCGGCGCACTGTTTTTCAGCTGTAATCCGAGGCCAAACGGCATTCGAAACCTTGATATAGTGGTAGCCTTTATCGTCCTTTAAAAGGATATTATATTTGGGCGTGTATTGTTTAATCAGGGAGCACTCTAAAATTAAGGCCTCAAATTCGCTGTCGCACAAAATATACTCGAAATCCTCGACCCGCGATACCATCTGGCGAACCTTTTCGGTGTGCGAAGATCCGCTTCCAAAATACTGCGTCACTCGGTTTTTTAAAGCCTTTGCCTTGCCGATATAAATAATGGCACCGGTTTTATCATGCATAATATACACACCGGGCGTAAGCGGGAGTTTACGCGCCTTCGCCCGCAGGCGCTCGAGGCGCTGAGCAGCTGTTTCCTCCTTTGCCAAATTTTTCACCTGCCTGAAATTTAGATTGCGAAATGTCGAAAAAAGGAGTATAATAGAAAAAAATGTAAAACAAGGGCGATCCGGAATGATCAAAAGAATCTGTTGCGTCATCAGCGCATTTTTGTTTTTATTGGCTTTAAGCGGTTGCCATTCCCTCAAAGATGATTTGTCTCAAGCTGATTATTATGATTTTGAGAGTTGGGAAGCTTATTACGCCTCCGAATTCGAACAGTCAACGGTGGATTCACAGGCCACCAACGCAGAAACGGCCTATATCGCCAATAAGAATTCGAAAAAATTCCATAAATCCAACTGCTCTGCGGCGCTTCAAATTAAGGAAGAAAACCGAGAGTACAGCGCTGACCGCAATTATTTTGCCGACAAGGGCTACTCGCCCTGCACGAAATGCAACCCTTAAAACGCTTACTTTTCAAATGGGTACACAACACCCCAACGCGCCCTCAGTTCATCCATTTGTCGCAAAATGGAAAGCGAGGCTACATGCGGCATTTGAACGCATTCGGTGCGGCCAGAGCGAATCGACTCACAGGCCGCTTTTACTTCATATTCATATCCTGTAATCTGCTTTGGCGCATTTACAGTTTTTGATGTACCCTTGCCGAAGAGCGTCATACGGCTCCAATTGGAAATGCCGTCGATTTTCAGATACCCTTGGGATCCATAGACCGTGATCTGCGGTTCCATCACTGTATCAATAGCGCTGACCAAATGCGCGGTCTTTCCATCAGGATAACGATATAAGCTGTCGCTTCTGGCATCGACCCCTTGCGGCGTCAGAAATGCAGTGGTCCAGTCGAGTTCCATCCCGGTGCCAAATAAAAGCTCGGTCACTGTCAAAGTATAAATCCCGATATCTAAAAGCGCCCCGCCTGCCAAGGATGGCTCGCGAATCCGTTCCGAGCTCAACATATCGCCGCCAAAGGTCGCATAAAGCATATGCGGCCGGCCGATTTGACCCGTTCTCAACCATTCCTGCGCGGTTGAAACAATCGGCAAAAACCGCGTCCACATGGCCTCCATCAAAAAGAGGCCTTTTTCTTTTGCCAAAGCAATCATTTTTTCAGCCTGACTGGCATTGACCGCTAATGGCTTTTCGCATAAAACATGCTTTCCCG
>CASFAP010000146.1 GCA_949292695.1 uncultured Eubacteriales bacterium | reverse complement strand
TCCTCGTAGGTGATGTAAGCCCTGGCCGAAATCCGTACACCCGGATGCTCTTGAGCACCATTGATCGAAGCGTAATAGGTGCTTCCCAGCGCTGGTGTTTCTTCGCTAGCCCCAACCGTTACACCGGACGTTTCTAGGGTGAGTTCCCCATCTAGCAATTGCGTAGGCAACATAACGGCGCCGTATTCGACGACGGTATACCCTGGGACAATCTCCAGCGGAGCAGTGCATTGGAAGCGGACCTTGCGGCTTTCATTGAAGGACCCGCCCACGACATGCGGCAAAACTGCCGAGTTATCGTAAACGCCGACTTCTGAGACATTCAGCCCTTCGCCGGCCGCATTTTTAGCAATGACCTGGACCGCGACCTTTTGCCCTGCCGCGACCGTGATGTCAGCCGAATTGGTCTCACTTGTTACAGACATTAAATCGGAGTAGACCGGCTTTTCGTCTTCAAATGTATAAACGTGGAAGTCATAGCTCGCCGCTCCCGTAACGGCTTCCACCGCACATTCTACTTCACTGGTTAAAAGTCCCTGTGTTGTCTGAAGAGAAGGCTCTGTAGCACCGCTCGATGGGCTCAAGTATCCGAGGCGCTCAGCGCTCGTAGACTCGAGGAAGGCGTCCAGATCGCGGATAACCGCCAGATTGTCGAGATACATCGTCTGGTTCTGATTGACAGGATTGCTGTTCTGGTGCCAACCGTGCGCCCGTACCGTCAAATCCGAAATCTTATGGCTTAATCCGATGGCAGTCTTATCAATCGATAAAATGATATAGCCTGCAAAATCTTTATCCAAATTAAAGCTTCCGTTCTCCCAGCCGCAACTGAGATTCACGATGGAACCGTCCTTTGCCGAAATGGCGATCGCATTCTGCGCCATGGGCTGGCCCGAGACCGGCAGATAGGTGAGGTTGGTGACCTTGTTCTCCATAATGTCGTAGATGTCGGCCATTGTATAGCCGGTAGCGTCCTCATCCATATCAAAGGAGATGTAGTAAGAGATGGCATCATATTGCGCAAGATCGATTTCGTTAAAAGTAAAGGTGATTGAACCGCCCCGGTTGGTTTTCATCGACAGTCCTTTTCCATCGGGGAAGACGTCGGAAGCCCGTTGCGTTTCTGCAAAGTCGGAAATGACGGCCGAAGTGTCCGAGCAGTCGTTTAACAGCAGATAGTTTTCAATCTGCCGCAAAACGACGGTGGCCAGTTGCGAGTTGGCAAGGACTTCTCCGCTTGCATCTAACGCGATGATTTGAACCGCATATTGAGCGTCCGGCCGACCCGAAAGGCTAAATTCGCAATTTGTCACGGTTGTCTGGCCCGCATAAACAGGCTCGCCATTCTCCAAAGCATATTGCGAAACGAGATAAGAGTTTGCGCCGCTGACGGCATTCCACTCAATAAGCGCGGTTGCCTGATTGCCCGTGCTCTCGACGGTGCTAACCTCAGGCGCGTCAAAATTACCGGAAGGCTTGCAAAAGCCAAGGGACGCGACATTCAAATTCTCGCAGAAATAATCCAAATCCGAAATAACGGCTAGGTTGTCAAGGTACATCGGTTGACCTTGGTTCTCTTCTGCACTGTTTGAATGCCAGTTACTACTCTGGACGCGAAGCCCTGAAACGGAATAATGGTTGCCGACGACTGCCTGATCAATTTCATAGACGATATAACCGGCAAAGCCGCGCGGAATGTAGAGGTTGCCGTCCTCCCAGCCGCACTTTAAATCCTGCACAGAGCCGTCCTCCGCCGAAATTGCAAAGACATTCTGCGCATATGGCTGGCTATTAATGGCCTCGTAAGTCACGTTGGTGACTTTCTTCCCCGTCGTATCATAAATATCGTTGAAGGTCCAAGAGCTACCCGTCCCTTCTTCGCGCAAATCGACATAAAAGGCGATCGCTTCAAAGCTGGCCAAATCAATTTGCGAAAATCCAAACTGGGTGTAGCCGTTGCGCGTCGTCAAGACCGAAAGCCCTGCACCATCGGGGAATTCGCCGGTTGCAACATTTATTGCGGCGTCTGTCGAGATGATATTGGAAAGGCTGGAACCGCTATTCAGCACTTTAAAATTTGCCGCGTCAGCAAACTTGAGTTGTGAAACCCGCAATATCTGCCCTGACGCGTCGCGGGCGACAAGTTGCAACCAAACCTCCGATGACACATCGACCGAAGCTTGGACGGTCGCCGTTTCGACCCGATCAATCAACACAAAGGAAGGATTGTAAATGTTGATCTCATACCGTACGGCGCCGCTGACCGGATCAAAGGAAACCGTCAGCCCACCCTCACGCAAAGAGGTGGCAGGTGCATCCCAAGTGCCATCAGACGGCATAGCTCCCAAACCCGCCGGAGCCAGTTCTTCGAAAGCGGCAAGGTTATGTATGGCCATGATATTATCGATAATATAAGTTTTGCCAACGTCCGGGCTTCCCTCTGTCAAAGGGCTATCGCCCTGGGTCATATAAAAGGAGGCCGCGGAGCTGTAATCAATCCCCGTATTCTGGGTAGGCACTATAACATAGCCGACAAAACCGCCCGGAATGGCCAGTCCCCACCATGTCCGCATGGTACCAGACGAAACGCTTTCGTCCTCCGCGGAGATGAAGTAACAAGTCTGGTTCTCTGCAAATGCGCCACTGAGGGCATTTCCCTCCGAGTCCAGCAAGCTAAAGCTCCAACCAAGCTTATTCTCCGGGTTTTGGATATTTGAAAAGTCGACATAAAACGCATATGCCTCAACAGACCCCAACGCTTGTGCAGTCGCAATATCGATTTTCATTTTGGCCCACTGATTATACCCAGGAGTCGTATGGTAATAAAAATTCCAATGGGTACCTTCGGGTGAGGTGCCCGGCTCACTCGAGTTGTCCTGCATAAAGAAATTGTTTTCAATGGTTACACTTTCTTTTTCAGAGCCGTCATTTAAAAGTGTGTACACTTGGCCAGGGTAAACAGCCGCAAGTTGTGTAACGGCTAGTATGTTAGATGACACGTCAAAAGCGCTGACCTGTACATAGCGCGCTAAGTCGGGCAATGTCACCTGTGCAGTGCTGGAAACAGTTGCCTGGGTGGAGACAAAACCATACGACGCATCATAAAAGGCAATATGATACTGCGAAGCACCCGAGACGAGAGGGTAATGCAATGTGTTGTCAATTAAAACGGGCTTATCATTCAAAGAGGGGCGCAACGTACCATATTGATCAGGATTCTGCAAAAATGATTCTACATCAGAAAGGGTTGCGATGTTATCAAAATAAATGGTTTTCCCAGCATCCTCAGGCCGCAACATATAGTCGTCCGGATCGGTCGTCGAACCGTTTGACTGCCGGCCGAGCTGAATGCGGTCAATGCTAGAAACATTTACCTGTGTAAAATCATATTCAATCACGACATATCCGGCAAATCCCTGTGGAATTGGAAGCCACTGATGCCCTGTGATTGTGCTCTGTGTCCCCTGACTGAAAGGGACCAGATGCACCGTCATATCGGTGTTGAAGCTGAGCACATTGGCGTACTCCGTTCCGGTCCCGTCAGCATTTGGCTGGCTCGACTGGAAATAAACCGACATCAGCGAGGGAACCGAAAGTTCCGAAAAATCAATCCAAAACACGACGGCCTCCGCGTCCGACGAAATCCCGCCTTTATCAAAGGTGGCGGCAATGGTTGACCACTTTGACCACTCGTATGCCGGTGTAAAAATTTGCGCCGCATAAGCGCTCTGATCCGGACCAATGTGGTTCGAATCGACGAACGCGCCCGTCAGATCACTCGTTTGGAACTTTGATAGATCCGTCCCGTCGTTGAGCATGCTCAGATTCGCCCCCGGCGAGGTAGCCGCATCCGCATCCTGCAAGCCAATAGCGCTCAGAGGGAGTCCAATCACCAAAAGGAGCGTAGCAAGCAGTAACGCAACGCCGGATTTTAAGGCCTTCATTTACAATCCTCCATTCATAAATTTATATGAACCCAATATCCATTTTAACGGCTATAGGAAAAAATTACAATACAAATAACGTTTTAAAATGTGTAAAAAAAGTAAACCCGGACATTGTCCGGGTTTTTAATGCCACCTTAAATACGGCGAAGCGTAAAAGTTACAGAACGAAAATCACCGGGTCTGGCCTCAATTGGGATCCCGCCATGCATCAAAGCGTCGCCTCCGGCCGAAAAGCCTAGTTCTTCGATCTGATAGGTGGCGTCTGGGTCAAGACCGCGTAGCCTTAAGCGCGTAAAAGGTGCGTTGGCGACAGCCAACACCTGAACAAATAGGGCAACGGCTTCGCTTTTGTCAGGAGAAACTAACATCCAGGCCGCGTCATTGCCTGTAAAAGGGTTGCGCAGACGGTAAAAATCACCATCCAACACCAGCGGTTCCATCCTGCGCTGGCGTTCGATTTGCGCCTTCACAGCCTCGCGCTCCTCTGCGCTAAAACGCGCCGGGTCAAGCTCATAACCAAAATTGCAAAAAGAGGCGACGTCCGCGCGGGTTTTCAGCGGCGTCGTCCGGCCGATTTGATGATTCGGGCAGGCCGAAACGTGCCCAACCATCGCGCTGGCCGGGACAAACATGCTGGTGCCATATTGAATCTTTAACCGCGCGATCGCATCGGAATCATCGCTGGTCCAAAACTGCGGCATGTAGTAGAGAATGCCAAAATCCAGTCGGCCGCCACCGCCCGAGCAACCTTCAAACAGAACATCAGGGAAGCGCGTCGTAAGCCGCTCCATGAGATCGTAAAGCCCCAACATGTATCGATGGCGGATTTCTCCTTGCCGCTCAGGCTCGAAGGCGACCGAACCGACATTGGTCATATTGCGGTTCATGTCCCATTTGACATAGGCAATATCGTTCTGCGCAAGGATATCGCCAACCGTCTGTTCCAGGTAGTCGACGACGTCTGCGCGACTCAAATCGAGGATCAGTTGGTTGCGGCTGGTGCAGTGGTCAACACCTGGCACATGCAGGCACCAATCGGGATGCGCCCGGTAAAGATCGCTGTCGGGCGACACCATTTCAGGCTCGAACCATATGCCAAACTTCATCCCATTTTTATGGCAGGCGTCAATAACCGGTTTCAGGCCGCCAGGCAACTTTGCCGAGTTGACGGTCCAGTCGCCGAGCGAGGTTTTATCGCTGTTGCGCGCGCCAAACCAGCCGTCATCCATAACAAAGATATCAATTCCAAGATCCTTTGCACTCTCAATGATACCGATGATTCTCGCTTCATCAAAATCGAAATAAGCCGCTTCCCAACTGTTAAGGATAATGGGCTTCTTCTGATCGCGGTACTTCGATTTGCCCAGATGGTGCCTGCAGGCATGATGGAAATTGCGCGACATGCCGCCAAGGCCCTCGTCGCTAAATACCATCAGGGCTTCGGGCGCCTCGAAAGTGTCGCCCGGTTCGAGTTTCCAAGAAAAATCAAAGGGATTGATACCGACCTGCAGACGTGTCATATCGTATTGATCGACATCCGCCTGGATGGCAAAGTTGCCGCTGTAAATGAATGTAAATCCATATACATCGCCCCAATCCTCTCCGGCGTCAGGACGTTTTAAGGCCAAAAACGGGCAGGACTGGTGGCTTGAGGCGCCGCGCCGGCTTTCAATTACGTGCGAAGCATGGGTCAAATGGGTCACCTCGAGATTGCGTTCGCGGCCCCAGGCGCCGTGCAGTTGCAACAGATCAAAATCGCATTCGGGCAAATCCAGGTTCAAGCTTGCTACCTTTTGCAGGGAAATAGGATCCTTTGCGGTACTTTTGACCGACACCGAGCGGGAGATGACATCCATATCGCTGTAAACTGTATAACGGAGCGTCACCTCAACCAAGCCGCGCTTGTCTTTGAGAACCACTTCCAGCGTTTCAGCATCTTCCGTTTGCGCCAGCAACTGCGGCAGGCCCTTGCAGATCGGTTTTCCTTTTAAAATTCGGTGCGTGCTGTAACGCAGGTCGGTGATCCGACTTCCATCCGGATAAACTGCATGGAATGCCGGGGCGCGGGTGTCGCTGAGCCCAAACGTAGGATATTCGAGCGTCATCGTGTCAAGGCTCAACGGATGCTCCATATCGTACCCCGCCATCATCGGGCTGAAGCCCCGCTCGACATTCTGATAGAAAAAAGAAACATCCTGTGGAGCAATCCGCTTTCCATAATAAAGCCCCAGCAAAACATCCTCCCGATAGACCTGGAAAATATAACTCGTCTTGGGTGTCTGCAGGTAAAAGGTCCTTGTTTTGGCATCAAATTGGATCATAATGGCATCTCCTTTAATGAAAATTGATTTGACAGCGGCCGCAATATTTGCTATGATAAATACATCCAAAATGGCAAATACATCTAATATGGCATAGAATCTTGCACCAGTAAGCAAAAATTCTAGTCAGCCGATCAAACGATTGGCTCAGCGCTAAGCGCAAGATGAAAGTGGGTGGAACTTGTGGAACAAAATAAAACGTCGGCCAGCGCCTCCACCGCCGCGCTGGAGCTCTATGAATATCCCTTTTCGCTTGAGAGTTGCGAATTTATGGAAGCGACAAAACCATCAATTACTACAAATCCAATTTGCCGGAATTATATTTTTGAATATATCGTCAAGGGAAAGGGAACGCTCATTTGCAATGATAAGGTCTATCACCTTGATAAAGGGGACCTATTTATCATTCATAAGGGAAGCAATTTTCAATACTTTCCGAATGCCAGCGACCCATGGTCGAAAATCCGTTTTACGGCCGATGGCATTCTCGTCTCCAATCTCATCGTTTCTTATGGGCTTTATGACTCGGTACTGATTAAGGGATTTAACAGCGAAAAGCTGTTCCGCGATATGCTGGACATCTGGAAAAATAAAGGCACCGCCAATACGATGCTCTCGGCCAGCATGAAGCTCCATGAGATTTTGCAACGCGCCTATTTGACGCAGAACAAGAATATTCCTCGAAGCAACGCCGTCGCCATCAAGCGAATTCTGGATTCCAGCCTTTATAAAGCCAATTTTTCCATGAAGGATATTACAAAAGTCTTAGGCATCTCCAAGGCGCAAATCATCAATATTTTCCGCGCAAAATACGGCCAGACGCCTTATAAGTATTTCATTGAACAACGCATCCAGGTCTCGGCTTCGATGTTGCTCAACACCGATATGTCGATCAAAGAAATCGCCGACTCCCTTCATTTTTCGGATCAGCACTATTATGCCAATGTCTTCAAAAAGCTGATTGGCGTGACGCCAAACCAATACCGCAAGGACCGAAAGCAACTCTTTGAAAGCCTTTCCAGCACGGAACAGACGCACGCTTAACGCACCGCAAGCCGGTGCGTTTTTTTCGCCGGAATCGCCATCGGTCAAATCCGTATATTTCCTGCCCTGCTACCTACGATTGGAGTTTTTACACAGCAAAGAACAGTGACTATTTCTTTCATCGTATGTTTTCGGAAATTTTGCCTGCGCCTATTATAGCATAGCTCGTTTCAAAAAGAAAGCCCCGATTTTACCGAAGTAAAATCGGGGCAAATCATTGAAAAAGTTCTTATTTTACACCCTTAATATAGCACGGTTCACCAGTAAGCGGAATCGAGACTTTACCGTTTTGTGCGGTGTAAACTGTATCGCGTCCCATGTTATCTGTAACTGTAACGGTCGCGCCGACAGCATCGAATTCAACCGTCTCCCCTTCGCTCCACTGCGGGTTCCAGGGCATAGTCGGTTCGCGCAAAGCCGCCGCAGATTCGGCATCATTGCCAAGCGGGCTGATATTGGTCCAGGCAATAAACACGTCGCCCTGCAAGGCCGTCGTCGCTTTAAAGACGCGGCGCTTGTCGCCGGAATACTTCGTGCTTTCTACGAGGTCCTGAACACTTTCGAGCTCCCGGGTCATCATTGCGAATGCGATTCCCGCCGGCTTCGGCAAAATGCGCCCGAAATAGTCGGGATAGTAGAAGTTGCCGAAGTGATACTCCATATGTTCGAGTAGTGTGCCCACGCCCGCGTTGGAATAATCTAACAAGCAATAAGTGCCTGTATAAACAACATCATAGTTCGTACCCAGAATGAAGCAACGGGTGTTGTAGTCGGCCTGGGTGCGCAAATCGACATTGTGAAGTCCCTGCGCGGTATGATATCCGGTCTCATCGAATAGGATATCCTTTTTACCGTATTTGGCCTGCGCTTGTACCGTGCGGATCAGACCGCCTTCTACAGTCCAGGTGTAGGGTATATACGCAGGATTGTCTGGCGCATAAGGGATACCATAAGTATGGAGCGCTATGGCCTCAAAGTCATCCCACAACCCGTTTTCATAGAATAAATCGTACCACTCCATTTGCCCGCCCGACACACCGGCCAAGGCTTGCTTTTTGCCAAATTTACGAGTGGCTTCGCGGCTGGGGTTGTAGTAGTCACGAATATAATCGTCGAAGGCCTCCTGCAATGGCACCTCGCCATTGATCGCTCGCAAGTTAAACTCATTGCCGTAAATCAAAGTGTCGAAATATTCGCCATAATCCTCAAAATAATCATCTTCAACAATCTGCGAGCCGCCGTGCGCAATGATACGGAAACCATTGTTTTTGGATTTCTTGAGGAATTCGATATTCCGCTCATACGACGAGTTTGTAAAGGTGCCGCGGGAAATCGCTACGCCAATTTTATTGATTAGGCTGTAGCTGTCGTCAAACGACATGTCGTCTTCCCCGAGGAACTGGACGATTCCAAAGGGACTGGTGCGGTTGTATTTGTATTGATAATCGTCAAGCAAGGCCAGCGGATAGTATTCGCGATAGGTACTGTACGGCGTAACCACCAGCAAATTGACAAAATAGATGCCATAGCCCGTCTTGTCAGCCGAAATCTTCACCGACCGGTTGGCATCCATCCCTGCAAACGCAGTACTGTTGATGTAAATGCCATAATCGATAATGTTGCCGTAGTAGTCGCGAATATCGTAACGAACGCTAAACTCGAGGTCCTCCTGCGTCAGGTTGGTGACATTGAAATTCAGTTCCACCTCATCTGCGGTAAAGACCGTTGTGTTGTCGCCGCTGTCGGTAATCGGAGCAATGCCTGCGGCAAAATCCGAGCCCTTGCCTTCAAATAACGCAAGGTAGTCCGTGTCGCGCTCCGGGTCGTCAGTGCGCTCCAGAACAAGGTCGTAGGTCATTGTGTAATCGAGGCCATAAATCCCACTGTCGGTTTCATCCACCAGGTTAATGGGGATATTGGTCTCGGGATAGCGGACATAGAAGTCCCAATAAGCCTCCGGGATATTGTCGCCGCGGGTGTAAGTATAAACCTTATGGGTATCGTCGATGGTGTGGATGGTCACCCATGCGTCTACGTATTTGTATGGATAATCGCCGTTTTCTGGGTAAATCCAATCGGTGGCCATCCGTTTTTCAACATTCGAATAACCATTCACAAAACCGCGCGCAAGGTAGCACCGCGAAGTGTCAAGCTGGTATTGCGTGTTGGAATAAGAGACACGGGCCGAAACAGAAATGCTGTTCTCGCGGAAGATATAAGTTGTTTCAATAACGGCCTTTTCGCTGTCGCCCCCAGTGACCAGGTAATCCACCTTGACTGCGTTGTTATTGCTGACTACCGTTTCAAAATAGCCCTGTATACCTGCGACCGTTGCCAGTTCCAGGCCGGTGGTGGAGCAGATCAAAAACCTGCCGCCGCCGTTTAAAACGTCAAAATAGTCGCCGTTTGGTTCTTTGTAGGCAATGACCTCGGTGCCGTCGGCTGTAATGCCAAAGGCGTAATTGGGATTGTCATCATAAAAATATTGCAAGTTATCATTGAGAATACCGTCAGCTAACATGGAATAGGAATACTCAAGGATATTTCCGTCATCCTCGCTACTCGTATCCTCATAGTAATCGTCATCCCAACCGTCATCACCATTATTATTCTGAACGCCATCTCCCGATTGGCCGGGAGTCGGTTTGGAAGCGTCGTCATCGTCTTCGTCAAAATCCTCATCTGACGGCTCGACCTCCGAACCTACCGGAAGCGAAGAATTATAATCAATCTCATCGCTTGATGTCGATTCGGTCGAAGACATTCCTTCCCCTGTTCTGGTGCAGGAAACCGTCACGCTCAGTACAAGAAATACTGCAAGCAAGAGGCTTGCAATTCTTGTAACTCTCATAGATCCATCCTCCAGTCATGTTTTGGCAGATGCCCCGGAGGCTTTTTAAGAGCCTCCGGGAATCTCGTGAAGTTTCCGTTAGTCCTTCGGTTTAAAGGTATCGATCGGATCCCAAACCGCGTCGATCTTATCCTGCACCTGGCCTTTGACCGAGGCGATAAAGCCCTGCGGCGAGGTATTTGCCTTGACGCCCCAGTCGCCGACAATATCATCCAGCGCATAATAGCCGATCATCTGGGTGTGTTGCATGGCGCGGTTGACGCAGTCGACTGCGATCTCGAGCGAATACTCATCGCCAAAGTGTGAAGACAGCGTGGTCGCGGCGTCCGGCTTCCACTTTTCAACCTTTGTGTATTCAACAAGGACCTGGGCGACGTCGGCCGGATTCTTAACTGTTACAAGAATGCCCCACAGCGGCATACCGCCCTGGCCGATGTAGTAGTAGTCGTTCATGCGCGGACCGATCGGGCAGTAAGCAAAGCCGACGCCGCTGGCACCGAGCTTTTCAAGGTACTTCTCACCCATATACCAGGCGCTAGCCCACATGGCAGCCGTACCGTCTTCCCAAGAACCGCCGACGACTTTGTCGGTGTGATAGAGTTTTTGGGCGAACGAGATCGCCTCATAAGCGGCAGGTTGTTCGTAGTTGAAGACCGCTTTGCCGTTGACCATTTTGGTGAGGGCGACGCCGTTGCTGTCAAAAAGGACAGGCGCTCTTTCTAATCCGTAATACTGCACGCCGCCGTTCCTTTGGGTCGCGGATTTGGCGAGCTCCTCAAAGGTGTCCCAATTCCAGTTGCCGCTCTTGATATAGTCGTGCGGCGTCTTCAGGCCAAGGCGTTGCAAGGTCTTTTTGTTGAAGAAGATGCCATTGCCGACCATTGCGTTGCAGTCATAGATCGAAGGCAGATAATAGTGCCGACCTTTGATCTCGGTCATATCCAAAACTCTTTTATTCCATTGGCTAGAACTCAGATCGACATATTTGTCCATCGGATGCAGGAATCCCTTAAGGGCCGCGCGCGGGAAATTATTATCCGAGGTCATTTGCAGAAGATCGGCGTATTTGGTGCCGGCGGCTGTCGCCGTCGCGACCTGGCCGTCCATGACCAAGGAATCGTTAGCGGTATCGATGAATTGAATTTTGCAGTTAAATTTTTCCTCAATCGCCGCGATTTGCTCAACTTGCTGCCTATAGGTCGGCGAACTGGTTTTGGGCTTTTTACTTCCCCAAGAGGCGATTTTCAGTGTTGCACCGCGGAAGTCGGGGACCTTTTGCGTTGTGGTCGTGTTTCCGCCACCGCCGCCACCGCCACTGGTCTGGCCTTGGGAATTCACAGAAGCAGTGCCTTCATTGCCGTCTCCATTCTCACCGCTCTCGGTCTCACCATCTCCGGTCTGGGTAACGGTACTGCCATCGATGGTGATGATTTCCTCTTCCCAAACTTCACTGGTTGTCTGGCCGACATTGCCGCAACCGGCCATCCCCAAGGCCATCAGCAACGCGGCAACAGCCGAGACTCCACGAACCCATAATGTACGTTTCATCTATTATTCCTCCTTGTTATCTTGCGTTTCATCAGTGTCTGATGTTTGGCTACTGCTGGATATATCCTCTGGCCCGGATTCTTCTGCCGTTTCGGCCGCTTCAGGCAGGGCCTGTGCGAACAGAATTCCTTTCTTTTTGAGGATGATGAGGGTGACAGCGGCCGCGATTAACAACACAGCACCCACCGCACTCACTACAATGATCCAGATCGGGATTCCGCCAGATGTAACATACGTTTTCTTTCTGCGGACGACCTGTTGGGTCGGATCGGTGGTTTGCTCTTCGTCCTCGTCATCGTCCTCTATGGTCGTACTGTTGTCAATCGTATCGCCACCACTCGGACGGCTGGGTCTCGAAGGTGTCTCTTCGATTTCAGGATTTTCAGCTTTCCACTTGTTTTCGAGGTAATTGACATCGAACTGGATGCTGGAATCAAATTTCTGGAGTAGCGCCATCAGTTGTTCGTCCACGCCCTCGTAAATATCCGTCGAGGTTATGGAATCCGGGTCGGTTTTGGAATAGGTGATGGTTTGACCCCAGACCACATCGACTTCCCACTGCGAATCATCGCTGTCTTCACCAAGTCGGGCCTCAAATCGGAAGATGTCGCCCGCCTTAACCTCATAAATGGTTCGCTCAAAATTGGCGCTTCCAGTCATCTCTAGCCAGTCGCTACCCTCCGGCCAGATTGTCTCGCCGTTCTTGGTGATTCGGATATAGGCCTTGTCGGTGTTCCTCATGTTGATTCTCGCATCCGAGAAGGTCAGGTATCCATCCCTCGGATTATGGAACGTATAGGCGATGCTGGCGACCTTGCCGGAATTCAAAAGCGAATGCTTGATCCACATGCGGTTCGCCGAAATTCCCATATTCATGCCGTTGACCATCCAGAGGTTACCCCATCCGCCATTGAAGGATTCCATTTTCTTGAAATCAGGGTTCTGATAATCGAGCGTATACTCATACGACCAATAGGGGCTGATCTGATAGGAATTCGTAAAGTCGCCGGCAATGCTGAACTTTTCCTTGTTCGGATTGGTGTTTTCGACCGACATGACGGTCGGAATTGTGAAATTCAAATTCGCCGAGGCTTCCGAGACGCCGTCCGCCGACATGACGTAGGCCTCAAAATAGACCTTATCGCCGATTTTCAAGTCAGCTTTGTATTCCCCGAATTGAGAACGCGTATTTTCTTTGGTCAGCGCTTCCCATCCGCCTTCTGCCGGAAAAATGGTCTCGTCATTAATTCGCACGCGGAAGTAAACTGTAGCACCTTCGGTCATTGCATCAACGCTGTAAAGCGACGGAGAGCCCGAAATGGTAACTTCGCCATCCGCTGGCGACTCGTAATTGACACTCAGACCAATCGGTTGCTCATTTTGATACTTTAGCAATGAGGAGACGTCCCATTTGGTGATATAGAAACCAGTCAGATAATCGCCGCGGTAATAAAGGTTGCTGTTCCAGCTTCGCTTGTATTCACCAGCCGGAATCACCTCGTTGTTGGCCACATCTAGGACTTCAAAATTCCAACGGCTCTGCGAAGGAATGTGAACGCCATTATATGCCAGCGTACCATATGGATTATAATTGTAAGACTGATAGATTCGGGCCGTCGCATCCTTGGCTACAAAGATTTCGGTGTTGGAGACCAAGACTTTTGTAGCAACCATATTAATTGTGATATCGTTAGCCGGGGTTTCACCGTCCATGATATCGGTCGCATACATCTCAAGCCGAATCGAATCACCCTTGATGGCCGAGAACTCAAGGTACGGGAAGGATAAATCCTGCCCGGCCGCGATGGTCTGTTCGCTCCACTCGGCATCTGTCGGCCAGATGTTCTCACCGTTTTTGGTTACCCGCAGATGGATTTTGGCCGTTTTGGTTGTGCTGTTGACCAGCTGGAAGGCCGACTGCATATCATAGTTGGTGACCTCCTCGCGCGGCGGAGTGAACTGGAGTGAAATACCATAAGGCGTGCCGTCAGTCGCCGTTTTAAGGTCAGCCCAGACAAGTGCGGTTCGCGCAAAATGATAACCTGCGCCTTCCATATCTTTGTTATACATATAACGGCTCTGTGTGCTGTCGTACATATTGACCGGCGCGGTTTCAAATGTCGAACCGTTCAGCGTGTCAAATTCCCAAAGTCCAGCTTTTTGTGTATAAGAACCTGTGTATTCATCGCCCTCAAACGGATCGGCATAGGTCGCATAGAAGGCCTCGCCGTTCGGATCGTTCAGGTCTTTATGGGAACCGGTCACCAAAATGCTCGGCAAGCCGAAGTTCATCGCGCTACCATCGCTGGTATAACCCTGGATCGTAATGGTATCGCCCGCGGCCAGTTCTATATCTTCCAATTTGACGGTGTCTTCTGTCGCGGCCGCCCAATCACCCGAAGCCGGATAGATCTTTTCCCCATTTTTGAGAATCCGGAACGAGCCGGACGCCGCGGCGGCGCCGGTACTAATCGTAGCCTTGCCATCCATCGGGGAAACAAATTCAAATGACAGTCCGTAACCATTTTTCAGGTTGGCCGTCAAGGCTGTATCGGCAATCGTGACGCCGACACCAGTAGCCCCGTTCGAAAGCAACTGAGTTGCTTCATCATAACGGTCCATGGCCAAGAGCGATTGATCGGAGACCTTCAAAACATTGTAGTTCCAACGGCCGTTCAGTGGAACATAAGCGCCGCTGGACTCCTTCTCGACATACGGATTATAGGCATACGGTGTGTAGATCGAAACATAACCTTCATCCGAAGCAATCCGAGTCGCGAGCTTGCGGGCCACCGGAGAGCCAAGGCTTACGACAACCGGGTCAGTCGTACCGCTAGCATAGGCCTCAAGGCGAAGCGTATCGCCGCCGCTCATGGAAAGTTCCTGCGCGGGAATCTCAGCTACCGCGCCGGCCGAAGCGGCAAAGCTATACCAATCTTCCTCAGCCGGCCAAATCTTTTCGCCGTTCTGCGTCAGCCGGACATTGAGCATGCCCGAACCAGAGACGACCCGCATCGCCGTTGCGAAATCATAGAACTTTGCTTCCGGCGCAGTAAACTGCAGGGAAATTCCCTTGCTGTCAGAAATCGAAAGATTCGTCTGACCTGTAATGTTGGCAATCAGTTCGCTCTGGGTAAAGTGGTATCCGGCGCCAGCAATACTGCTCGCATATAAGAACTTGTTTTGCGTGTCGTCGTAAGTATCGACCGCGGTCACAGAACTGTCTGATGCGTTGAAAATTCCAAAGGACCAAACAGCATTTGGATCGGCCACATATTCGCCGGTGTAGCTCTCGCCGTTGTAGGGCCGCTCAAGGAGTGCGGAGAAAACACTGTCGCCGGCAAGGTTATAGGTGTTGCCCGAAACAAAGGTGATGGTAGGGAGGTTATGCGTAAGGTCACCGCCTGTGCCCGGCATACCTACAACTTGAATGGCGATTTCATCGCCGGCCTTAGCCTCGCAATTGATAGCCATCAAGCCGGAACCATTGGCCCACTCATCCTCGGCGGGATAGACTTTAACACCGTTACGCAGGATCCGCATACGGCCAGCTTTATCCAACCTCGTACTGAGGGTTGCCATTCCATCCTCGGTTACGATAAACCGCAACGAAGTGCCTCGGTTCTCGATGACCTGCGAGTTGAAATAACCGGACTCTATATGATAGGTCGTGCCGGATCTGCCTCCCGTTTCCAGCAACATATGCCAGCCATCATGATAGGAATTCGGAAAATAAATTTCATTATTGGTCAAGTCGATAAATTCGAAGTTGAATCGGCCTGTAAGCGGCACGGTAGAACCATGCGTATTAGACATACCTTTTTTTTTGACATCGAAGATTGCCGGATAGTAATCCCTGACGGCATAAATCGTCGTGCTTCCCTTAGCGTTGACCGTCGAATTGACAACCGTCAGTTTCGGCACGCCAATGCGGATCGTCAAGCTACCGCCGTTGGCCGAGTCTGCGTCAAAATAGGATTCCAACCGCAAGCTGTCGCCCGCACCCAAATCGGTATTGACAAGCTCGAGTGGCATTTTTGGGTTCAGATTGGAAATCGTGACATCTTGCGACTGCCATTCGCCTTCCGTCGGCCAAACGACCGATTTTTCTCCCGAAGCGGTTTCTTTCAATACGCGGTAATAGAGCTTACCGGTCGCATTTTTATTGTCGGCAACCTGCAATGCATGCGCCAAATCATAGTTGAGCGCTTCCGCCGAGGTGTAACGCAACGACATACCGAGCAACTGCGAGCCGGTGTCCATTAACCCAAACCGCATTCCCATCTCGTCCGCGTTATAGGAAAGCGTATAACCGACGCCCAACTCCGCACTGCCAAGATAGTTAGTGTCGCTGTTAAACGTATCGCAGGCGTAAAGGTCTTTGCCCGAAACCGCGAAAGTGCGGTTGGTACTTTTGCCTAAAAAGATGTCAAGATCCGAGACCAGCATGAAGTTGTCAAGGTAGATCTGTTTGCCCTGGTTACATGCTTCACTGTTGGAAAAATAACCGTGCCATTGCACATCAAACTTGGTCAACTCATGCGTCGGCAACTGCGGAAATAACGTCATGACGACATAACCCTTAAATCCCTTTGGAATGGCACCTACGTTGTCTTCCCAAGGCTCGGGGTAAAAATCGACCCGAGAGCCGTCTTCCGCCGAAATTCCATAGAAGGTCGACGAAGGCTGGCCATTATCTTTGTTTTGGGGGATCGAGGTCAAGGCATTGTCGTTCTGGTCAGTAATCCACTCGATTATATAGCCTGTCGCTTCCTCGTCCATGACCATGTCGGCGTAGAACACAATGGCCTCATACTGCGCGGCGTCGATAGCCGGATCGACCGTGAAAGTAAGGGTGCCGGCTGGCATCGTCTTCATGCTTAAGCCTGCGCCGTCCGGCACCGCAACCGAACCCGCGGTAAGATCCTGGAATCCCCATTGGTAAGACAAATTCGCCAGCGACGAACCGTCATTTACCATATAATAGGAATCCTCTTGCACGAGCACCAAGATTTCATTGACGCTCGAGGCGCACAAATCAGCGCCGTCCTTCTGGGCGACGATCTGCACCGCAATTTTGGTGTTTTTCGTAAGGCCCGTCAAGGTCGCAGAAGTGCCGCTGGCCGGCACCGGATCCATCGCGACATAGGCGCCGTCCTGCACTCCATAAGGCATTACGACATAGCCCGTCGCCCCCTCCACTGCGTTCCAAGACACAGTAGCCGAGGTCGAACCCGCCTCAATCGCTACAGTCGGCGCGGCGAACTGCGCATCCGAAGTCATAAAGGGCATGGCGGGAGAATAATCCTTGGCTTCAAAGAACCAAGGGTCCTCCTTTGGCTTTTCACCTAGCGTGTAGCCCTCATAAGGATGGTAGCTCGTCGGGGCGTTTTCGTCACCCTCTGCGGCGACAGCCGCCGAAAACCCTACCCACATGACGCCAAGTAGCATCAACGCGGATAATAGGAGCGAGAGTGATTTGACTCCAACCGATTTCCTCATAATCTTCCTCCTTTTGGTTTGTGAAATGCTTTGTCACATTCTCCAAAGTAGAGAATCCTACATTTCACCTTTCTATGCATTATCATTATATTGTTTCAAAATCTGGTATGCAATAGAAAAAAGGACTAAAAATGTGTAATAAATTTAGAGCATCATTTTTTGCCCAAATTTGTGTCATATTTAGCAACAAATACCTCTATCTGATGTAAATATCCGGACATTTTTAAAATATTTTCCTATCTTGGTAAACATTTATTAGAATCAAAAACAATCCGTGAAGAGAAAACACAGTCTCTTCACGGATTCGTCATGCACAAATCGAGCTAACATTAGCACAAATCGATACAATTATAACTGGCCTCTGAGTTCTGATTCGATTACCAGCAACCGGTTGTATTTTGCCACCCGTTCAGAGCGGCAGGGTGCCCCGGTTTTGATCTGTCCTGCATTGGTCGCGACGGCCAGGTCGGCAATGGTGGTATCCTCGGTCTCGCCGGAACGATGGGAAATAACCGCTGAATAACCACGGTTCTTTGCCATTACAACGACCTCCATCGTCTCGCTCAGGGTGCCGATTTGGTTGGGTTTTACAAGAATCGCATTGCCGGCCGCGGCCTCAAACCCTTGCTTCAACCGAGCGCGGTTCGTGACAAATAAATCGTCGCCCACCAGTTGGATCTGCCCGCCAAGCCGCTCGGTCAGGCGCGTCCAACCCTTCCAGTCGTCCTCAGCTAAACCATCCTCAATCGATACAATCGGGTAATCCCGGCAGAGGGTTTCCCAGTGGTTGATCATCTCGTCCACCGTGTAAATTACATCGCGTTTGGGCAGGTGGTAAACCCCGTTTTCATACCATTCGCTCGAGGCCGCATCGAGCGCTATTTTCACTTCGTCGGTTGAATAACCGGCCTTTTCGATCGCATCGACGATGATCTGAATGGCAGTTTCATCGGAATCAAGGTTAGGCGCATAGCCGCCCTCGTCCCCGACTGATATAGTCAGGCCCATGCTTTTCAACATAGATCCCAGTGCATGGTAAATTTCACTGCATTGCCTGAGCGCCTCCGCGAAACTTGAAGCACCGGCAGGAATAATCATAAATTCCTGAATGTCGATGTTGTTGGCCGCATGGGCACCGCCGTTCAAAATGTTCATCATCGGGGTCGGCAGGCGCTGAGCGTTGACTCCGCCCAAATAGCGGTAAAGCGGCATTCTGTAAGATGCGGCGGCGGCGCGCGCCACCGAGAGTGACGTCGCCAGAATTGCGTTCGCGCCTACTTTCCCTTTATTTTCGGTGCCGTCGAGCTCAAGGAGTGTCCGGTCCACCGCGCTCTGGCAAACGGTGCCGAGTTTTATAAGTGCCGGTGCTATTATGTCCGTCACATTTTTAACGGCCGTTTTGACCCCTTTTCCGCCATAACGGTTATTGTCCTGATCGCGCAACTCGTGCGCCTCATGTTGGCCTGTCGATGCCCCAGAAGGCGCCAATGCAAACCCCCGTGCGCCGTCCGACAATGTCGTACGAACGCCAACGGTCGGGTTGGAACGGGAATCCATTAGCTCAAAGGCCTCTATTTTTGCAATTTGTTTCATTTTTATCCTCCTTGCTTTTTTACTAGCATTTACCATCGTCCCGCAATTATCCCGCTTCGGAAAATCTTTCCGCCCAAAAATTCGGTTTTTGTCGATTTCACTCTTCTATTTTCCTGTTCGTTGTGTTATAATTGCATTATCTATAGGAAAGAAAGGACGCCGCCTTTTTAGATGAAACATGAAACTGAATTTCAGACGATCGTCGGGCGCAACGCCGTCCTGGAAGCTCTGCGTTCCGGCCGAGAAATCGACCGACTGCTCGTGAGCCACGGCGCGCCCCGGGGTTCTTTGGCCGCAATTCTCGCAAAGTGCAGGGAGCGCGGCATTCTTGTCAAAGAGGTCTCCCCTTCCAAGCTCGACGCCCTCTGCCAGGGCGCTGTGCACCAAGGGGTCGCCGTCCAGTTCGCCGCACAGAGCTACTGCGAGGTCGACGACCTTCTCGCCCTTGCCGATGAGCGTGGCCAGCCCCCTTTTCTGATCCTCTGCGACGAAATTGAGGATCCGCACAACTTAGGAGCCATAATCCGTACCGCGGAGGCCTGTGGGGCGCACGGTATCGTCATCCCGAAACGCCGAAGCGCTTCTTTAAGCGCGGCGGTCGCCAAATCGGCCAGTGGCGCGCTTGAGTATGTCCCTGTCGCCCGCGTGACCAACCTGGCCAATGAAATCGATCGCCTTAAGCAAAAAGGCATTTGGATTTATGGAGCAGATATGGATGGAACGCGTTGGGATCGCTTTGATTACACTGGCCCGGTCGCTATCGTGGTGGGGAATGAAGGCAAAGGGATCGGGCCGCTGATCGCAAAAAAGTGCGACGCTATCGTCAGTTTGCCAATGTGCGGCAAAATCAATTCACTGAATGCTTCTGTAGCCGCCGGCGTTTTGATGTATGAAGTTGTGCGCCAGCGCATGCCGCATTAATTTCAATCACTGCCTGAAGGGGAAGTTCCAATATGGGTTTATTCAAACGAAATAAAAGGGAAGAGATTTTAGAATCCGAGGCCGACTCGGCTGACGAGCTCGATTTCACCATTCCTTTTTCTCGCTTTGGGGAGGAGGATCCAACGGATGGAATCGCGCCAATCGGTCATCGGCAGGAGCAGTCGACCTATGCCTTGACACCTGAAGAGGTCCTGCACAAAGATCGAGCCGATCATCCGGCCCGCGCCACACAAGACATTCCCATGCAATCTCCGCACGCAAAGGAAAAACAGGATTTGAAGGCCGCGGGGGAGTCGCTCTACCAGCGAATGATGCAGGCGCGCAATGAGGCCGCCCAGCCAAAGCCGGCCGTACGGGAGCCGGAACTCACCGAGTTGAAACCCGACAGACCAATTAAGATGAACCAGGCTGAGACAGAGCCAGTCGAGGCAAAGCAGGCTGAGGCCAAATTGGCCGATGCGCAACCGTCCCAAGCCAGCTTGTCTACGCACCCAGATAATCAAACGGTTCGAGCCGAAACACCTGCGCCAAAAAAGGAGGACCAAACCGGTCCCATTGCGGCGTCTGCAAAGCCAACTGCCCCAAAGGCCGACGCACCGGCTGAAAAGAAACCGTCACTATTGGATCTTTGCAAGCCATTTATCGTCGATGAAGAGGGAAATAACGCCGCCGAACGCGAACCGGATTACACGCTCGAGAGCGTCGACGAGATCATCCATTCGGCCGAGCGCAAGGCCGCCGAACGCATCGCCCGGCTTTATGGCGCTCGCCTCAAAACCGAACCATCGGCAAAAGAGCCTCCAAAGGCCGCGCCAAAACGCGCGCCCGAGCCCCAGCGGCCGGTCAAAGTCACTCCATCTCGTGCGGCGCGGCCTGTCGCCGGCGCACCGGCCAAAAAAGTGTCAGAACCGGCACCGCGGCCTGCGCCACGTGTGCAGGAGCGCGCGCCGGAAGAAATCCCCATGCGCCGCGAGCCTGCGTCGGTGCAAACGCAACCGGCTCCAAGGCATACACGCGTGCAACCAGCGGCAAATGCCGCAACGCAAGAGGCTACGCAACGGTTTGACGTTCCTTCCAAAGATGAACCCTTCGATATTAGTAGCGGTACGAAGATCATTGATATTCAGCCCCCGAAGGTCAAGTCCGAGCCTGTCCATCCCGCGCCAAAGGTGCGTGCACCCGAACCGGTCGGATCCGATGATTATGCAGGCCCTGACTACACCTCATACCGTGACGCAAAACCCATTCGTCACCAGTTGTTTTTGCAAAAGCGCCGCGCGGTGCTTCGGTTGCTACCTACCCTGCTTTTGGCCATCGCCGCCTTGATTTTTGCAACACCGCTTTTAAATAGCTTTCGCGCTCTGCATTTGACGGCCTACCGCGGCGTGCAATTCGGCCTCATCGGATTGCTCTGTTTGTTAAACATTGATGTCTTTCGCGGCCTTGGCGCTCTCTTTACGAAACATGACACCTCCGATTTGCCGGTCGCGCTCGGGCTCATCGGCGCACTTTTGAACGATGGCGCCGTTCTGATCCTGGCCGATCCGAATCCGGCGATGTCGCTCTCCCTCGTCGCCGCTATCGCAATCTTGTGCCGTGATGTCGGCCGACTATTGCAAACCTCGGCCCAGTTTGAGAGCTTCAAGTTGATCGCGACGCCGCAGGAGAAAACTGCCTTTTTTGCCATTGATGACAAGCCCGTCACCTATGCTATGGCGCACGATATCATTCCGGGCGAAGCCCTGATCGCCGCCGGCCGCAAAACAGTTAACGTTCTCGATTTCATGCGGCGATGGAGTATTCCTGGGCCGCTTCAAAAGCGCAACCGCGTCATTGCCTATCTGGCACTCGGCGTCGCCCTTCTTTTGGCCGCGATCGGCGCGGCCAATGGGGGAATCGGCGGGGCTTTGACCGCCTTTGGTATCGCTTTGTGCCTCTCGGCACCGCCGACAGCCGCATTGGCCAGCATCCTGCCCCTCAAACTGGCCTCTGACCGTTTGGGCAGGTATAGCGCCATGTTGGCCGGATATAGCGCGGCGGAAGAGATCGAGCCTGTCAATGCCGCGGCCTTCCAGGTGCAGGAGCTCTTCCCTTCCGGCACCGTCAAACTCATCGATATGAAGCTTCTTGGCCACTCGGTCAGCGATCAGATCTTTTTTGATGCCGCGGCCGTAGCCGAACGCATTTCCAGCCCCCTGACCGATATTTTCAAGCGCATTGTCGATACCCGCAAGGGAACAACACTTCCAAAGGCCGACTCGGTCAAATATGAAGACCGCCTTGGCATCTCGGGGTGGATTGGCGACCGCCGGCTTTTCATCGGCAACCGCACGTTGCTCGAGGCCCATGGAATTGCCGCCCCCTCCCTTGAAATCGATAAAAAGATTTTGCGCAACGGTTGTTTCCCGGTTTATCTTGCCAGGGACGGCCGCGCCCAAGCGCTCTTAATCGTCAAATACGAGCCGCAACCTGAAATCACCTATGAGCTCAGCCGTTTGTGCAATGCCGGTGTGACCATCCTTGTCAACAATTGCGACCCTAACGTTACCGATGCAATGATCTGCGATTATTTCGGGTTGTATGAAGATTGCGTCAAGGTCATGAACAGCGCCGCCAGCGACATGCATTATCAGGCCGCTCGCCCGGTGGAAAGTGTGTCATCCCCAGCGGCTTATCAAGGGGGCTCAGCCTGCGCCCCGGCCGCCGTCATTACGGCCGCCATTAAAGTGAAATCCACGACCCACGCCATGACGATGTTGCACATCGTCTCTCTGTGCCTGGGCCTCGCGGCCTTCGCCTACCTGCTGTTTAGCGGTAAGGCCTTGTCAATCCTTTATCTTTGCGGCTATCAATTGTTCTGTTTATTGTGCAGTTGTATGATTCCCTGGTTCAATCGGCCGTAATAAATGAGGTGGGAGTTTGCATAACGTCCTCAATCGTGCGCGCGACTGGCTTTCCGACCAGAATATTTTGTACCTTTCCTTTTTCAGCGTCCTGATGCCTTACCCCATCACGGCGTTGGTAATTCTGTTCCTGGGCGTCTACCTGCTTGTTTCGAAAAAGACGCGAAAGCGCATTTTTGTGCACAAATTCTGGTGGTCTGTCCCGGCCTTTTCGGCCCTTACTTTCGTCGTCGGTTTATGCTATCAAAACTTTATCGGCGCCGGCTGTTCGATCCTCTATTTTTTCATCATGGTCATTGCCCTTTTTGCCAGAACGGCCATGACTCGAACGGTCTTTGAACGTTCGCTCAACGGCTGTTGTGTCCTCAGCATTTTTGTCACACTCTATGCGGTCGTCGAACGGCTCATCCATCTCAAAGACCCGTTCTATCGTTGCCAGGCCTATTTTTTCAACCCCAACTACCTCGCCACCATCATGGCGACCGTCATCATCATATGTGCCTATAAAATTACAGCCCGCAAGGGCAATATCTGGTTCTATTATGGGGTTGCCGCTTTTTGCGCCGTTACAATGTATCTTTGCGGCAGTATGTTTGTATGGGTGGAACTGTTGATGGGGGTTTCGGTGCTTCTATCCCTCATGCGACAACATCATTTGCTCAGCATTTTTTTGACGTTGACCGCTGTTTGTTGCATCATCCTTTATTGCGTGCCAGAGATTTTCCCACGCCTGACCGAATCCAACATTACAACCGACAACCGCATCACCATTTGGGATTTGAGCATCCGTTCGATCCCGGAAACCCCGTTTTTTGGCCGCGGATTTTTAAGCTATATGCAGATTTCAGCCAATACGCCGGGGGCCTACCTTTCGCAACACGCGCACAACATCGTGCTCGAACCCTTGCTCAGCTTCGGCATCGTTGGCACCATTCTCTTTTCACTTTACTTCCTGGCCTATTTCCGCACAGTGCTCATATGTAAAAACCGCATCCATAAAAGCCATATCACCGCATTAATTCTCTCGCTCACTGCCGCAATGCTCATCCACGGCACGACAGACATGACCATGCTCTGGATTCAAACCGGGCTTTTTTATCTGATGGTCATGGCCGGCGTCGGTGCAGATGAAAAAGTTTTGGCCGCCCGTCACGAACGGCTCAAAGAGTATGCCGACGCGACCGGGGCATAATATTGGGTAACCGCGCTTTCAGCGCATTTGAAGGAGGTTTCACCTTTGCAGGATAAACAAAAATTTTATATCACCACCGCCATCGCCTATACCTCGCGCAAGCCCCACATCGGCAACACCTACGATGTCGTGTTGGCCGATTTTATCGCGCGCTATAAGCGCATGCAGGGGTTCGACGTCTACTTTCTCACCGGATCTGACGAGCATGGCCAAAAAATTGAGGAATACGCGCTGGCCGAAGGGATCACGCCGAAGGCCTATGTCGACCGCGTCTCTTCCCAGATCCGCGCCGTATGGGACGCCATGCATACGAGTTACGATCGCTTTATCCGCACGACCGACGCCGACCATGAGGCCGCCGTCCAGGCCATCTTCAAACAGCTCTACGAGCAGGGTGATATTTACAAGGGCCAGTACGAAGGCAAATACTGCGTCCCCTGCGAGTCTTTCTTTACAGCCTCGCAACTGGTCGACGGCAAATGCCCCGACTGCGGCCGCGAGGTGGTCGACGCAAAAGAGGAAGCCTACTTTTTGCGCCTGAGCAAATATCAGGATCAGTTGCTCGCCTATTACGCGGCGCATCCGGATTATATCCAGCCGGAGTCCCGCCGCAACGAGATGATCAACAACTTCTTAAAGCCGGGCCTGAATGACCTTTGCGTCTCCCGCACCTCCTTCAAATGGGGCATTCCCGTCGAGTTCGATCCCGGCCATGTCATCTACGTCTGGCTTGATGCGCTCTCCAACTACATCACCGGCATCGGCTACCATCCTGACGCCAGCCGCGACAGTTATCACCACTACTGGCCGGCGGACCTGCACGTCATCGGCAAGGATATCGTCCGATTTCACACCATCTACTGGCCCATCATTCTGATGGCGCTTGGCCAGCCGCTCCCCAAACAGGTGCTCGGCCACCCTTGGCTTCTCTTCGCCGAGGATAAAATGAGCAAATCAAAAGGCAACGTCATCTACGCCGACGATCTCGCCGCCCGCTTTGGAGTTGATGCTGTGCGGTATTATCTGCTCTCGCAGATGCCCTTCGCGCAGGACGGCAACATCACCTATGAAAGTTTCATCTCAGTTTATAACGCCGACCTTGCCAATACGCTCGGCAACCTTGTCAACCGCACCATTGCCATGACCAACAAATATTTTGGCGGTCAGGTCTCTCGCAAAGCGCCGCAAGACGCAATCGACCGCGACTTTGTCGCCACCGCAAAGCAGACCGTGCAGGACTACCAAGACCGGATGGACACCTATCACAACGCCGACGCCATGGAAACCGTTATGAACTTCGCCAAGCGGTGCAACAAATACATTGACGAAACTTCCCCCTGGGCGCTGGCCAAAAATGAGGCCGACCGCGTAAGACTTGAAACCGTGATGTATCACCTGCTCGAAGGTCTGCGCCTGTTAGCTACTCTCCTTTCTCCGGCTATGCCAGATTGCGCGTCGCACATCCGCGACCAGTTGCAGTGCGATGACGTTACGCTGGACTTCGGTAAGCGTGACAGGTTTTCTGTCGGCCAGGCGGCGCCATTGTTCGCCCGAATCGACAGCGAAAAGGTCTTGGCGGAGTTGGCATCCGAGCTAAAAGCGCAACAGGAAAAAGAACAGGCCGCGGCCCAAAAGGCCGGTGTGGCCGAGAATGTTGCCAGCCTTTCACAAATCGCAATCGAAGATTTTATGAAGGTGGAACTGCGCGCCGCTACCGTAACCGCCTGCGAGCCCATAAAAGGCTCCAAAAAGCTTTTGAAATTGACGCTGAACGATGGTTCCGGCACCCCGCGCACCGTCGCCTCCGGCATCGCCAAATGGTATCGTCCGGAAGATCTCATCGGTCATACCGTTATCGTAGTCGCCAACTTAAAACCTGCTGTACTCTGCGGCGTTGAAAGCAACGGCATGATTTTAGCGGCCGACGCCGAAGATGAAGTCCGCGTTCTGTTTGCCGATGGGGTTCCAGCCGGAAGTCGGGTGCGATAATGGAGTTCGAACATCCCGCCGGACCCGGCGAAATCTTTGACTTTCACGCGCATTATGACGACGCCGCTTTTGACGCGGACCGAGAGCAACTCCTTTGTGAGTTGCCAAAGCTCGGTGTCGGCGGCATCCTCAACTGCGGCGTCGATCTTGCCTCCAACGAGGCCTGCATCCGGCTTGCTGATCGGCATTCCATCTGCTTCGCCGCCTGCGGATATCACCCTGAAAACCTGCCGGCAGGTCCCCTCGATTTGCAAACGCTGGCAGGGCAACTCTCCAAGCCAAAGGTCGTCGCTTTGGGCGAAATCGGCCTCGATTATCACTGGGAAGAGAGCCCGTCAGGCCGCCAACGCCAAAAAGAGGCCTTTGAAGCGCAATTGCGCCTTGCGAAAGAGCTTGCGGTTCCCGTTATCATCCATGACCGTGACGCCCATGCCGATACGCTAGCGCTTTTAAAAAAATACCGTCCGGCCGGCGTTGTGCACTGTTTTTCCGGCAGTGCCGAAATGGCGGATGAAATCTTAGAACTGGGAATGTTGATCGGCGTGGGCGGTGTTATCACCTTTCAAAATGCAAAAAAATTGGTGCGTGTCGTCGAAAACTTGCCGCTCGAACGCCTCCTTTTAGAAACCGACGCGCCCTATCTTGCGCCGGCGCCTTATCGCGGCAAGCGATGCCATTCCGGCATGATCGCCCGCACGGCCGAAAAAATTGCAGAACTGAAAAAAACCGACCGGGAAACAATTTTTGGCGCTTCACTGGCCAACGGAAAAGCGCTTTTTCATCTGTAAATCTTCTTTTGCAATTTTTCCCTATTCTATTCTTATCGGCTGTTTCCTCATGTATAAACCTCGTCCCAATGCGAATACTAGCATTGAAAGCGAGGTGAATACCATGAGCCAGAACAAGAATCAGCAGAACCAACAGAATCAGCAGAACAACCAGCAGAACAAAAATCAACAGAATCAACAGAACAAGAACCAGCAGAATAACAATCAGCAGAACGAGCAGAATCAGTTCGATCGCTAACCGATAAAATGTCGTTATTCGGTGCACCAAACAGACAAAATGCCCGGCGGTATTCCGCCGGGCATTTTACGATTCATTTTCGGCATTGACCTTAAAACCCTCACCGATAATTTCGCCGACATCCGAAACAATTAAAAATGCCTGCGGATCCAGTTTGCGGACAATGGCATGAATCTTCGCGGCCTCATGCCGACGAACGGCGCACAAAAGCATGGTTCGTTCGGTTCGGGTATATCCGCCGACTACCTGCATGCGCGTAACACCCCGGCCGAGCTGAGAAAAGATTGCATCCGACAGCGTATCGGCCTCTTTGGTAATGACAAAAATCAGCTTACCGCTGTCTGAGCCATACAAGAGCTGATCGATCACCATGGAAGAAACATATATGGTCACCACTGAATAAAGCGCGCTCTCTAAATTGCGATAGGCCAACACCGCAAAGGCAATGACTGCGCCATCCATCATGAGAATGAATCGGCC
>CASFAP010000145.1 GCA_949292695.1 uncultured Eubacteriales bacterium | reverse complement strand
CTTCATCTTGCCAGCCGATCGCGGTGAGGGCGCCCTTTTCGTGCAGAAGATTGACCAGATTAGGCTCCGCATCGGCTCCCTCGCCGGTCGAGCAGGAAAGTAAGAGCGCCAGGCGCATATCCGAGAGCTCGCCATCCTGGACCCCGGTGTCGATTGCATCATAGGTCAGGTTGATGCGGAACGTCGCATCGGGCGGCAGATAGGTTAACAGCTCATTTTGGCTCCCGTGGGTGCAGATGACCCAAAGGCAGGTGTCCGGCAGGTTGTTGAGGATATCATCTCGGCTGACCGTTCGATCGACAATGGGTGTGTAGGCCATGGCCTCAATTTCTGATTTCGTCTTTTGGGTGTAGAAGCCGTCCGTGACTCGATAAAGCGGATCATCCTCGTGGTACAGCACCGGGTTGATATAGGTGATCATATCGCTCCGCGGCGGCGCGTTGTTATATAGCTTTTCGGCCAGGAGCGGCGCGACGTTGGTGCCGTCGACTGCGTAGGTCCGCACCGTCAGCACCTCGCGCGGCAGTTCGGACCAGGGGACATTGCAAAAGTAAGCGTGCTTGCCGTCGCCGATGCCGGCGCCCGGCAAATCGCCGCGGTACTGGTCGGCCGTCGCCTTGTAAATCCCCTGTACGGTGCCGTCGGCGGTCAGCACATACACGTGAATGGCGTTGCGGAAATTCGGCACCGACGGGTTCCAGGCCCAGCCGCGCACGCCCTGCAGGTTGATCTCGTCTACATAGCCGTAGGACTGCTTGAGCTCGAAGGTCTTTTCGCCGATGATATCATTATAAAAACCAGAAAAAGCGACCGCAGAAACCTCATAGGTTCCGATCTCCAGAGCGAGCCAGTTGAAATTGTAAGAAAAGGCGTGGTAACCGTTGCCCTTGCCAGCCGTGTGCAGATCGCCGCGGAATTGGTCGGCCATGACGTCAAATGAACTGCTGGTAGACCAATTTAAATTCCGATAATAGACGCGAACCAAGAGCGGCTCATTGGGCAGATCCTTATCCCAGGCCCAACCGCGGATGACCGAACCGCTGACTTCATCAAGGCTCCCCTCGATTTCCGGCAGAACGCCGTTCGGGGAAGCGGCCGCATTACCATTCGGCGGCTCCAAGGCAGGGTCAGCCATGCCACCGGTTTCCGGCAGAGGCCCGCTATCAATCGCGCCGGCCCCGGTTTCCGTTCGATTCCCCGCCGCATCAGAGCTCTCTCCCGGTTGGCGCTCGTTCCCCGCCGCGCCGGCCGCGTTCCAAACAGCGCCGTCTTCCGTTACGGTTACGGTCCCCTGCAAGAGCGGGCTACCCTGCACCTGCGCAGGTGCATCCGCCTGCGATGGGGGTCCGGCCGCCGACGCGGAGGGGGGAAGGGCGCAGAAGAGCAAACAGACCGCAACGCTTACCGCTAACAAACGTTTCATACAAATTCCTCCTCTTTTACAGTTCCTTGGGCTTTTACTCCCAATAGAATCATAGCCGATTTGGAACACTATAGAAATTATTACTACATTTTTCTCATAAAACAATTATTTTTTATAGAATATGCCCCAATTTCAAAATGATACCAAGAAATTGACCGCGCTATTCAGCAGGTTGGTAGGCGCAGACAATTTCCGTGCAGGTGCCGCGGGCCAAGTCAGCGGCTTTGCCCAAATCGGAGCGGCGCATTTCAGATAGAAAGAGAAAAGCTTCAAATCATTTCTTTTATTATACCCTACTTTTTTAAAAATTGCAATCTTTTTCGGGCGTCCGAACCGCTACTCGGCAGGGTCTTCGCCCCGAGCCATTGGGCCCTTGCGCAGATTCTGTTTTTAGGGCGTCTGGGACGCTACTCAGCCGGGCCTTCACCCCGCGCCAATCGGCCTTTGCTCGGCCAGTTCACGTGCCACCCTTTTGCGGCGCGGCCAATTCTGGAGTGGTGGCAAAGGCCGCAAGGAGCGCTCGCGCCAGGGAAACATTCAAAAAGAGCGCCACAGCAGGCGGTGAAAAATGGCTTGGAGGAGCAGGGCGCGGAAGGATGGCGGGCGGCGGCCCGCGCGCCGCAGGCGCGCAGGCCGCCGCTTTTTTGCTTGTCCCTTTTTGGCCGTCTTGGGAAAATCTGTCCAAAAATGGTTCCAAAACCGAAAAAAACTTCATATGCTGGAATGGGTGAAGGTTATGCTACATGAAACCGGTTACCGGCGCGCGCCGGCCATCGAGTACGCCCATCGCTGGGCCTACTCGCGCAATCCGGCCTATGCCAATTTTGATCGTATGGGCGGCGACTGCACGAATTTTGCCTCCCAGTGCCTGTTTGCAGGTTGCGGCGTTATGAACGAGACCAAGACCTTCGGATGGTATTATCACAGTTTAGCCTCCCGGGCGCCGGGCTGGACTTCTGTTGTTTACCTGCACCAATTCTTGACTACCAACAAGAGCGTTGGCCCCTACGCGCGAGAGTGCACACTAGACGAGGTCGTGCCGGGTGATATTGTCCAACTGGGCGACGAGAGCGGGAATTTTTATCATTCGCCCTTTGTCGTGGCCGTGAATGCAGACGGGATTCTGGTCGCGGCCCACACCTACGACACCGACATGCGGCCGCTGAGCAGTTATATTTATGGCCAGGTGCGGTTTTTGCACATCGAAGGGTGCCGCTCGTGGTGATGCCGTTTCATGTTTCTGCGAGCCGCACCCACATCATTCGCCGCCCGGCCGGCGCCTGTGCCCGCGCGGCGCCAGCGTTCAGAGGCAAAAGTGGGCGGCCAGTAAGGCGGCGGCCCGCGCGCTGAAAGCGCGCTGGTGCCCGGGGCGGGATGTTGCCATGCGAACAGCATCCTGCCTTCAATCTCCCGCCCCGGGTATGACGGCCTTCGGCCGTCAGGGCCGCCGCCACAGCGCAAATCCAGCGCCGGCGCGGGGTCTGGCAAAAGCCCAGCCCTGAACGCGCCGGATCGTCTCTCGCCGCCGAATGGCTCGGGGTAAGGGCCCGGCTGAGTAGCGGTTCGGACGCCCGAAAAGACTTACTGTGCCTTGTTGGCTCAATGGCTCGGGGCAAGGGGCCGGCTGAGTAGCGGCCTGGGCGCCCCGAAAAGTCGAGCTTGCAAAAGGTCTGAATGGTTCGGGGCGAAGACCCGGCCGAGCAAAGGTTCAGACGCGCTAAAAAAGGAACCAAACAAAAGGATTCACATAGAATGAGATAGAAGTTGCTATCTTCTTGCCGGTGCAAGCCGGTATTATTACACTAACAGGAGGATTTTTTCATGGCAGATATTAAGAGTAATTGTCCTGCGCCGAACACCTTTAAAGAAGCGGTGTGCATTGACGCCGGACGGGTCTATGATTCTTGTTGCGAGTAACAACGAACACTTTATATATAAAAAATAACGTCTCAATTCCAGCGGAAATCAAGGCGCAAAATGAACTGATTCGGGGCCCATCCTTTTTCTTTATAGTATGTACCAGATCTTATAATGCTCTTAAGCATATGGTTCTTTTTTGATGGATCGGACTTCCAATAGGTGTCAAGCAGAGTTTTAAGCTCTGGTATCACTAAATCGGGCCGATTACTTTCTGAGATGGTCTTTTTATTCAAGATGAGTTGATACTGATCTTTAAGTTCACGCCTTCGGTCAAAAAGATGGCTTCGCCGACTTGCGAAGGTATCGATATCATATACACCCTGCTCTAAAAAGTCGAAAAGACGGCCCTCTTGTACATCCAGCTTCTTCAGCTCTGATTGGATTCCGGAAAGGATAGCATCAAAATCCATATCAGGCTTTTTTGTTATGGCCTGCAACTCGAATTTTTTAAGCTCATCCTTGATCGCGTTATAAACTGCCATTTCGACATAGTCGAGGCGCGACGAAGTACAGCACCCTTTCGTCGCGCACAGCAGATGGACACTTTGATACTTGCGAGCGCCATAGGGCCGCCGTTGCATCATACATCCACAAATCGCGCACTTGAGGATACCACAGAGCGGATTTTGTATTGTGCCATCACGATATGGCTTATGATACCTGCTGGATAAAATTTCTCCGGCGCGTCGAAAGGTTTCTTCGTCAATGATTGGGGGATGAATCCCATCATACACCTGCCACTCTGACGGATCATGATAAACCGTGACATACTTTTCGTTTCCACGGAACCCTTTGGGGTACGTCTTTTTTTTATTCCATACAATCTTTCCGATGTACACTTGATTTCGCAGGATCGCCACGACCGAGGTGCGGTTAAAATGGTCTGCTCTATGCGGCTTAGCGCCCATAGCAGATATCGTATTGGCGATTGTTGTCGCCCCGACCCCGTGATTGACATACATGTCGAAAATCATGCGGACAAACTTTGCTTCTTCTTCGACGATTTCAAGCGTCGCCTTCTTGTTGACCCGCACATTTTTATATCCATATGGAGCATTGACGACATAGCATCCTTCCGATATGCTTTTTTGTGTACCAGCATTTAGCCGGCGCTTGATCATCTTGAGCTCGCGGCGGCCCATAAAGGTCTCCATTTCGGCAAAATCGTCATCCATCTCGTCGTTGAGATCATACACTTTTCTGGGTGTAATAATTTTGATGTTGTGATACCGAAATGTGTTCAAGATCATGCCCTGATCCGACATGTCGCCGCGCCCGAGGCGTTGGACATCGATGCAAAGTACCGCGTCAAAGCGTTCCTCTTCGGCATCCTGTAAAAGCTGTAGCATTTGAGGACGGGCGTATAAGCTGTCGCCAGAAACAACTTCTTCATATACCTTATATAGCTTAAGCTCTGGATGATTTGCTAAAAAAGCCATCAAGGTTTCCTTGTGGCGGCGTAAGGTCTCGTCGATGGTGGCATCACCGTCTGAGCGGGACTTGCGCAAGTAAATCGCAACTAAAAGATATTGCAAAAGAAAATCAGACAAATGTATCACCTTCTAAAAAGACCTCTATTTTCGCAATTTGTCATATAGTAGGGCAACTATTTCAGGATCACTCTTCCTGCGCCACGATCTCCTCCGCCCACCGGTTGAGGCAAAAATCGCACATGACTTCTTTTTCAATGATTGCCTCTGTGCGGCTACCACTCTTGACGTTATACTCGTTCTGTAGAGCCTGGCAGTCATGATATCTGTGATATACTGTCCCTGCATCCGTCCAGTAGTAGGTCTTTCCGTCCATTAAGCCTTCTTTCATGGATGCAAGAGCAGGCGAATCGGATGTGGAATCTTGATCTGGCGTAACCCCACCCGGCCCACTTTCGGAGAAGAATTCGATAATCGCGGAATTGATCTCTTCCTTGCTATATGACGCTGTGCTATTAAATCGGTC
>CASFAP010000144.1 GCA_949292695.1 uncultured Eubacteriales bacterium | reverse complement strand
CCATTGTCAGTGAGTTCATCGAGGGCAAGACCCTGGACCAGCTGATGAAAGAGCATCCAGAGAAGATGGACGAATACATGAACCTTTTCGTCGACCTGCAACTTACGGTGCATGCGCAACGCGCTCCGCTCCTCAATAAATTAAAGGATAAAATGAACCGCAAAATTGCAGAAACCGACCTCGACGCCACGACCCGCTATGAATTGCACACCCGGCTCGAAGGCATGCCCAAGCACAATAAGGTCTGCCACGGCGATTTTAACCCCAGCAATATCATTATAACGAAGGATGGCACGCCTTACATTCTCGACTGGTCGCATGCGACGCAGGGCAACGCCAGCGCCGACGCCGCCAGGACCTATCTGCTGTTTTGGCTCGCCGGCAACATTGACGGCGCCGAACAATATTTAAACCTCTTCTGCAAAAAAAGCGACACTGCCAAGCAATACGTCCAGCAGTGGCTTCCCATTGTCGCGGCTTCGCAGTCGGTCAAGGGCAAACCGGAAGAGCGCGAATTCCTGCTCCACTGGGTCAACGTGGTAGATTACGAATAAGAAGGAGATCCTGCTTTATGAAAATCACAATTTGTATTGGAAGCTCCTGTCACCTAAAGGGTTCCCGCCAGGTTGTCGAGGAATTGCAGTATCTCGTGGCGCAACATAACCTGAAAGACGATGTCGATTTGTGCGGCGCTTTTTGCATGGGCGACTGTGTGAACGGCGTCAACGTCAAGCTGGACGATGAAAAGTTCTCGGTCTCTCCTGAGACTGTAAAGGATTTTTTTGAAAAAGAAGTTTTGCCTCGCGTTTAAGCCCAGCCGATTGATGCCAAGCAGGCGGAGTGCGGGCCGCATTCGGCTCGCGCTCTACTTGCCATATTTGCCAATTGAACCAATGCCAAGAAAGGAAGCTCGAAGCGTATGCCAGACAAGGTGTTTTGGACAAAGAAATCAAACTGTAAAAACTGTTATAAATGCATCCGGAATTGCCCTGTGAAATCCATCCGCTTTTCGGGCAACCAGGCCCAAATCGTGCAAGAGGAATGCATCCTCTGCGGGCAATGCTATGTCGTCTGCCCGCAAAACGCCAAAGAGATCCGTAACGACGTGGATAAGGCCAAAGCACTGATCGCGAGCGGCGCGCCGGTTTATGTGAGCCTGGCGCCGTCTTTTGTCGCCAGTTTTGAGGGCACAACCATCGAAACCATGCGGCAAGCGCTCCAAAAGCTCGGTTTTACAGACGCCGGCGAGACCGCGCTGGGAGCGACCATTGTCAAAAAGTGCTATGAGGATATGGTGCGCGAGGCAAAACAAGAAATTGTAATTTCATCCTGTTGCCACTCGGTCAACCTCTTGATTCAAAAGCATTATCCCGGTGCGCTCCCCTATCTCGCCAAAATTTATTCGCCCATGCAGGCCCATTGCAGTGAAATCAAACGCGAGCACCCCGAGGCCAAAACGGTTTTCATTGGCCCCTGTATTTCCAAAAAGGATGAAGCGCAGGAATACGGCGATCTCGTCGACTGCGTCCTGACCTTTGAAGAATTATCCGAATGGTTTGCATCCGAGGGCATCGAGCCTGCGTCCGCGGCGCCAAAAAATGACAATAGCCGCGCCCGCCTTTTCCCTACGGCCGGTGGAATTTTGCGCACCATGGACTGCACGAGCCAGGAATACACCTACATAAGCGTCGACGGGGTCGACAATTGCATTCGCGCCCTCGAAGATATCTTGAACGGGCGCATGCAGAAATGCTTTATTGAAATGTCGGCCTGCGCTGGCAGTTGCATCGGCGGGCCGATCATGCGCAAGGCGCAACGCTCCCCCATTCGCGACTTTATTGCCGTCGATCACTATGCCGGCAAGCAAGATTTCCCCGTGCGTAAAATCGCGGCTGATGAAATCCCGAAAAACATGGGCTATTTAGGGTCCGATAAAGAGATGCCGGGAAGCGCGGCGATTGAAGAGATTCTGCGCAAAATGGGCAAAACGTCCAAGGATCAGGAACTTAACTGCGGCAGTTGCGGCTATAACACCTGCCGCGAGAAGGCCGTCGCCGTCTTCCAGGGGAAGGCGGACCTTAGCATGTGCCTGCCCTTTTTGAAAGAAAAAGCCGAATCTTTCTCCGATACGATTATCAACAATACGCCAAACGGCATTCTGGTGCTCAATGAGCAACTCGAGGTGCAACAGATCAACAAAGCTGCCCGCCAGATCATGAACATCAAAAACGAATCCGATGTGTTGGGCGAGCAGGTCATTCGTATCCTAGATCCTTTTCCCTTTTTAGATGTAATGCAGTCGGGGCAGAATGTGCATGACCGCCGGATTTTCCTAGCCGAATACGGCAAATATGTCGAAGAAAGCATTCTTTACGATAAAAGTTACCATATCATCATGAGCATTATGCGCGATATCACCGACGAAGAGACGGCGCGCGCCAAAAAAGAGGATTTGAGCCGGAAAACCATCGAAGTCACCGACAAGGTCATTGAAAAACAGATGCGCGTGGTGCAGGAAATCGCCTCTCTGTTGGGTGAAACAACGGCTGAAACCAAGGTCGCACTCACCAATTTAAAGGAGTCGTTGCGCGATGAATAATTTGTGTACCGACATCGGCTACCGAAGCATCAATAAGCACGGTGAACAATTATGCGGCGACCAGGTGCGCGTCATTGAGCAGGATGACAACTCAACGATCGTCGTTTTGGCCGACGGATTGGGGAGCGGGGTCAAGGCCTCGATCCTTTCAACGCTGACTTCGACCATCATTTCGACCATGATCGCCGGTTCGATGCCGATTGAGGATTGCGTTTCGACCATTGCCGCAACGTTGCCGGTCTGCGAGGTGCGCGGCGTGGCCTATTCCACCTTCACGATTGTCCGCATTGTTCATAATGAAGCGGCTGAAATCATTCAATATGACAATCCCCATGTCATCCTGTTGCGCGGAGGCAAGAATTTTGTCTACCCCGAAACGGCAACCGAAATCGGCGGCAAGACGATCTACCGCTCCAAGGTCCTGCTCGAGGAGAATGACGCCTTTGTGCTGATGAGCGACGGAGCGATCTTTGCCGGCGTCGGGAAATCGCTCAACTATGGCTGGCAAAGGGATAACATCATCGAATTTTTAGAAACGGTCTATGACAGCGGTTTCACTGCAAAGACGCTGAGCACCATTCTGCTCGACGAATGCAATAAGCTTTATGAAAACGAGCCGGGCGACGATACGACGGTCTGCACGGTCAAAATCCGCCAACGACAGCCGATGAATCTGCTCATTGGCCCGCCGTCCGACCCGAAGGATGTGAATAAGATGATGTCGCTCTTTTTCTCAAAAGAGGGCAAGCACATCGTCTGCGGCGGAACCACCTCCACATTGGCCGCGGAATTCCTCGGCAAAACGGTCGACACCGGATTGCCACTTTATGTTGACCCCGACATCCCGCCGATTTCCAAAATCGAGGGCGTGGATCTCGTAACAGAGGGCGTTATTACCATCAGCCGGGTATTGGATTACGCCAAAAACTATCTGGAGACCAACGAGCAGTATACCGACTGGAGCTACAAAAAAGACGGCGCGTCGCTCATTTCGCGCATGCTCTTTGAAGAGGCCACGGATATCAACTTTTTTGTCGGTCGCGCAGTCAACCCTGCGCACCAGAATCCCAATCTGCCCATTAATTTTAACATTAAAATGCGCTTGGTCGACGAGTTGTCGGAAGCACTTCGAAAAATGGGCAAGCGAATCAAAGTCAGTTACTTTTAGAGAGGAACCGATATGAGAAAATTTGATACGAAGGTACAACATTTAAAATATAAAGTGTTGCGAGAAGTCGCGCGTCTGGCCTGGAATGACGAGTTGCTCGATAAGATTACCGATATCCCAAAAGTGATCGTCCCTGGCAAAGAGGCGACCATGCGCTGTTGTGTCTATAAGGAACGGGCAATCGTCGCTGAGCGTGTCAAATTGGCCATGGGCGGCGATAAATCCAACCCCAATGTCATTGAGGTCATCGATATCGCCTGCGATGAATGCCCGGAGAGCGGCTATGATGTCACCGAGTCCTGCCGCGGTTGCATTGCGCACAGGTGTGAAGACGTCTGCAAACGCGGCGCAATCACCTTTGACGAGCATCAAAAGGCCCATATCGATAAATCCAAGTGCGTCAACTGCGGTCAGTGCGCCAAGGTTTGCCCTTACAGCGCCATTGTCAACCGCAAGCGCCCATGCGAGAGCGCCTGCAAGGTCAAAGCCATTAAAATGCGCGAAGACCGCGCCGCTTCGATCGACAACAGCAAGTGCATCTCCTGCGGTGCCTGCGTCTATCAGTGCCCGTTCGGCGCCATTGTGGATAAATCCTTCTTGATGAACGTTATCGACCTCATCAAAAAAAGCGATCACAACGAAAAGTACAAGGTCTATGCCGTCATCGCGCCCTCTATTTCGAGCCAATTCAGCTATGCAAAGCTCGGCCAGGTCATCAGCGGCATCAAAGAACTCGGATTCTATCACGTCGTCGAAGCCGCTTTGGGCGCCGATATGGTGGCCTATGCAGAGTCAAAGGAACTCGCCGAAAAGGGCGAGCTACTGACGAGCTCCTGTTGCCCGGCCTTCGTCGACTACATCAAAAAGCAATTTCCCGAGCTCGAAAGCCATATTTCGCACAACCTCTCGCCGGCCGCGACCATCGCGCAGTACATTAAAAAGACCGACCCCGACTGTAAGATCGTTTTCATCGGCCCCTGCACGGCCAAAAAAATGGAATTCCAGCTCGAACGGGTCCGGCCCTACATTGACAGCGTCATTACCTTCGAGGAGTTGCAGGCCCTCTTCGACAGCCGCGACCTCGACATCGCGTCGTTGGAAGAAGACGTACTCGACAATGCCTCTTATTTCGGCCGCATCTTTGCGCGAAGCGGCGGCCTGACCGACGCCGTCCGGCAGGGGCTCAAAGAGCATGGAATCACCGATTTTGAGTACAACCCCATCTCCTGTGACGGCATTGAAGCCTGTCGCGCCGCGTTGCTCAGGGCCTCGAAAAATGCGCTTCCAAACAACTTCATTGAAGGCATGGCCTGTGTTGGCGGTTGCATCGGCGGCGCCGGGTGTTTGACCCATGGTGAAAAGAACCGCAACGACGTCGACAAATACGGCATGGAGGCCTACGAAAAAACCATCAGCGACGCCATTGGCATTCTGAAATAGCCATGGCAGGCCGGCTAACTCGGCAAAAGATATCTCGTTTTAATGCAAGGGGCATGCCCATATGGGTATGCCCCTTCCCTGTGCCAATCGTTTCTAGAAGCATCGGCTTTCTATAGATCTGTCTCAAAATTGCCGGTCAGCTTCGCTTCCAGAATAGCGCCGGCCTTCATCCCCAGATTAAAATAGATTTCCTGAATGACAAACGCATAAGCGTTGACCTGATCCATTACCTTATCCGTTTCTGCGCCGCACTCTTCAACCATGAAACATTTGAGCTTTGAAAAGGCCTCGGCCTCCCGTTGGCGAAAGCTTTGATTGTGTTCCACCAATTGGTCGCCGCCGTCGCGAATATACGCGCTTATGCTTTGCAGGCTGAGCCGTCGCCGCATCGCAGAAAAATAGCTTTCCTGCAGGCCGCGTTGCTGTCGCTCGCATTTCCCATATGCTTCCATTTTCTTCATGGCCTTGCTCCTTTCATTCATCAGTCCTTTTTCGCAATTGTAACCGATCAAAAGTAAATAATCAATTAGAGAATGAAAGCAAAATTGATTCAGTTATTTCGTATTCTTCAAAAATGGTTAATATTGATCTTATAAGAATAAAAATAACCAATTATGGTAAAAAAATAATTGTAAATTTTTTATGAACATCTCATTCATCTTACTATATTTTGTTTGATAAAATCCATTTTTTAGTGTATCATTATATTACTTTTCATAGAGAGGGTTGCTCACACATGGGAATGGCTTTAAAAATAAGAACAATTTTATTAGAACGAAAAATGTCATTAAAAGAACTTGCGGAAAAAATCGGTACGTCCGGGAACAATTTGAGTAATAAACTCTCCCGTGATAATCTATCAGAAAAAGAATTACACGCAATCGCCGAAGCGCTAAACTGCGACTACGACGGCATTTTCACCTTTAGAGACACCGGAAAACAAATTTGATATAAACATTTTTATTACTAATCACTTTCTTTTTAGAGAGGGTTGCTCACACATGGGAATGGCTTTAAAAATAAGAACGATCCTATTAGAACGAAAGATGTCATGAAAAAAACTTGCGGAAATAATCGGTACATCCGAGAACAATTTGAGCAATCAACTCTCCAGTGATAATCTATCAGAAAAAGAATTACACGCAATCGCCGAAGCGCTAAACTGCGACCTTGTGCGAGTCAGATATAAATTTAGAACAAAAAGCGAACAGAAGGGAAGCCATCTGCTCGTTTTTCTTTTTTTATGTTGTTTTCAGTTCAGCATAAGATCCCCTGGCTGATTCTATTTTTTCTTGCATTCACGAATGGGCGGTGCTATACTGTACTCAAATTTGTGCAGGAGGCTTTTATGCGGAATCGTGATTATATTATCGGATGCAACTATTGGGATTCAGCGCATGGCACGGACATGTGGGCTTGCTATGACGAGAGCGTCATTGAACAGGATTTGAAAGAACTGGCCGAGACGGACATCGCATGGTTGCGCATCTTTCCCAACTGGCGGGATTTTCAGCCGGTGCAAATACTCCGCGGTTGGCAAGGTAGCTTTCGAGAGTACCGAATGACCGGCGATCGCCCCCTTTCTAATCGCGAAGGTCTCGATGAGGCTATGCTGACCCATTTTGCACATTTTTGCGATACAGCAAAGCGTAATGGAATACATCTTATCGTATCACTTGTTACAGGCTGGATGAGCGGAAGATTGTTTGTGCCGCCTGCACTTGAGGGCAAAAATCCGATTTCTGACCCAGAAGCGCTCATGTGGCAAACGCGATTTGTAGGCGGCATGGTGCGCAGGTTCAAAGATCACAAGGCCATCGTAGCCTGGGATCTCGGCAACGAGTGCAATTGCCTCGGCAGAGCTCGTAGCCGTGCGGAAGCCTATCACTGGACTGCCTCGATTCGCAACGCAATCCGCGCCGAAGACCCTGTGCGGCCGATTTATTCAGGCATGCATAGTCTTGAGCAAACCGATGAAGGGATCTGGTGTATGGCCGATCAGGGGGAGTTGACCGATCTATTGACAACCCACCCCTATCCATCCTTTGAGGTCGGCGGCGACATTGAACCCTTAAATGAACCGCGTACAACTGTCATTTCTTCCGCGCAGACCGAATATTATGCCGGTATTAGCGGAAAGCCCGCCATGATTGAAGAGCAGGGTACCTTTTCCGACATTTTAGGGCACCGCGAAATTGCGGCCGACTTTGTGCGGGTCAATCTCTTTTCAGGTTGGGCCAACAGCTCGTCCGGCTATTTATTCTGGTGTGCGGAAGAGCATCTGCATTTAAAGCAACCGCCCTATAACTGGTCTATGGTCGAGCGAGAACTGGGCATTTTCGACGGCAATCGCCAGCCAAAGCCCGTCGCTCGAGAGCTACAAAGGGTTCGGCAAACTTTATGTAGCCTTCCCTTTGCAGAACTGCCCGAAAAGACAGTGGAAGCCGTCTGCATTACGACGCGGGATCAGGCTCACTGGCCGGTGGCCGCCTCCACTTATATGTTGGCAAAAGAGGCAGGCTTTGATTTGACCTTCCGGCATTATGATCAGCCAATCCCGCAGGCGCCAATTTATTTGATCCCCTCGATCTGCGGCTGGGCGGTTTTAAACAACGAAGTGTTGCAGGATTTGCTGAGTCGCGTCGCACAGGGTGCTACTCTATATTTTTCGACTGACACTGGCCTCATGACGACCTTTGAAACGCTGACGGGTCTGCGCTCGCACGGAATCATGAATCATACTGGGCAACGCAATTGCAAATTCCAGTTGGGCCAACCCCCCTTTACACTTCCCTTTCAGGTAAAAAAACAACTGCTCTTAGAAAATGTCTCGGCCGAGGTGTTGGCCGAAGACGAAGCGGGCAATGTCGTCTTTTCGCGCCACAGCTATGGCAAAGGTCAGATTTATTTTCTGGCAGTACCGGTGGAAATTTTTTTATGGGACACGGTCGGCGCCTTTATGGAACCGGAAAAGGTACCTTACTACCAGATTTACAAAACATTGGCCGCGACCGCACTCAAAAAGCGGTTGGTCCGTACCGCCAACCCGAAAATCGGCCTGACAGAGCATTTATGGGCGGATGGCAGTGCCGTCGCCGTCGCAATCAATTATACGAGCCGGGCGCAACCGCTTTCGCTCACTTGCAAAGCGGGATACCAGCTAGAGCCAGTCTATGGAATGGCAGACGAAATACCACCCTGTGAGGCCGGCATTTATCTTGTCAAAAAGGGATGATCTTATGTATCTCTTAGGGTTCGACATCGGCGGGACCAAGTGCGCTTCGGTCCTGGGGGAAAAGACGGATACCGGCCTGCGCATCTGCCGGCGTCGCGTTTTCCCGACGCCAAAAGGGGATCCCAAAAGCACCCTTCTTACCTTATTGAATGACAGCAAAGCGCTCTGTGCCG
>CASFAP010000143.1 GCA_949292695.1 uncultured Eubacteriales bacterium | reverse complement strand
TCGGTCTCATTGATGTTGATGAGAAAATCCTTGCTTTTATCCGGGAAGAAGTTCTGCACAACGTCATAAATCGAAATATCATTGGGTTCGGTGGCGCGAATCAGAATGACCGTGCGGGCGACATCTCCATTAAAATGCAATTCCCGCGCCTTCAGATAAATATCCCCGGGCAGGATATTGTCGAGAATAATGTTTTTAATGAAGTTGCGGCGGTCGTATTTTTCGTCGTAATAAAATTTGATATTGGACAGCGCAATGGCCAACACCGAACAATAGGTTTCAATCTGGGGATCATTGCCCTCGACGAAAACATAATATTCGACGCGTTCAGCCGTTCCAAACGCCTTAAACGTGTAATTGTCAAAGACGAAGCAATCCGGGTGCAGGCCCGACACCTGGCTTTCCAGGTCGAGCGTCTCCCCGATTCTGCCCAGTTCACTACAGGCGATGATGGTATTGTTTTCGTCTATTACGCCGATTAAGCGGTCAATCGTGTCTTTCATTTGTTGCACGATGCCCTGAAACAGACGATTAGGCATAAGGATCCCTCTTTCGACTTCAATTTCTCTAAAACTTGCAAAAAAACCACTGGTTCCATTATACACACTGCCGACAGGTTTTGCAAGGCTTATTCAGAAAAAAGTTACAGAAAGGTAACAAATTTGAACCGTAAAATAATGGAAACAAAAAAAGCCCGAGAATTTTTCCCGGGCTTTTTGCGAAATTTAGTTGCAGATGGTGATTTCGGTTTCCTTATCGAAGAGGTGGATCTTCGAGGGATCGATAGTGATTTTAATCTTATCGCCCGGTTTTGAGGTCGAAGAGGGGTCGACGCGAGCATTGATGCTTTGACCTTCGCAGTTCATATAGAGGTAGGTCTCGGCGCCCATCAATTCTGTAACTTCCACGTCGGCCTCGACGATACCGTCAGGCATGGAAGCGAGGAAATTATCTTCATCGTGGACATGCTCCGGACGAATACCCATGATGACTTCCTTTTCAATGTAAGGGGTAAGGACATCATTTTTATTCTTCGAAGCAGGCAATTTGATCTTGTACTTGACGCCGGCGCGGGTCTTGGTATCTTCCGAGCCAAACTCGACGAAGAAGTCCTCGCCCTCTTTTAAGAGCTTCGCCTCAATAAAGTTCATTTGCGGAGAACCGATAAACCCGGCGACGAAGAGGTTGCAGGGGAAATCATAGAGGTGTTGCGGGGTATCGACCTGCTGAATGAAGCCGTCTTTCATGACGACGATGCGGGTACCCATCGTCATAGCTTCGGTCTGGTCGTGGGTAACATACATAAAGGTGGTGCCGAGGCGCTGATGGAGCTTGGAAATCTCGGTGCGCATCTGGGCACGCAATTTTGCGTCCAAGTTGGAGAGCGGTTCGTCGAGCAGGAAGACCTTCGGCTCACGGACGATGGCACGGCCCAACGCGACACGCTGACGCTGACCACCCGAAAGCGCCTTCGGTTTACGCTCGAGCAGGTGAGAAATATCGAGGATGCGGGCGGCCTCTTCGACGCGGCGCTTGATCTCATCCTTGGAGGTCTTGCGCAGTTTCAGGCCGAACGCCATATTGTCAAAGACCGACATATGGGGATACAGCGCGTAGTTCTGGAACACCATCGCAATGTCGCGATCCTTCGGCGCTACATCGTTGATGAGGCGGTCGCCGATATAAATTTCACCGTCGGTGATTTCTTCGAGACCCGCGACCATACGGAGGGTAGTTGATTTACCGCAACCCGAAGGGCCGACGAGGATGATAAATTCCTTGTCTTTGATTTCAAGGTTGAAGTCGGAAACGGCCGTTACACCGCCCGGATATTTTTTATACACATTGCGAAGGGATAAACCTGCCATACAATAGACCTCCTAAAATTTGAAAACAGCACTGAGCCATTTTCATTGTGTAATATTATATCAAAAGTAATCTAAGATTACTATAAGACAAATATCCAAACTTGAAGATAACACTTTGTTTATTATGTCTAATTTTATTGGCAATCATTCGGAAAAACGCCGAGGGCCGAAAAATCTTCCTCTTTCAGCATTCGGCAGGCGCCAGCGGCAAGGTCAGGCGGCAACAAAAGCCCGCCGATCGAGCGGCGATGGAGCGATTCAACGCCCAAACCGACCGCGCCAAACATGCGCTTGATTTGATGGTATTTCCCCTCGCAGATTTCGACGAGGGCGGTGCGGGGCCCGGTGATGTCTAGTTTTGCCGGCAGGCATTTTGTGCCGTCGGCCAAAGTAACGCCGGCAAGGAACCGCTCGGGCAGGTCGGGCTTGAGATCGGCATCGAGCGCCACATCATAAATCTTTGTGACGCCGCTTTTTGGGGAAATGATCCGATGGGCAAAATCGCCGTCATCGGTCAAAAGTAAAAGCCCCGTCGTATTTTTGTCCAATCTACCAACTGGAGCGAGGCCAGCCCGGCGGAAATGATCCGGCACCAAATCGAGCACCGTTTTCTGGCGGCTGTCGCGCGAAGCTGACAGCACGCCTGCCGGCTTGTGGAGCATCAAATAAAGATGTTTTTGATAGGCAATGGGTTTGCCAAAGGCAATGATCTTCTGAGCCATAGGGTCGACCTTCTGCTCGGGCGAAGATGCGACCTGGCCGTCGACGAGGACTTGTCCGAGGTGAATGGCGCGCTTGGCCTCCGTGCGACTGAGCGAAGTCTGCGAAGCAAGGATTTTATCTAAGCGTTCCAAGGTGGCCTCCTATTCCATGAGCGGCTTCATCGCGCCGTCAAAGGCGGCGGTGGAGATGTCGCCGCCGATCACTCTGCCTTCAAACACCAGCAGATGAATGAGGATCGGCTCGGCCTCGCCGCCGGCGGTGTAGGTGTACTGCGTGACGGTCTTGCCCTGATAGCGCTCTAGGTCGTAACCCGCCTGCTGTTGCAGGGCGTTATATCCAGTATAAACATCGTTAAAAACCGAGGGGATGGTGATTTCCTTGATCTGCGCGGTCTCCTCAGAGACAGTATACCCCAATTGTTGCACAAAGGCGCAACGCTCCGACGCCGTCGTAGCGTTTTTGGCGGTTTTCGCGCTCACCGACGAGAACTGCACGAGTATGACGACCAGCAAAAGTGCGACGACCCCGGCCATAATCTTGCGGTTGCGGTCAAATTTAACTATGACTGTTACCATAAAACTTCCTACCTCTCCAGATTCTGCGGCGGCAAAACCGCCTTAATTTGATATATGAAAGAGGCAAGAAGAATATTACTTTAGCAGGCAGACCGCATGGGCCGCGACGCCGGCCATCGCGCCGGTGAAGCCGAGCTTTTCTTCGGTTGTGGCCTTGACGTTGACGCAGGACTCAAGGATACCGCAAGTCTCGGCGATTTTTAAGCACATTTGCGGCAGATAGGGCGCCAGCTTTGGCGCCTGGGCGACGACGGTCGCGTCGATATTTTCGATTTCAAATCCGGCCTTGCGCAACATGCCGCAAACTTCGCGCAACAAAAGTAGGCTATCGATCCCACTGTAAGCCGGGTCGGTATCCGGAAAATGCTTGCCGATATCGCCGAGCGCGGCCGCGCCGAGAAGCGCGTCGCATATCGCGTGGGTCAGCACATCGGCATCGGAATGGCCAAAAAGCCCCATTTCAAAGGGGATTTTAACGCCGCCCAAGACGAGCGGCCGGCCGTTTACAAAGCGGTGAACGTCATAGCCGTGCCCAATTCTCATTCCTGGCCCTCCTCCCGGAGGTAGGCCGTCGCGACGGCGATGTCCTCCGGCGTCGTAATTTTGATGTTTTTGTAGTCGCCCGCGACGATCTTGACACGATACCCCGCGGCCTCCAAAAGGGCGCAGTCATCGGTAAACTCCGACGCATCGCCGGCCTTCGCCAACGCATCGCGGTAGTTCTCGAGCAAGAAGCCCTGCGGGGTCTGCATGGCGACGAGATCGTCGCGAAGGAGCGTCTGGCGCACAAAGCCGTCGGGGTCGACGCGTTTGATGGTGTCTTTGACCTTGACCGCACAAGCCGCGGCCCCTGTTTCCCTGGCCGCTTCAGCCACGCGGGCGATGACGGCGGCGCTGACAAGCGGCCGGGCGCCGTCATGGATGAGCGCATAACGCGTGTCGCTCCCCAGCCGAGCGATGCCGGCCGCGACCGACTGGCTCCGACTGGCCCCGCCGGCTAGAAGATCGGTGCATTTTGAGATATGATACTGCTCGAGCAACTGTTGCGCCCAAAGCAGGTCGCCCTCGCGCGCGACGAGCACGATCTTGGAAACCTGCTCGCTGGATTGGAAGGCCAACAGGGTCCGGGCCAGGACCGGCACGCCGAGAAGGGGCAATTGTTGCTTTTGCATCCCCTGCATACGGCTCGAAGACCCGGCCGCGACGATGACGGCGGCCATCCGCTCGCCGGCAAATTCGAGTTCAGTTTCATATTCCAAAGCGTAAGCCAGTTTCATGTTGCACTTCCCTGCTTTCGGTTCTCCCATTTTGGAAGGAGCGTTTTAAAATACAAATCGTGCGCCAAACAGGCGATGACAAGCCCCAGCGACCAGCCGGCGGCGACATCGGTGACGTAATGCGCACCGAAATAGATCCGGCTGAGGCCGATGAGAAACGGCACGGCCACAAACAAAGCAATGAACCACCACTTAGCCGAACGCGATCGGACGATCAAAAGGAGCGCCAACAAAACGCTCAAATAAAGCGTCAAATTGTTCATCGCGTGCCCGCTCGGAAAGCTATAGCCCGAAACCTCAATCAGGCGGTCGACATCCGGCCGCATGCGGGCAAACAGGAATTTCAGCGCGGTGTTCAAAATCCAAGAGACCGTCACAGCCAATGCCGCGGGCAGGCCGACGCGTTTTCGTGTCCAAGGGAGCAACACAAGAACTGCCAAGATGAAAATGACGCTCCCGGTATTGCCTAGCGTAGTAAATGCGAACATCACCGCTCGAAAGACTGGGCCGAGCAATTCGCACACCGCATCATAAACTGCGAGCTCAGCTTCGGTCGTAACGCCCGAAAGCACCAATCCGGCGCACAGGCAAAATAGCGCCAATGGCGCGATCATCCAAGCGCGGAATCGCATCCCATTCCTCCTAAAAAAGGCCGCACCCTAAGGTACGGCCCGAACACAGCCACTCGCGATTATTTCTCTTCTTCTTTGGAGCAATCGCAGTCGCAATCGTCGCAGTCGCAGGCTTCATCAAAATCGAATTCAAGATTGGTGCCGCAATTAGGGCAGACGATGCCGTCTTTTTCGAGCATATCGGCGTCAAGGTAGATGACGTCGTTGCAGTTGGGGCACTCGACTTCATAGACTTCGTCGTCTTCGCCGCAACAGCCGTCGCATTCGTCGCCTTCCTCTTCGCCATAAACGAGGTCTTCCACAGCCGAAAGGTCCTCATCCACCGCGTCGATCTGCTCGCCGAGCTCGGCGCAACCGTCCTCAAGGTCGGAAACCGAGAGGGCGATATCGTCTAGCAGGTCGATGATGGCTTTGAGGATCTTATCCTGTTTATTGGATTCATCGAGCGTCAGGCCGTCGGCCAGGCCCTTGATATAAGAAACTTTTTCTGTAATATTCATACGTTTCTCTCCTTTTTAGAACGTTCAAGCGCGTTCCATATATTCGCCGGTGCGGGTGTCGATGCGGATCTTGTCGCCCTCGTTGATAAAGAGCGGGACGCGGATCTCGGCGCCCGTTTCGAGGGTGGCGGGTTTGGTGGCGTTGGTTGCGGTGTCGCCCTTAAAGCCGGGGTCGGTATTGGTGACCTCGAGCTCGACAAAGGTCGGCGGCTCGACACCGAAGACATTGCCTTTGTAAGACAAAATCTTGCAGACCATGTTTTCCTTCACGAATTTAAAGTTGTCGCCAAGGTTTTCGGCGTTGACCGGGACGAGCTCGTAGGATTCGGGATCCATGAAGTAATAAAGGCCCTCATCATTATAAGAATATTCCATCTCTTTGCGCTCGACAAAGGCGGTCGGGAATTTATCATTCGGGTTAAAGGTGCGCTCTACCACCGAGCCGGCGATGACGTTTTTGATCTTCGCGCGCACAAAGGCGGCACCCTTCCCCGGTTTTACATGTTGGAATTCGATGATTTGATAGACGTTGCCGTCCATTTCAAATGTAACACCGTTTCTGAAATCTCCTGCTGTAACCATCGTTGTATCTCCTTTAAGTAATCTTACTGCTTCTAGTGTATTATATTTTGCCACAATTTGCAAGCTTTTCTTTTCATATCAAAGAATCAAAAGCGCTTTTGAGGCCTTGGTCAGATTGACGCATCCATCGGCCGTAACGGCCGCCATGTCCTCGATGCGGACGCCGAACCGGCCGGGCAGGTAGATGCCGGGCTCGATCGTCACGATCTGGCCGGGTTCGAGCAGGCCCTCGCTTCGAACCGAAAGGGTCGGGCCTTCATGGATTTCGAGGCCGACGCCGTGGCCCGTACTGTGGGTGAAATAATCTCCGAAGCCGGCCGTTTCGATCACCTCGCGCGCGGCCTTGTCGACGGCCGTTGTCTCGGCGCCGGCCCGCACGGCCGAAAGGGCGGCTTCTTGCGCTAGAAGGACGGTTTCATAAACCTTTCGCATCTCATCGGTCGCGTAGCCGACGGCGACGGTGCGGGTCATGTCGCTGTGATACCCGCAAAGAAGTGCGCCGAAGTCCATGGTGATGAAATCCCCGGCCTGCACCGGCCGGTCGGTCGGCACGCCGTGCGGCTTTGAAGAATTGGGGCCCGAGACGGCGATGGTATCGAAGGAGAGGCCGTCGGCGCCGCAAAGGCGCATCCGATAATCGAGCTCGAGCGCAATTTGGCGCTCGGTAACGCCTTCGCGCAACCAGTCGAGCAGGTCCTCAAAGGCCCGCTCAGCAATGCGCTGGGCGGCCTCGATTTTTTCAATTTCTTCCGGCGTTTTGACGCTACGCAACGCCAGCAGTCGGGCCGACAGTTCGTCGCTGGCCTCCACCGGCAGATCGGTCAAGCGCTGAAGCGTACGAAAGTCCGCGACGGTCAGCGCGGTTTCGCAAAGGAAGCGGCGAATGCCAAATTCTTTCGCCAGGGCCGGCAATTGATCGCGCAGGCGGGAAAGCAAGCGGACCTCGCAGTTTTTTGCGCTTTGCCTCGCGGCTTCGATATACCGGCCGTCAACCAAGAGCACACGATCAGAGTGCGTCACGAACAAATATCCGAGCGAAGAATGGAAATCGGTGAGATACCGGCGGGCGGTTTCGGTGCAAAGAAGGGCGCAGTCCCCCGGATTCAAAAATTCAGTAAATGGTTTCATTGGATCAAATCCCGCATGGCGCTG
>CASFAP010000142.1 GCA_949292695.1 uncultured Eubacteriales bacterium | reverse complement strand
GTCGTCCTCGGCGCTGATAGCGCTTCCGATTATTTCGTCGCAAATGACGGTAGCGATCTTGAAAAAGTGCACAATGGCCCTTATATCCCTAATCAACACCAAAATTATACTGACATATCGGTTGAGCGTACGCCAGTAGGTGTCGATAACAGCGCCTACCGGATGTGGGGCACCTGGGACTGGTCGACCTTCCGCGCGGACATTGCAACCGATTACGCGCTTGAGGATGTCAAGGCCTATGCCTTCTGGGTCGATCTGTCGAACGTAACCCTCAATAATTTCTGCGCAAAGGTCAACCTGGTCGATCAAGAGGGCACTGTGTTAAGCAATGTCCTTGCGGGTGAGGCAGTGCCGAAGGGCACCAGCGCTTCCTGGAAAAATTATCTGGTAGACGGAGCCACCGGCGAAGTCACCGAAGCGAATTCTTACAATGTAAACGGCATCAGCATTCCGAAGGGATTTGTCGGCTGGGTGATTACGCCGGTTCGCGATACCGCCGAAGCGCAGGCGCTTGATTTCAACAATGTCGCGCAACTGATGGTCGCCCGTTCCGGCTATGTCACTACCGGCATTGATGAAGACGGAAACGACAAGGTAGACGCCGATGAGCCGCAAGAGCACCCTTGGATGGATTTTGATAACTTTACGGTCATTACAAACCCGGCAGAGTTTTTCTCGGCGGCCAAAAAGCCCTATCAGCTTGGCGCCATGACTGCCGGCGCGTATGACGAAGAAGGCCTTGCGGTCGTCAATCCGGTTTTGACCGTCAACGCTGGCGACACCGTCACCTACACTTGGGACGCGATGTACGATTCCAACGACAAGAGCGCCGCGAAGTATCTTGTCAATGAATACAAGGTCGAGGGCGCAAGCTATACGCTTGTGAAGACCACCGAGACGGAAGCCACCTCTTACACGACCAGCGCTTCGAGCGACACCATGATCCAGGTCGTCGGCCTGAGCAAAGCAGCGGGCCGCAGGTTTGGCACAATCGTAGGCTCCACAGCCCGCGCGCAGTGCATCGGCGCTGATTTGCGCCCGACTGTTTTGGGCGGCACCTTCAACAGCAAGATGCAGATCCGCTTCAAGGCCCTGACGCCGGAGACCTTACTCTACGGCGCCACAGACACGGAGTTCGGCATGCTGATGCTTCCGACCCAGCTCTTGAACGGGGCAGAGCTGACTGCTTCGACTTTGCAGGTCCTCAAGGCTTCTTCGGCCAACGAGATGCAGGCCGCGGCCAACTACTCGGCCTCCATCGCCGGTTCCGAACTTGAAGGCAGAACCGGCGTCCGCATTTCGGCCCGCGCTTATGTGAAGGTGACCGACCTGTATGGCAGTAGCTACACGATCTACTCGGCTGACACTTTGTCGAAGTCTGTCAACGGCATGGCCCGCGCCATGGTAACCGCGGTTCTCGGCTTTGAGGAAGCAAAGGCCCTTGTTACCAAATGGACCGAAGCTGTCCCCAATACCACGACCGCAGATGAAGTCGCGCAGACCGGATCGGCTTTGATTCCGGGCTATGATTTAGCGCAATTTGCGTTGCTCAATCCGGATGCCGTTGCCAAGGCCGCTGAGCTGAACGCACAATAAGAGAGGAAGGGAAATTACATGAAAAAGTTTTTTGAAACCCCAACCGTCGACATTGAGCGTTTTGCTCCTTGCGACAGGCTTATGGCAAATGAGTCCTTGAATGGCGGCGACTGGCCGTGGGGAAATCTCCCTGAGGACGACAAATAATCTACTATTTGCATTGCAAACCCGCCAACTGGTTCCCGGTTGGCGGGTTTTTTGTCATCAAAAACGATACAACACCCTGCATCTATAGCAATCTTTTTAATGTTCACAGGATAGAAAGTGAAAATATCAGCCATGTGTTGCATTTTATAAACGATGGAACTTTAAGGCAAAAGAATTATGGACTTAACTTAGAACTTAATCTCCTCGTTCAATATAGTTACCAACCGATCAGATACTTTTCGGAATGGAACCCATTTAATCCTCTGGTTGTTCGCATGTTGAGCATAAAAATACATATAAAAAAGCTCTGCAAATC
>CASFAP010000141.1 GCA_949292695.1 uncultured Eubacteriales bacterium | reverse complement strand
ATCCGCTTGGCGCTTGAGAAGATCGCCAAACTCGAAGGGCTGAATCCGTCGCAGGAGAAAATCGACGCCGAATACGAAAAGATGGCCGAGGGTTATCAGGTTGACGTCGCGCAGGTCAAAAACGCCGTACCTGAAGCCGAGCTGAAAAAGGACCTCGCCGTCAACGAGGCGATCGACCTCGTCAAGGCAAGCGCGCAGGTGACCGACGTCGAGAAAAAGTCGGAAAAAGCGCCGGCCAAGAAACCGGCCGCCAAGAAGACTTCCAAGAAGGCGGACAAGGCAGAGTCGGATGCGGAAGAAAAGCCGGCCAAAAAGGCAACTGCAAAGTCGAAAAAAGCAGAGGACAAAAAAGAAGACTGAGTGTTTATAAATTAGGTTTTCTGTTCATAATGATTTCTATACGGAGGTAGATTTATGAATATGAATTTAGTCCCTTATGTTGTGGAACAGACCAGCCGCGGCGAGCGTTCTTACGATATTTTTTCGCGGCTTTTAAACGACCGGATCGTCATGCTTTATGACCAGGTGGACAACGCTTCTGCCAGCCTCATCATCGCACAGATGCTTTATTTGGAGGGGCAGGATCCGGAAAAAGACATCAATTTTTATATCAACAGCCCGGGCGGATCGGTTTCGGCCGGCATGGCGATTTATGATACGATGCAGTATATCAAGTGCGACGTCAGCACGATATGCATCGGCATGGCGGCCAGCATGGGAGCTTTCCTGCTGGCGGCCGGCACCAAGGGAAAACGGCTGGCGCTTCCGAACAGTGAGATCATGATCCACCAGCCCCTCGGCTCGGCCGAAGGCCAGGCGACCGACATTTTGATCCACGCGCATCACATTGAAAAAATTCGCGAGAACATCAATGTGATCCTTTCCGAAGCCACCGGCCGCCCGCTCGAAGAGATCCGGCGCGACACCGAGCGCGACAATTTCATGTCGGCGCAAGAGGCCGCGGATTACGGCCTGGTCGACAAGGTGATCGCGCACAGATAAAGGAGCCAATATATGCCGAACAATGATACGGAACATCAGATCCGGTGCTCATTCTGCGGCAAAACGCAGGATGAGGTGACCCGATTGGTCGAAGGTCCCGGCGTTTATATCTGCGACCGTTGCATTTCCTTTTGCAATTCTCTTTTATTCGAAGAAGATGAGCCGAAATCAAATTCCAAAAAACGGAAGAACGAGAAAGACGCCGAGTTTGTCTTGCCGACGCCGCAGGAGATTAAGGCGCAACTCGATGCTTATGTCATCGGGCAGGAAGAGGCCAAGGTCGCCCTTTCGGTTGCGGTTTATAACCACTATAAACGCATTTTCAAGCATGAAAACGCAGACGTAGAGCTCAACAAAAGCAATGTCCTGCTGTTGGGGCCGACGGGGGTGGGCAAGACCCTGCTCGCCCAGACCCTGGCGCGGATCCTCGATGTGCCGATTGCCATCACCGATGCGACCACGTTGACCGAAGCCGGTTATGTCGGCGAGGACGTCGAAAATATTCTGCTCCGCCTCATCCAGGCCGCGGATTTTGACGTCGAGCGCGCCGAGCGCGGCATCATTTATGACGACGAGATCGACAAGATCGCCCGCAAGTCGGAAAACGCATCCATTACGAGAGATGTCAGCGGCGAAGGGGTGCAACAGGCGCTCCTCAAGATTCTCGAGGGCACGGTCTCGAACGTACCGCCGCAGGGTGGCCGCAAGCATCCGCAACAGGAATTCATCCAAATCGATACCACCAACATCCTCTTCATTTGCGCCGGCGCCTTTGACGGCCTTGAAAAGATCATCGAGCGGCGTTTGGAGGGGAGCAGTCTCGGCTTTGGCGCCGAAGTCAAGTCGGAAAAGGACCGCCAGGATGCAGTCGCCGGTGCGGAGGTTACGCATCAGGACCTCGTAAAATTCGGCATGATTCCCGAGCTCGTCGGTCGCCTGCCGGTGATTACGGCGCTTAAAGGTATGGATCGCGAGACCTTAATCCGGATCATGACCGAACCGAAAAATTCGGTCGTTAAGCAGTATGAGGCGCTTTTCCAGATGGACGGCGTCACATTGACCTTTGAACCAGAGGCGCTATCAAAGATCGCCGATCGGACGATCGAGCGCAAGACCGGCGCGCGCGGGCTTCGTTCCATCCTGGAACAGATTTTACAAAAAACCATGTTCCAAGTACCGTCCGACCCGACCATTAAACAGGTCATCATTACGGCCGAAACGGTTGACGGCGCGGAACCGGTTATCGTGCGCGAAAAGGCCGCAAACGCATAAAAACACCCTGCTTTAGAGCGTGGTTATAAGAAAACAAATGGGGGCGGCTGTTATACCGCCCCCATTAAAGTTTCTTATCTTACCGCCCTATTGCGCGGTGTTTTTTTGTCCAGAGCACGGCCGCGAGAGGGCGCCTGACCCAAATCGCAACGGCCGACCACATATTCGTGGATTTTTGAAAGCGGCCGAAAAAACCGCCGTTCAGCCAGCTTAATTCCTTTTTGCGCGCAATGGAAGTCGGGAAAGTATTTATGCGAGCCGTTTTATCATTTAGGGGTGAGAACGGGGACGCCCTTACGGCATTTTCACGACCGGCGCAACGCTGATAAGGCAGAAAAGCCGCATCCGTTCCCAAATGGCGCGCAATGGATCATAGCCGCAAAAAGAGGAGCGCGCGTTTACATAGTGCCGACATTGCAAAGTGGCAAAGGAAGGCGGCTCTGCCAAGGAGGTAACGGGCCGCAGGGCTGAGCTCGCCGGCCTTGCGTTTTATTCGATCTTGAAAGCGTGCAGTTACAACCGAATGCTCCAGTCCCCATACTGGAAAACGCCGCGGCCGTGCCGCAAATTGTTTTCTGCTTTGAGCTGGCGCAATTTGTCGCGCATCCGGATGCACAGTTCCGGTTCAGCCGCAAGGGAATGGTGCCCTGGAAACAGCCTTTTGGCCGGTAAGAGGGCGAGCGCCTCTAGAGATTGCAGATAGGCCTGCGGATCGGTCGATGGAAAAAAGGCCAACAGCATGCCTTTATAGATGAGGTCTCCGGTAAAAAGATAGCCCCGTTCGGGTTCCCAAAAACACATATGCCCCGGGGAGTGGCCGGGTGTATGGATGACTTTGATCAATCGGCCGCCAAGGTCGATGGTTTCGCCGCCTGTCAGGATTTTTGCCGGCTTGCCTTGGAAGAATTCGTACGCGCTAACGTCGTAACCTTCCGGCAGATCGCAACGGTCGACCACATATTCGCGGATCTTTGAAAGCGGTTGGGGGAAACCGCCGTTCAG
>CASFAP010000140.1 GCA_949292695.1 uncultured Eubacteriales bacterium | reverse complement strand
GTCGTATTCGATGCCGCGGCCCGAAAACCGATGGCAACAGGTGTGAACCAGTCGCAGGTTGTCGGCAATGAAGTCATCTCTATTTTGCATCGGACTTCATTCTGAGGCTGATCTTCTTTTTCAGCGTCACAGTCGTGCCCTTGCCGACCGCCGATCGCACCCGCATGCCGTCCATAAAGCTCTGCATGACCGCAAAGCCAAGGCCGGCGCGCTCGCCGCCCGCCGTCGTAAAGAGCGGCTCCATCGCCTGCTCGACATTTTCAATGCCGCAACCGGTATCGCGGATTTTGATTGTGACCGTATTATCCTGAAAGATCGAGACTGTTATGTAAATCTTGCCGATGGTGTCGCGGTAGGCATGGACAATGCAGTTTGTGACAGCCTCCGACACCGCGGTCTTAATGTCGCTGATCTCCTCGACCGTCGGGTCGAGCTGGGTGACAAATGAGGCGACCGCCACACGGGCAAACGACTCGTTTGCCGACCGGGACAGAATGGTCATCGAAAAACTATTGAACGGTTTCAACTTTTACCCCTCCTTTTTCAAGCTTGGCCAGCCGGTCGAGGCCGGCCAGCCGCATCACCTTATAAATCTGCGGCGGCGTATTGGTGATGTGCAGTTGCGCGCCGGTCTTTTTGAGGTTGCGAAAGCGCCCCATCACGAGCCCGATCCCCGAGCTATCCATAAAACTCACATCATGAAAATCCAAAATTAACAACGTCGGCATGTTCAGGTCGACAGCGGCGTCAATCGCCTCCCGCATTTCCCGCGCGGAATGGTGGTCGAGTTCTCCGCTTAAATAAGCGGTGACCACCTCGCCGGTTACATCCACTTTGACTGGCATTTAAGGCACCTCCTGAAAATAAAAAGGGACAAGCCCACTTCTTTATCATAGCGGCTCATCCCCTAAAATTTGGTCAAAACGTGTTGTCGATTGCGGGCGGATTCAGGCATTTTTAGCGAGCGGGCGGACGCCTGCGGCAAAATACAGCGAACCGTAGAGAAAAACCGGCGCATCGCCCGCCATTTTTCTAGCATTTGCGAGCGCATCGCGATAGCAGTCCGCTGAAAAGACCGCCGGGCAATACCGCCGCGCGATGGCCGCCAGTTCTTCGGCCGGCATCGAGCGGGGATTGTCGGGCACCGTCACGGTGATGGCGGCAGAAAAATACGGCAGGGTCACTTTTAGCACCCCATCGCAGTCTTTATCAGCCATCATACCGACGACGGCTACAGCCCCCGCCCCGGCGTTTTGTTCCAAAAAGGCCGCGAGCGCGGCGGCGCCGTTCGGATTGTGGGCGCCGTCGAGGATGAGGGGAGGATCGGCCTGCAAAAGTTCTAACCGCGCGGGGAAGGTCGTCGCTTCGATCCCCTGCCGCAACGCCTGCTTTGGAATATCGAGCGGCAGGGCCTGCACTGTCTCAATCACCGTCAGAGCGTTCTCAATTTGGTGCCGGCCGAGCAGTGCGGTCCTGTAGCGCTCGCCTCGGTAGCAAAATTCGTTGCCGCTCAAATCGCTTTTGATTATTTTGCATTCCGCCGGGTCCGGGACGCGTGCAAAGGGCGCGAACGCACGAATCACTTCCATCGCCTGCGGCCTTTGCCCCATGCAGGAAATCACCGCCGCGCCCGGCTTTATAATGCCGCACTTTTCGGCCGCGATGGCCTCGATGG
>CASFAP010000139.1 GCA_949292695.1 uncultured Eubacteriales bacterium | reverse complement strand
CAAAAATGAAAAAAAGGCTTCCGCAAATACGTATGACTCCTATATGCGTGATGTCAGCCGGTTTTCTGCTTATGCGTCCGGGCAGGGATATAAGGACCTGGTTCTTGTTGACCGCCAATCCATCGAAGCTTATTTGCAATCCCTGTTACTTGCCGGAAAATCTCAGTCGACGGTCAATCGTGTTGTAGCTTCTTTGCGTTGCTTTTATCAATATTTGGTAATGAATGGTATTGCCAGCGAAAACCCCATCAATCAAATCAAGCGCAAAAGCGTTCAAAAAAAGTTGCCCGAAATCCTGACTGCAAAAGAGGTTAATCTGCTTTTATCCCAACCCAGTGGGGAAGATTGCAAAAGCTATCGCGATAAGGCGATGCTTGAGCTTTTGTATGCAACCGGTATCAAGGTTTCGGAATTGATTGAATTGAGCGTGCATGACGTCAACCTGCAGATAGGAATTTTACATATGCATACTCCAAAGAGCGATCGCATCATCCCGATGTATCCGGCGGCGCTCAAAACGGTTTCTCATTATTTGACCAAAATCCGGCCCCTGATCGTGCTGGACCGGGAAGAGGACAAGCTTTTCACCAACATGAACGGCCTGCCCTTAACCCGCCAGGGTTTCTGGAAAATCATCAAGATTTACGCCGCGCAGGCGAATATTAAAAAGGACATTACACCGCATACATTGCGGCATTCTTTTGCGGCGCACCTGTTGGAAAACGGCGCGCAACTCAGTGATATTAAGGAAATGCTGGGTCATTCTGACATCTCTTCGACCCAAATTTATGCCCAACTGATGAAGAATAAATATACGCAGGCATATAAGCGCTTTCACCCCTTGGCGCGATAACAAAAACGCTCGGTTCGAACCGAGCGTTTTTTGTATCTAACAATCTACCATGCGCGTGGTTTAAAAAAGCCCTGTGGCAAACATGAGGCGCGAAATGGATCCATTCATTACGTGAAAGCATATTTTGATACTGCCGGACGAAATCACAAAAACGATTTACGCATCGAAGCAGAATTGTAACGAGCATCTTCCAGTGGATTTTTTGGAAAAGTTAAACAGACAAAAACCCCTGTCTTTCCGGGGGTTAGGTGTGAGAAAACAAATTACCGCCGTGGCAGTCAATCGCGACGATCAGAGGGAAGCGGGAAAACTGGAGGCGTTTGACCGATTCACATCCAAGATCCTCATAGGCTATCACTTCGCACGCCGTAATGCAGGTGGCGGCCAATGCGCCGGCGCCGCCAATTGCGCAAAGGTAGACGGCGCGGTTTCGAACAATGGCGTCGCACACGGCCTGGCTTCGGCCTCCCTTGCCAATCATGCAACTAAGACCTAGGTCGAGAAGCCGCACGGAATAGACATCCATTCGGGACGATGTTGTCGGCCCGCAACTTCCAATTACCATACCGGGCGGAGTCGGCGTCGGGCCGGCAAAATAGATGGAGGCACCGAACAGCGGAAAGGGCAGAGGTTCTCCGGCGTCCAACGCGGCAATCATGCGCTTATGCGCCGCATCCCGCGCGGTGTAAACGGTACCGGACAACAGCACTTTATCTCCGGCCTGCAAAAGCGGCGCTTTTAGCCGCAAATCAGCGGCATCCAGTTCCCAGACTTTCATTCTTTCGCAACCTTTTGGACAAGCTGAGAAAAGGAATCGAGCGTTTTTTCGCTGTCAACCCGGCGCTCGGCAATCTCTGTTTTTGCATTTTCTAGCTTTTCTTTTAAGGAATCTACATTCTGCATAAACTGCGCAGATAGCGAATCAAGGCTGGCTTTCAATTCGCTTAAGGTGTCCTGCGCCTGCTCGATCGCACCGAGATTCTCTGAAACAGCCGCATCGGATATGCGTGCACTTTCCTGCACATTTTTAAACACCGCCTGCGCGTTGGATTGCGCGACCAAATAGAGCCGCCCGACGCCTTCTGAGAGTTTTTGAATCTCGTCATACTTTGCGGTGTACTGCTCGACTTCACTTTGAAGCGCATCCCGCACGCTTAATAAGGCGTCGCGTTCGAGCTCGAGAGAATGGATCTTTTGGCTGAATGCATCGAGTTGCGCCTCCAGGTCTTTCTTTTCGGCAAGCGCATTCTTTTGCAGGGTTTCAATATACTGCACGACATCGTCGCGGTGAAACCCAAACATGCTTTTTCGAAATCCCAAGCTCATACAGAACGCCCTTTCTTTTCTGCTTCATTGTTTTTCTGAGAAAAAGTTTCAATAGGACTGCTCGGCAGATCCGCCGAATTTTTTTGACAAAATTTGCAAAACGGGGAATGGCCCCTGCCTTGGACATTATACCAAAAAATGCGACAGAATACAAGCTGAAAATCATATTCTTTCGATTGCATAAAACCCAGTAAATTGGTTAGATCTTGCAATCAATGGGGAAATGGGGTATAATCTATACTGCATAATTATGAAAGCATGAGGAACCAGAAGATGACCAGAAGCGAAGCGCGCGAACAGGCTTTTTTGTTGGTGTTTGAGCAAAGTATGAACCGATCGGATATGTCGGAGCTCATCTCTAGTGCAAAGGAAACGCGCGATTTTCATGAGGACCCATACACGATTAATGTTGCGAGTGGCGTAATGGACCACTTAGATGAGCTGGACCGTTGCATTTCACAGTGTAGTAGCGGTTGGAAAATCAGTCGCATCTCCAAAGTTGCCCTAGCGGCGCTTCGGGTTGCATTATTTGAGATGCATTATTTGGAAGAGATCCCGGTCAGCGTTTCGATAAACGAAGCGGTTGAACTCTGCAAGAAATATGCGACGCAGGAAGACGCTTCTTTTGTCAATGGAATTTTGGGCTCGGTCGCCAAGTCATTGCCCGAAAAGGAGCCGGTTTGATGCCGCAGGTTTTATCGGTTGGGCAACTGAATTTTTATGTTCGCAGTCTGTTAGAGGGCGATGTCCATTTGGCAAACGTGCGGGTTGTCGGAGAAATCTCAAACTTTAAAAACCACTATGGAAGCGGGCACCTTTATTTTTCTCTCAAGGATGACGGCGCCCTTGTGCGGGCGGTCATGTTCCGCGGCAATGCGATGCGGCTCACCTTTTTGCCCCGGGAGGGGATGCGGGTTGTTTGCCGCGGTCGCATATCCCTTTATGAAAAGGACGGGCAATATCAGTTCTATGTCGAAGACCTAAAGCCTGACGGCGCAGGTAGCCTGGCGGCCGCCTTTGAAGCGCTTAAGCAAAAACTCGAGGCCGAGGGGTTATTTAGCCCGATGCACAAACGGCCGTTGCCACCCTATCCGGAAAAAATCGCCGTCGTCACCTCTGAGACCGGCGCGGCCTTGCAGGATATTTTGAAGATACTGGCGCGGCGTTGGCCTATCGCTGAAATCTTACTTTTCCCAGTGCTTGTTCAAGGCGCCGGCGCGGCGGCTGAGCTGACGCGTGCTTTGCGCCAGCTGTCAAAACGCACCGATCTCGATCTCATCTTAATAGGCCGTGGCGCCGGTTCGGCGGAAGACTTGTGGGCTTTCAATGATGAAACGCTCGCCCGGGCCATCTATGCTTCGCCTGTGCCGGTCATTTCGGCGGTCGGGCATGAGACAGACTTTACCATCTGCGACTTTGTCGCCGACCTGCGGGCGCCGACGCCTTCGGCCGCCGCGGAACTAGCCTCGCCTGATTCGGCGCAACTGCAAGCCTCGCTCGCAGGCTACGAAGGCCGACTGCGGCTGTCGCTACAAAAACAACTTTCCGCTTATAAAAGCCGTCTACTCGCGGTTCAGAACCGACAATTTTTTGCCTATCCAGGCCGCCTGTTGGAGCCCATTGAACTGCGGCTTGCACAAGCGGAGCATCGATTGCAACATGCCTATTTCCAACTGCTGAGGGACAAGCGTCATACTCTGTCAAAAATGGCCGCGTCGCTTGACGCTTTAAGCCCGCTTCGTGTATTGGGGCGCGGTTATTCCATTGCCGAAAAAGGAACGCAGGTTGTCCGAAGTGTTTTGGATATCTCAGTTGGCGACAAAATTCGGTTGCGTTTCATAGATGGCCTAGCCGATTGTGAAATCAATCAAGTGAAAGGAAACGAATCGTAAATGTCTGATTCCAAGTTGAACTTTGAGGCGGCGCTTAGCCGTTTGGAAACCATTGCGAAACTTTTAGAAACGGGAGACGCGCCGCTGGAAGAAGCTATGGCGCTTTATGAAGAAGGCGTCGCATTAACACGCGCCCTGAATCAAAAACTGGAAACCGCACAACAGAAAATTACGCGGCTTCAGCCAGAAGAGGCAAAAGGAGATGCCGAATGATTAAAGAAATATTGAAAGAAAACAACCGCCAATTAGAAGAAATCTTGGATTCGCTCACTGCAGGATATGAATCGGCCACCTATCACAGTGTCGTGGAGGCCATGCGCTATAGCCTACTTGCGGGAGGCAAACGAATTCGGCCCACGGTTTTGCTTGAATTTTACGCACTTTGTGGCGGCCAAAAAAATTTTGCACTGCCCTTTGCGGCGGCAGTCGAATGCATTCATACCTATTCTTTAATTCACGACGACCTGCCCTGCATGGACAATGACGACATGCGTCGCGGTAAACCCTCATGCCATAAGGCTTTTGGAGAGGCGACCGCCTTGCTGGCCGGCGATGGACTGTTGACTTTGGCTTTTGAAGCAATGGCAAA
>CASFAP010000138.1 GCA_949292695.1 uncultured Eubacteriales bacterium | reverse complement strand
CCGAGAACCTTGAATTTGAGCTGGCCGCAAGATTGCGCGACAGAATTTCCGCGATCGAAAAGATCTCGCAACGGCAAAAGGTTTTGGCCTCAACCTATGCGGAGCAGGATGTGATCGCCATGGCGCAGTCGGGTGAGACGGCCTGCTTTGAGGTCTTTCTATTCCGGAATTCGCGGTTGCAGGACCGGGAGCAGTTTTTGATCGACGGCGTGTCGGCGAAGCCAGAGGCAAGGGCTGACTTTTTGCAGGGGTATTATGCCGAAAACCGTGAAATTCCACCTCGCATCGCCTTGGATGGGGAAACGGCCGACAGGGAACTTTTGGAGCGTTGGTTGAGCGGTAAGGCGCACCGCAAAGTCGAGCTTGTTTTGCCACAACGGGGCGAGCAACTAAAACTGGTCGAAATGTGCCGTTCCAATGCCGCGGAATATCTTGCCTCCCACATTCAACAAACCGGCCGGGAAACGGCCGCACTCGATGAGCTGGCGGGGTTACTAGGGCTTACTTCGACGCCGTCTTATATTGAAGCCTATGATATTTCCAACACGGCCGGCAGTGAAAATGTGGCGGCCATGACAGTTTTCCGAGATGGCAAGCCCTGCCGTGCGGCCTATAAAAAGTTCAAAATCAAAGGCTTTTCTGGTCAGGACGATTACCGCTCGATGGCCGAAGTACTTGACCGCCGATTCGAGGAATTAAAAAAAGGAGAGGACCCCTGGTTTTCTATCAAACCTGATCTAATTTTGCTCGATGGCGGAAAAGGCCAGCTTTCGGCTGTATTACCCGTTCTTGCGCGACATGGTCTTGAAATTCCCATTTTCGGTATGGTCAAGGATTCTAAACATAAAACCCGTGCAATTGCGGCTGAGGGCGGAGATATCGCCATCAAATCGACCCGGCGGGCCTATACCTTGATTGCAACAATCCAGGAGGAGACTCACCGGTGCGCGATCGGCTACCACCACCAGCGCAGTCGCCGAAAGAATTTGGCAACGGGCCTGACTGAAATCGAAGGGGTCGGCAAAAACCGCGCGAGCTTATTATTGCGGCATTTTAAGACCCTGCGGGCGATTGCAGACGCGACCGAAAAAGAGCTGGGGCTTGTAAAGGGTATCACAAAACCAGTCGCCGCAAAGATCTATGCGCATTTCCATTCGGACGAGGACAATTGCAAAAAAGAAGGCTGAACAAAACCGGCGGCTATTTTAGCCGCCGGTTTTAAATTTTATTCTGGCAATGCGATTTGTTTGACGGTATTGTCGGCTCGATAGGTGAGTGTGACGTTATCGCCGACCGTTAAGAAGGGGAGCAGTTTGCTGACCGAAATCTCCGCCGTAAAGATCGTGTCATTTCCGGTCAGTTGGATATAATAGGTGGAATTTCCGCCGACGACCGCCTCGCTGATTTGGGCGATTGTTCCGGTGACAGTGGTTTCGGTCACCTCCGGCTCCGGTTCCTCTTCCACTTCGATTAATCCATTTTCCTTTAGCAGGCGGACGTATTCGGCCTGGGCATCGGAAAGCGTGTCGCCCACACCAACGATCTGATAATTGGAGACCGATACAAAGGAGTAGGCTTTGACGAGCCCCGCATTATCCTTGAGGCTGATGAAATAGGAAGGAGTGTCGGCCACATTTACAAGAATGGGGAAGGTGGCCGTATAGGCCTTTTCCTGAACCATGCCTTCAGCAGAGCGCATTGCAGAAAACTCCTCGGCACCATTGATGGAATAGAGCTTGGCTTCTTTCGTGCGCATATTGATGAGGATAAATCCGATGTTGGAAGCATCGTCTACGACTGAAGTGATGCCGGTGTAAACCCAAACATCGTCATTGATGGCGAGGTAGTTGTACCCCTTCGTTGTCGTTACGACGTTGCGTTGTGTGAAAATGGAGTTCCAGAATCCATTCTGATAAGCGCCCCAATAATTAGCCTGTTCAAGCACAATATCGGCGCTAAAAACGCAGTCGATCCACTGCGGCACCTCGGAGACAGGATAATCGACCATTTCGCCAGTCACCGCGTCAACCACAATCACACCGGTGATATCGCGGCCACCCAAAAAGCCGATGGTGTAATCGTAGTAAGATACGACCCAATATGGATGACCATTGTCATCGATTTCAAAGGATTCATCATCAAACATTTTGAACGGATAGGCAAAGCGCACATGCCGCATCAGATCCCGGTTGAAAAATTCGCTCGGGGTATATTTCATCCCTTCTTCCAGTTCAACAAGATCGGTCGACTGGCTGGCCATATCAATTTGGATATAATAAGGAATTCCTTCGTCCCGGTTGACAAACCATTTGAGAATATCGGCGTAGGCCAGGGGAGAGACCCGCACCGGTTTTTGTTTGAAATTGATTTGCGTATAATAATCTGAGACGCTGAACTGGGATACCAGCTCGACGACTTCACCGATTTTTCGGCTACCCAGGCGCATGGCCGAATCCCGGTCGACGACCGGAATCTGCGAAAGCGGCAATTCGGCGATGTCGTCTTGGAACTCGCTCTCTTTTACAGTAAGCATCTGCTGATACTTTGAGGCGTTAAAAAGCTTTGAAGAAGTGACATAGATCGCCGCAACTGCGATCAAGACAATGGCGGCGACGATCCCTACCGTCCATTTAAAACGCTTCGATTTGAACCTTCCAGTATGCTTTTTTCCTTCTGTGATAAAAAAATTAAAACCCTTATCCCTAGAAAGGCTAATTTTCAGCTTGCCATGGAATAAGAAAAAACTCAGAAAATAAACAGCGACAAGCAACAGAAGGTAAAGCCAGAATTCACTCGCTTTGATGTGGATTGGCGGCAGTGCAAAGTAGTAATAAATTGCGCCGAACAGGATCGTGATAATGGCCGGGAGTCCATATTTTTTCATCGGTTCCATCCTTTCTGATTGCAGTCATGTAATTATTTCTACCCATAGTATAACTTCGATTGAAGCAAATAGCAACAGAAGATTGCGTTTCTTGACATTTTGATGTATAATATTTTTCATGGGTATTTTTGCCCCAAATCAAAGTCTAAAAGCCTGTGGAGGAATTTACATATGCCAAATTCGATCGACAACCAGCCGCAGATTCTGCCGCTTCTGGCACTTCGCGGTCTCGTTGTATTTCCAAATACAATGGTCCATTTTGATGTTTCCCGCCCGAAATCTATTGCCGCGATCAATCGCGCAATGGAGCGGGATCAGACGATTTTTTTAATTTCGCAACGCAACATCCGTGAGGACGAGCCTGGCGCAGAAGATTTGTATGAAATCGGTACTGTTGCCAAAATACGGCAGATATTGCGTTTGCCGGATCAGAATGTTCGCATTTTAGTTGAGGGTCAATATCGCGCGAAATGCGATGCGCTCATCAATACCGCCCCCTATTTTACGGCGCTTGTCGAGCGTTGCATCGATAAAGTGCCTCGGGTGCGCGCCTTATACCGCGAAACGCTTGTGCGCCGTCTGCGCGCCTCGTTTGAACATTATAGTGAAGTGTCGACCCAAATCGCACCTGACATTGCTTTAAATGTCGCTTCGAGTGAGGACCCAGGGTATCTTGCCGACTTTATCACATCAAGCATTCCGGTCCCGCCCGACGATAAGCAGTTCATTTTGGAAGAGCTCGGGCCTATTGCGCGCGCGAAGGCTGTTTTGCAGATGCTGGAGCGTGAAATTCAGATTTTGGAGCTGGATAAGCAGATCGGCGAAAAGGTCAAAGTCCAGATGGATGAGAACCAGCGGGAATATTATCTCCGCGAGCAGTTGCGCGCCATCAATACAGAGCTTTACGGTGAAAACGAGGGCGAGGATGAAATTGAGGAATACCTCTCGAAAATCGATGCCCTAAATGCACCGGAAGAGATCAAGCAAAAACTGTATGATGAGGTCAATAAGCTGGCTAAAATGCCGCAGGGCTCGCATGAGGGCACCGTGGTTCGGGGTTATCTGGACACCTGCCTTGCCTTGCCTTGGAACGTTTATACAACATCAAAAATCGATTTAAGCAAAGCTGAAAAGATCTTAGATCGTGATTTTTATGGGATGAAACCAGTCAAAGAGCGCATCCTCGAGATGCTGGCGGTCTATGCGTTAGCGCCTAAAATTTCCGGCCAGATCATCTGCCTTGTGGGGCCTCCTGGCGTGGGAAAGACTTCGATTGCCCGCTCGATTGCGGAATGCATGGGGCGGAAATTTGCCCGCATTTCGTTGGGCGGAGTCCATGATGAAGCCGAAATCCGCGGCCACCGGCGGACCTATGTCGGCGCAATGCCAGGCAAAATTTTGCAGGCAGTCGAACAGGCAGGCAGTAGCAATCCGCTGATTTTGCTAGACGAAATTGATAAGCTCGGCGGGGATTTCCG
>CASFAP010000137.1 GCA_949292695.1 uncultured Eubacteriales bacterium | reverse complement strand
TTCGCTTTATCCGCCGCGGCCTTGGGAAATCTTAGCTATCACCTTTACCAACAAAGCCGCGGGAGAGCTCAAAGACCGCATTGGCGCCATGCTAGGAGAAACGGCCGGGGACATCTGGGCCGGTACGTTTCATTCGGTGTGCGGGCGAATTTTGCGGCGGTTTAGCGACCGCCTGGGGTACACTTCCCATTTTACGATTTACGACGCCGACGACCAGCGTCGCCTCATGAAACAAGTTTTAAAAGAGTTGGAAATCGATGAAAAAATCTTGCCGCACCGCTCTGTTTTAAATGAAATCAGCCACGCGAAGGATCAGCTCATTTCCCCCGCCGAGTATGCGGCCCGTGCGGGCGAAGATTTTCGCCGCAAAAAGATTGCCGAAGCATATATCCGGTATCAGGCCAGGCTTGAGCAGTCTGATGCCATGGATTTTGACGATATGATTGCAAAAACTGTCGATCTGCTTGAAAACAATGAGGATGTTCTCGAGTACTACCAGGAGCATTTTCGCTATATTATGGTGGATGAATACCAGGATACCAACCATGCGCAGTACAAATTCGTCCAACTCCTGGCGCAAAAATATCGCAATATTTGCGTTGTTGGCGACGACGATCAGAGCATTTACCGCTTCCGCGGCGCGACCATCGAGAATATTCTGAGCTTTGAGACCGAATACCCCGACGCGCAGGTCATCCGCCTTGAGCAGAACTATCGTTCTACCTCCACCATCCTTGACGCCGCTAACGCTGTCATTGCGCACAATAAGGGCCGCAAGGGAAAATCGCTTTGGACTAGGAACGGCGTTGGTGACAAAATCGAGGTTTTTACGGCATCTGACGAACAACTGGAGGCCCGTTTTGTTGCAGATACCATCCTGGAGGCGGTTCGCACCGGCGGGAAGTTTTCGGATCATGCAGTGCTTTACCGCATGAATGCCCAATCGAACGCGCTCGAAAATGTCTTTGTTCGCAGTGGGATTCCTTATCGCATCATCGGCGGGTTCCGCTTCTTTGAGCGCAAAGAGGTCAAGGATGCCTTATCCTATTTAAGCGTCATCAACAATCCTGCCGATGCGGTCCGGCTCCGTAGAATTATCAATGAGCCGAAGCGTGGCATTGGGGAGACCAGCATGGCAAAGGCGAGTGAAATCGCCGGTCAACTTGGGAAATCGCTTTTTGAAGTACTGGCCCATGCCGAAGATTATCCGGCGCTTTCCCGCGCCGCTGGCAAAATGAAGGAATTTTGCCAGATGATCGAGGGCTTGATGGAACTATCCGAAACCTGCTCGATCCACGAACTCCTAGAATACACCCTTGACCGCACCGGTTATATGGCGGCGCTTCAGGCCGAGGGCAAGGACGCCGAGGACCGGATTGACAACGTCAACGAGCTTTCCTCAACAATCCTGAATTACGAAAAAGAAAACGATGATCCGACGCTGTCGGGATTTTTGGAGGAAATAGCGCTCTTTAGCGACATTGACAATTATGACGCTGAAAGCGACGCCGTTGTTTTGATGACCATCCACTCGGCCAAGGGGCTGGAATTCGACCAGGTATATCTCGTCGGCATGGAAGATGGGGTTTTCCCCTCCAATCAATGCATTTTTGGCGGCGAAGCGGAACTGGAGGAGGAGCGGCGCCTGGCTTATGTCGCCATCACACGGGCTAAACGGCGGCTTTATATTACAAACGCCTATACCCGAATGCTCTATGGCTCAACCGGCCGCAACCGTCCCTCCAGATTTTTAAAGGAAATCCCCGAAACGCTTTGCCATTATGAGGGCCAGGTGAGCGATTTGTTGGCCGATGCGTTGTTGAATGGCCCGCAGGCGCGATATGGTTCTGCGGCAAAGGGCTACGCAAGCGGATATGCGGCCAGTTATTATTCTTCCGGTAGTGCGAATTCAGGACGCTACGGCGCAAATTCCGATTCGATTTATCGCAAGGGATATGCCATGGAAAGAAATATCGATACCAAAAAAGCTGACTTGACCGGTGCGGTGAAAAACTCCGAAACTTACGCAGTAGGCGAACGGGTTCAACATAAGACCTTCGGTGAAGGTCTTGTGTTGTCGATCACGCCGATGGGTGGCGATACACTGTTAGAAATCGCCTTCGACCGAGTCGGTACAAAAAAATTGATGTCAAATTTTGCAAAACTTCAAAAGCTTGCCTAGATTGCACTTTTTTGCGGAATCTGGTATACTAATTTTAATCTTAAGCAAACCGGTGATTATGTTCCGTCGTGCGTTGGTCTAGGGCTATGTGCACAAAAGGCGTAGTTGCCGAAATCGGGGCGCCATCGCGCACCTGCCAATAATGAACGATTCGAAACTTCAGATGCAGTTTTTTAAAGTGCAGGTCGGTTCGAGTTAGCGTTTTGGCACTCAGACGTGTAGCTTTCAGTGCAGGCGGCATTTCACCAATCATCATTTTGTCTGCAGTGTAGTGAACGGTTCTGCGCAGGCGAGCTGTTGTCAATTTAATTTTCAGGCTTCACGCGGTATTCCCTCGTGCAAAGCCAACGAGCAATCAACTCGGCTTCGTTTTGCGTCGGCACCGTAATGCAGAAAGGCCTTTGGGCGATAGAAAGGAAGAAGCGCAAATGTTTCCAGGAAATGACGCAGTCAAACACACGGCGCGGGTTTCACTTCGCGGCCACTGGCCGCAGGCCATCGCAGTCAGTGTCATCTGTTTGATCGCGATGCTGTCAGGGGTATATCTGACTCAAATTTTTCAGTTGTTACTGGGTTCGGTCGTGGGGAATTGGTTGTTTATCTTCTTTTCGCTCGCCTGGAGCCTAATGATTCTATGTCCGCTTTCCTATGGGGCGGTTCGTTGGTTCTGGCGAACTACAGGCGGCGCTCAAACAGAGATCGGGAGCATTTTTTATTATTTTTCAGGCCGCAAGAGCTATTGGCGCAGCTTAAAGCTGATCTTGCTTTTGGCTGGCAAAACCTTACTTTATGGCTTTTTCTTACTGTTGCCTGGCGCTATCACCCATTATCTTTCGGGCCCATCTCTTTATAATCGCCTCGATACTTCCATTCCCTACTGGGTGTCGGCGCTTCGGATGCTCTCCTATGTTTTAATCGTTGTTGGTGTGTTAGCGCTTTGTGTCATCTTGTTTCGGTATTACTTGGCGCCCTTGTTTCTGATTGCCAACGAAGAAATGTTACCAATGGAAGCCGCGCATCTCTCAACAATGGTCGCGAAACAATCATTGGGCAGTTTTGTCGGCCTTTTGTTCGGCTTTGTGGGTTGGGCATTTTTGACCCTTTTGTGCGGCGTCCCTCTTCTTTATGCCGTCCCATTTTTCCTGGCGTCCTACTGCGTGCATTGCCGCTACTGCATCTTTCACTATAATCAGAAGATTAAACAGCTGGAGGGCACTTATTTCCCGACCTTCCGTACGCAGTTTTAATAGAGGCGCACTATGATGAAGTTTAAAAAGGCGGCCAGCGTCTTATGCATCGTGACTTTTTTTGTTTGGCTGTTTAACACGGCTGGCCTTATTTACGATTCTTTTTTTTATAGTATGCGCGATTTGCCGCAGGGGGAGTTTTTGTATTCCTCGATGTCGCCCAATGGAACTTATACCTTAAAAATGTATCGGGTGCAAAACAATCTTGGTACGGCAGTGCGTGGAGAGCTTGTCCGACTCGAAGATGGCCAACCAGTTTATGAGAATATATATTGGCAAGTTGGGACCGACCAATGCATTGCAGGTTGGATCAATGATACCGTCGTCAGCATCAATGACATTTCACTCAATGTCCAAAATCCCGATACATTTGACTCCCGCCGCAAAACGACTATCAACCAAGTTTGGTAGCATGCAAGGCGAAAGGATATCCTGGGGCATTAAACTTGAAAGAGAAAGGGAGCTTTTCTAGACCGAGAAGCTCCCAATTTTTCCGGAATTTTAGTTTTGGAGGTGCGCCGAATGAAAAAGATCTGTTCGAATGGCCGCGGGCAAAGAGAAGCTGACGTAATGGTGATTGGAGGGGGCACAGCTGGTGTGTTTGCCGCAATTTGCGCCGCGAAAAGCGGCGCAAAGACAGTGCTCATCGAGAAAAATGGCGTTTTGGGTGGCACAGCGGTAGCGGCCCATGTTAATTTCCCTGGCTTGTTTTTTGCCTGGGGCGAGCAGATAATCGCTGGGCCTTGTTGGGAATCGATTGAGCGTACAGTGGCGTACGGTGGCGCCAAGTTGCCGAAAATTGCATTTCAGCCAGAACGGCACTGGCATGAACAGATCTTAGTGGATCGGTTTATCTATGCCTGCGTACTGGATGAGATGTGCGCTCAAAGCGGAACAGAAGTACGGTTGCATACCGTGCTTTCATCATTGGAGGAGAGACCTGAGGGCGTTCATGTCTGGCTGGTCGATCAAGAAGGCTCCCTCGAATACCGCGTAAAAATCGTGATTGATGCATCGGGTGATGCCGTTGCCGTTCGCATGCTAGGGTACGACTATTTTGTCAGCGATTCGCTACAACCAGCAACGCTGATCCACGATCTCGGCGGCTATGATTCGGCCTGTTTGACACAGGAGGCAGTTGAGTCTTTTGTGCATAAGGCTATGGCGGACGGCCGACTTTCGGCTGAGGATTTCCAAGGCAGGAGAGCCTATGATCAGCTCATTGCCCGCCGCATATCGATGCATGTTTCGGCCGAGGGCGCCCAAACAGCAGAAGGTCGGAGCGAGCTCGAGCGCCGTGCACGCGCAAAATTGATGAAGATCATTTCAGTCTTTCGCACCTTCCCTGGTTTGGAGCAGTTGCAGGTAATTTCTTTTGCCGACACCTGTGGTGTGCGAGAAACGGTGCGCATTGCAGGTGAGATCGAAATGACGGCAGAAGCCTATTTGCAGGGGACACGTTATTCCGATGCGGTTTGCTACTGCTTTTATCCGATCGATTTACATCAGCCTACCGGCATCAAACAACGGTTTCTGGAACCCGGCATTATTCCAACGATTCCCTATGGTGCACTGGTCCCAAAAGGTGCTTCTCGAATTCTAGCGGCCGGTCGGTGCATAGCCGGTGACACCGACTGCAATAGTGCAACAAGGGTGCAGGCGCCCTGCATGGCCACGGGGCAGGCGGCAGGGGTGGCCGCGGCGCTGGCGGCAAAGCAAGGTGTTTCAGTGCGCCAGGTCGATTACGAGGCATTGTGTCAGGGCCTGCAGGCGATTGGGGCGATTGTACCCAAAGCTTGAAGCTTTGCTACGTTTAAGCGAGCCCTGAATTTTCTGCACGCTAGCTTTATTTGAGGGCAAATAATGCATTAAAAACGGACGCCAATTTTTTAACGGCGCCCGTTTTTATTTTCTGAAATTCAAACTAGTTGCGGTACAGCAGGTCCACGTAAGTCGGGAAGGGCCAATAAGCTGAATCGGTCATTGCCTCAAGCGCGTCGGCGCTCTCCCGTACGGCTTGCATATCTGCAAGCAATTGGTCTTTGCAGTAGTTAGCTTGCGTGGCAATGTCGCCTAGGCCGTCTGCCTTTTTGATGTGTGCATCCAATTGCGCGACCCGTTGGCTGAGTTGGGCGGTCAGTTGACTGAGCTCGGTGACAGTTAAAAGTTCATACTCGGCCGCGACGGCGGGGGAGAGCTGTTGCTTTTGAAGTGCCGCTTCTGTCAAAGTCGCGGCATATTTGGTTGCGGCCGGCAGTATCTGCCTTTTTGCCATCTCGACCATTGTGAGCGCTTCGATGCGGCGCTTTTTGAAATATGTTTCGAGCAGGATTTCATAGCGGGATTTCAGTTCGGCCGTTGTAAAAATCTTGTGTTTTGTAAAAAGCGCTATATTTTTTTCGGCGATAAAATACGGCAGGGCATCGGGTGTTGTCCGCAAGTTTAAAAGCCCGCGGCGCTCTGCTTCGGCCTCCCATTCGCTCGAATATCCGTCTCCGTTGAAGATGATGCGTTTATGCTTGGAGATGGTCGTGCGGATGAGTTTATCGAGTGTATCCTGAAAGGACTCAGCCTGTTCGAGGACATCGGCAAATTCCGATAATGCCTCGGCTACAATGGTGTTGAGCACAATGTTCGGCCCTGCAATCGAGAGGTCGGACCCCAACATCCGAAATTCAAATTTGTTGCCGGTAAATGCAAAGGGAGAGGTGCGGTTGCGGTCGGTCGTGTCTTTTGGAAAACGGGGCAAAATGTGCACTCCGATCCGCAACTCTTCGGCGGATTTCTGTTCGTAGGCCGTACCAGCCTCGATGGATTCGAGGATTTCGGTCAATTCATCGCCCAAAAACATCGAGACGATGGCAGGAGGCGCCTCATTGGCACCTAAGCGGTGGTCATTGCCGGCCGAGGCGACTGAGACCCTCAGCAGATCCTGATATTCGTCGACGGCCTTGATGACAGCGCAGAGGAATAGCAAAAACTGGGCGTTTTCTCGCGGCGTGTCGCCCGGCTCCAATAGATTGACGCCGGTATTGGTCGAGATCGACCAGTTATTGTGCTTGCCGCTTCCGTTGATGCCGTCAAATGGTTTTTCGTGGAGCAGGCAGGCCAGCGAGTGCCGGGCGGCCACCTTTTTCATGACCTCCATAGTCAGCTGATTGTGATCGGTCGCCATGTTGGAATTGGTGAAGACTGGCGCCAACTCGTGCTGGGCGGGTGCAACTTCATTATGCTCGGTTTTTGCAAAGATGCCCAGCTTCCATAGTTCTCGGTCCAGATCCTGCATAAAGGCCTGGACTTGCGGTTTGATGGCGCCGAAATAATGGTCTTCGAGCTCTTGCCCTTTTGGTGGCTTTGCGCCAAAAAGGGTGCGGCCGCAGAGCACAAGGTCTTCGCGCTGGCGCCAGAGCGCCTCATCAATGAGGAAATATTCCTGTTCCGGTCCGACCGTTGTGGTCACGCGGGTGACGTCGGTATTGCCAAACAAACGGAGGATGCGCAACGCCTGTTTGTTGATGACCTCCATCGAACGCAACAATGGGCTTTTTTTATCGAGGGCCTCACCGCCATAAGAACAAAACACGGTTGGAATGCATAAAGTATTATCCTTAATAAACGCATAGGAGGAAGGATCCCAAGCGGTATAGCCGCGCGCTTCAAAAGTGGCGCGCAGACCACCGGAAGGGAAACTTGAGGCATCGGGTTCTCCCTTTACCAGTTCCTTGCCGCTAAAGGACATGATGACGGCACTGTCACCCTCTGGTTGGAGAAAGCTGTCATGCTTTTCCGCCGTGATTCCGGTCATGGGTTGGAACCAGTGGGTAAAATGGGTAGCCCCCAACTCGACTGCCCAATCCTTCATGGCATTTGCCACGACGTCGGCAATACTACGGTCCAGGTGCTTACCGAGTTCCGAGGTGCGCTTGAGTGCCCGATAGGTTTCTTTTGGCAGGCGCTCTTTCATGACGCGGTCATTGAATACGTGACTACCAAAGAGTTCGGGAATTGATTCGCTACGTTTATTGGTGGTTCTGTCTTCCATCCTGCATCATCCTTTCTGCAAAAAACAAAGGCGCCGCGATTGCTCGCAGCGCCTTTGCTGTTTATGATCCCATTATAGTAAGGCCATCGCGCTTTGTCAATCCTTTTTTCGGCAAATTTTGAATTTTAGGAAAACTGCACAACGCTCTGGCTGATTATTCGTAATAGATTTAGCGCCTTTTGAAAACGAAAAGGGGATTGACGGCGAAAAGTCAGTGTGCTATACTTGAAACGGATAGAACAAAGGTGTTCGTCTTGAGATTTGTTGCCATGTCTGGCAATGGATCTTAAGGCGAGCACCTTTTTTATTTGTTTATTAGGAGTGTGAAATGTAATGTTGGAAGGCCAGGTTCGGATTCCATCGGGTTGCGCTATTTCAGGAATCTTTTCAAAGGCGGGCAGACCCATAAACGGCGAACGCATCGTCCGCTCCATCGCGCTGATGCATGACCGGAGCAACGGCTTAGGGGGCGGTTTTGCCGGCTATGGGATCTATCCTGAATATAAAAACGATTATGCGTTCCATTTGTTTTATGAGGATGCGACGGCAAAAAAAGACTGTGAGGCCTTTCTGGAGCGGCATTTCGACATTGTCAACCTCTCAAAAATCCCAACGCGCCAGGTCGCCGGCATAGTCGATGCGCCGCTTATCTGGCGGTATTTTGTGACGCCCTTGCCCCATAAGCTGGCCGACAGTCAACTCAACGAACGGGAGTACGTTGCAAAATGCGTCATCCGCATCAATAGTGAAATGCAGGGTGCCTATGTTTTTTCGAGCGGCAAAAATATGGGTGTCTTCAAAGCTGTTGGATACCCAGAGGAGGTCGGCGAATTTTATCGGCTCGAGGAATATGAGGGATATTGTTGGACGGCCCATGGCCGCTATCCGACTAATACGCCGGGCTGGTGGGGCGGCGCGCATCCCTTTGCGTTACTCGACCTTTCGGTCGTGCACAACGGCGAAATTTCTTCTTACGACACAAATCGACGTTTTGTCGAGATGTTTGGCTACAAGTGCAATTTGTTAACCGATACGGAGGTCATTGCCTATCTGTTTGATTATCTCACGCGCAAGCAAGGCCTGCGGATCGAAGAGGCCGCAAATGTTGTGGCCGCGCCGTTTTGGAGTACCATCGAGAGACTGGCGCCAAAGGAGCGCGAACGCCTTTCCTATCTGCGGACCGCCTTTTCAAGCGCCCTCATCACAGGGCCGTTTTCGATCCTTGTCGGCTTTGAGGGCGGCTTGATGGCCTTAAACGATAGGCTCAAGCTCCGGTCGATGGTGGCGGCCGAAAAGGGCGATTGCTTTTATGTAGCCAGCGAGGAGAGCGCCATCCGTACCATCGAGCCTGAGCTCGACCGCGTTTGGGCGCCGCGCGGAGGCGAAGCAGTGGTCGTCCGGTTAGAAACGCAGAAGGAGGAAGCGGTATGCCGCGGCTAAATGATTATCCGGCCTATCAGGTCTTGCGGGACCCGGCGAAGTGCACAAACTGCCGGGCCTGCGAAGTGCAGTGCGCCAATGGGGTGCACCGATTCTCAGAAAAAACCGGCGCCATGGTAGCCGACGAGGATAAGTGCGTCAACTGCCACCGTTGCGTGGCTTTTTGCCCGACACGAGCCTTGCGGATCGAACGCAACGAGCCGGCCTTTCGTAGCAATGCGAACTGGTCGTCCGACCAAATTCTCAACATCTACCGTCAGGCCGATACCGGCGGTGTCCTGCTTTCTTCTATGGGCAATCCGGGCGGGGGTAAGGTTTACTTCGATCACATCTTATTAAACGCCTCTCAGGTCACCAACCCCTCGATCGATCCGCTTCGCGAGCCGATGGAGACGCGGACGCATCTCGGCAAAAAACCGAATCGAATCGAGCGGGACGAGAACGGCGACATCCGCCCCAATCTTACGCCGGGTTTGACCTTGTCGACACCTATCCTTTTTTCGGCTATGAGCTACGGCTCGATCAGCCTGAATGCCCACAAAGCGCTGGCCGAGGCGGCGCAGGCACTCGGCACCTACTACAATACAGGAGAAGGCGGACTACACAAGGACTTTTACGAATACGGCGAGCACACAATCGTGCAGGTGGCCTCCGGTCGCTTTGGCGTTCATAAAGGATATTTGAATGCCGGTGCGGCCATTGAAATCAAAATGGGGCAGGGCGCCAAGCCGGGAATCGGCGGGCATCTGCCGGGGAGCAAAATCGTCGGCGACGTTTCGCGCACCCGCATGATCCCAGAGGGGAGCGACGCCATCTCGCCAGCGCCCCACCACGATATTTATTCCATTGAGGACCTGCGGCAACTCATCGATTCGCTCAAGAGCGCGACCGGTGGGAAAAAGCCGATTCTCGTCAAAATCGCGGCGGTGCACAATATTGCCGCCATCGCAAGCGGCATCGCGCGAAGCGGGGCCGACATCATCACCATCGACGGCTATCGCGGCGGAACTGGTGCGGCGCCGACCTGTATACGAGATAATGTCGGAATTCCCATTGAACTTGCGTTGGCGGCCGTCGATACAAGGCTTCGCGAAGAGGGCATTCGGGGCGAGGTTTCGCTCATTGCCAGCGGGAGTATACGTTCAAGCGCTGATGTTGTCAAAGCCATCGCTTTGGGGGCCGACGCCGTCTCGATCGGTACGGCCGCACTATTGGCGCTCGGTTGCCACCTCTGCCGTTCCTGCCAGACCGGCAATTGCAATTGGGGAATTGCAACCCAACGCCCTGAGCTGACAAAGCGGCTGGATCCCGCGGCCGGTGCGCAGAGGCTCATCCACCTCATCACTGCCTGGACGCACGAAATCAAAGAGATGATGGGCGGCATGGGGATCAACTCGATCGAGGCTTTGTGCGGAAACCGGCTGATGTTGCGGGGACTCGGCCTCAATGAAACAGAATTATCTGTGCTCGGCATCAAACACGCTGGGCAGTAAAGGAGGGAGCGAATATGCTTCTTGATGCGAATACCTTACCCTTTGACCGGCTCGGCCAAGCGCTGAACGAAGCAAAGGAAGATGTAATCGTCAAAAACTGTTGCGGGCAACGTTATTTAGCCGACGGTTTATCCAGCGGGCACGTCCAGATTTACGGCACGCCGGGTAATGCGCTTGGCGCCTATCTCGATGGTGGCGAGGTCACGGTCTTTGGAAACGTACAGGAGGCGGTGGGCGACACCATGAACGCCGGACGGATCGTCGTCCATGGCATAGCGGGCGACGCCCTTGGCTACGCCATGCGAGGCGGAAGTATTTTTGTGCGAGATTCAGCCGGTTACCGCGCCGGCATTCACATGAAGGCCTATGCCGACAAACAGCCGCTGATCGTCATCGGTGGAAGAGCCGGTAGTTTTCTCGGCGAATATCAGGCTGGAGGCGTTATTCTTGTATTGGGGCGCGGCTTTGAGGGAGGCCCGGTGGTCAACCATTTTTGCGGCGTCGGCATGCACGGCGGGGCAATCTATCTGCGCACCAACTGCCCGCCTGTGGTCGGCGATCAACTGTTGCTCCGACAGGCCGAGGCTACAGACATGCGGCTCATTGAAAGGCCCGTGGCCGATTATTGCGCATTGTTTGACGTTGCGTGTGAAAGTCTTGCGGGGGTGCCATTTTGGGTTATAACGCCCAATACGGCCAATCCATATAAACAGCTCTATACTTTTTGCTAAATAGTAGGCAAAATGAAAATTCTGTGTTACAATATGAAAAAAGTAGCCTGTACCTCGGACGAAGTTTTGAATAGGTCCTTGCTACTGGTAGTACTTAATACCCGATCGACCGGCCCTGATAACAAGGTGCCTTTGTTTGAGAATAAAACGAAGCCGCTACGGCGGCGAACCGAGAAAGGAAAGCGGTTATATGAATGAAATGGTTGCCGAATTACTCGAATCGGTGCGGGAAAATGACGTAAAGTTCATTCGGCTGGCCTTTTGCGATTTGTTTGGTGTGCAAAAAAACATCGCCATCATGGCCAGCGAATTGACGCGTGCGTTTTCATCGGGCATTTCCTTTGATGCCGCGGCTGTGCGGGGGCTGGGGGCAAATGATACCCCCGACCTGGTGCTGGTGCCTGACTGTTCGACGGTTTCAATCCTGCCCTGGCGGCCGAGCCATGAGCAGGTCATGCGGATGTTTTGCGATATTAGGCATCCTGACGGTACGCCTTACGCTTGCGACAGCCGCAAGATCCTGCGCGATGCGGTAGCGCGGTGCGCTGAGATGGGATTTATCTGCAACATCGGCACAGAATGCGAGTTTTATCTATTCAAAACCGACGCGGCGGGAGCGCCAACCTTGGAACCCTATGACCGCGCAGGGTACGGTGATATCGCCCCGCTCGACAAGGGAGAAGATATCCGTCGGGGAATTTGCCTGACATTGGAAGAGATGGATCTGCGGCCCGAAGCTAGTCATCATGAGCAGGGCCCGGGGCAAAATGAGGTCGATTTCCGATATTCCGATGCCTTGTCGGCGGCCGACAATTACCTCACCTTTAAAACCGTTGTCAAGACCATTGCTACCCAGAACGGCCTGCATGCTTCATTCATGCCAAAACCGTTGCCAAACGAGAGTGGGAATGGATTGCACATTAACCTTTCCCTTTCGCAGGGAGGCAAAAACCTCTTTCGCACCGGCAAGGAGCACAATGCTTGCGCCGAGAGCTTTGTCGCCGGGATTCTCCAGCGTGTCGCTGAAATTACGGCCTTTTTGAACCCGACGACCAATTCGTATGCGCGCCTTGGTCAGTGCGAGGCGCCGCGGTATGTCGATTGGTCGCGGCAAAATCGGGCGGAGCTCATCCGCATTCCGGCGTCGCAAGGAGAATATAACCGCATGGAATTGCGTTCCGGCGATCCGTCGTGCAATCCTTATCTGGTCTTTGCACTCCTTTTGCAGGCAGGGCTGGATGGAATTGAGGCGGGGCTAGCGTTGCCCCCGCCTTGCGAAGATCACGGTGAGCGGGATAAAGCGTCTCTCCCTGCTACGCTCGAGGCGGCGCTAACGCTGGCCGAGCAGAGTGAATTTGTCGCGCGGGTGCTTCCGAGCCAACTGCGCCAGGCCTATTTTGCAGACCGAAAGGCAACGGTCGCGGCTTATAAGGCGGCGGCCGACCAGCGCGCATACGAATTGGGCCGACTGTTCCAGGTGCTTTAACAGATCATTTGGCAGAAAGGGGGCGACAGGATGGAACAGGTGTTACTGGTCTCGAGCAGTCAGAAAAGCGCAGATTCGTTTGCGGCTTTGCTGGCGGCGCATCCGATGCTCTCGGTATGCCGGGCCACAACCAGCCGCGATGCTTGGCGTATGCTTCAAGCCAAAAGTTATGCACTGGTGCTCATCTTGTCTCCACTTTCGGATTCCAAAGGATGGGATCTTGCCAAAATGGCGGCCGGGACAACATCTGGGGTAATTCTTGTCGTGCGACCTCAAGCGTACAGCGATGTGCCGCAAAAGGTGCTCGACGAAGGGGTTTTCGTCTTTACGCCCACGATGGGGCGAGCTCTATTCAATCAGGCAGTCACCTTGATGTTGGCCGTGCATCGCCGGCTCTGCCAGGTCAGTCCGCAGACCGAGCGGCTCCAACAAAAAATGAAAGAGATCCGCATTGTCGATAAGGCCAAGTGTATTCTGATCCAGTATGAGCGGATGAGCGAGCAGGAGGCCCACAAGCACATCGAAAAGCAGGCCATGGACAACCGGCTTACAAAGCTAGAGGTCGCCGAGCACATTTTGCAGTCATATCTGGATCCATAAGCAGGTAGTGCGTTGGTGCAAAGCTTCTTCCGCCAGGATATATCATTTGGGTGACTAACATAGTATAATTTATATTGAAAATCGGTACATACTGTTTATACAATTCTGTTTAAAACAAGGAAATTGACAAAGGCGTCAATGCGTTCCGGGTCCCGGAGGGCATTGGCGCCTTTTGTTTTAGAAAGGGTGGAAAATTATGACCTATTCCTTTACAAAAATGCAGGGGTGCGGCAATGATTACATCTACATCGACTGTTTTTCTACGGCCGTCGCCGACCCGGGTGGGTTGAGCAAACGCCTTTCAAAGCCGCATTTCGGAATTGGGGCGGACGGCGTCATTCTCATTGAGCCTTCGAATGTGGCCGACGCAAAAATGCGGATCTTCAATGCCGACGGAAGCGAGGGCAAAATGTGCGGCAATGGGGTGCGTTGCGTCGGCAAATATCTTTATGAGTCAGGGCATGTGTCAAGGCGGGAGGTCTCGGTCGAGACCTTAAGCGGCATCAAAACCTTGAAACTGGCGTTAGAAGGCGGCCTTGTGCAATCGGTTACGGTCGATATGGGACCTGCTCTGCTCGATCCATTGGCCATTCCGGTGCGACTTGACGGTGATGCCGTCATCGGCCGACCGGTGCAGGTCGGTTCGCAACTCTATGAAATCACCTGCGTCTCGATGGGAAATCCGCATTGCGTTATCTTTTGCGACGACCCCGACGCCCTTGATATCTCCGCCATTGCCGCTGACTTTGCCGCATCAGGGCTGTTCCCTGAGGGGGTTAACATCGAATTCGTGCGCTGGAAGGCTGGAAACAGGCTTCAAATGCGGGTCTTTGAACGCGGGAGCGGCGAAACGCTGGCCTGTGGAACCGGGGCCTGCGCCAGCGCCGTGGCGGCTTTGCGGCGGGGATTTTGCGACCCGGCAAAGCCTGTTGAGGTTCAGTTGAAGGGCGGAACGCTACTGATTGAAGAAAAAGACGGACGAGTCTGGATGACCGGCCCGGCTGAAACGGTATTTACTGGAGAGGTGACGGTATGAAAAAGTTTATTTTTGTGACCGGCGGTGTGGTATCGGGGCTCGGAAAGGGCATTACGGCGGCGTCGCTCGGGCGTCTGCTCAAGGCCCGTGGCTTTAAGGTTGCGGCCCAAAAACTCGATCCTTATATCAATGTTGACCCTGGCACCATGAGCCCTTACCAGCATGGAGAGGTTTTTGTCACTGAAGACGGGGCAGAGACCGATCTCGATCTCGGGCATTACGAGCGTTTCATCGATGAGGATCTCAATCAGTACTCCAATCTGACGACGGGAAAGGTCTATTGGAATGTCCTTTCAAAAGAACGCCGGGGCGAATACCTGGGCGAGACCGTGCAGGTCATCCCCCACATCACGAATGAAATCAAGTCCTTCCTGTTTTCGGTTCAGGAAAAAACTGGGGCTGAAATCGTCATCACTGAAATCGGCGGCACGACGGGCGACATCGAATCTCAGCCCTACTTAGAGGCCATCCGCCAGGTGGCGCGGCAGGTCGGTAAAGAAAACTGCCTGTTTTTGCATGTGACGTTGGTTCCTTACCTCGAGTCTTCCGGCGAACACAAATCCAAGCCGACCCAACATTCAGTGCGGGAACTCCAATCCTTCGGAATTTTTCCGGATTTAATTATCGCCCGGTGCGACCGCCCGTTGGAGGATTCGGTGCGCAACAAAATCGCGCTGTTTTGCAACGTCGAACCCGACTGCGTCATTGAGAACCGGACGGTGCCGGTGCTTTATGAGGCGCCGCTGATGCTAGAAAAAGCCGGGCTTTGCCGCGTTGTGCTGAGAAAGCTGGGGCTCTTAGAAAAACATTCGCCCGACCTTTCGGATTGGGAAGGTATGCTAGAGCGCATCCAGGCCTGCGAAAAGGAGGTGCGCATCGCATTAGTCGGCAAGTACGTAAAGTTGCACGACAGCTATCTTTCGGTCATCGAGGCCTTAAAACACGGCGGCTGGGAAAATGGTTTGAAGGTCGAAATCGATTGGATCGACAGCGAACAGCTCACAGAGGAAAACATTACAGGTATGCTGGGCGGTGTCGACGGTATCTTGGTCCCAGGGGGGTTTGGTGACCGTGGCATTGAGGGAATGGTACTGGCGGCGCAGTACGCGCGCGTTAATAGAATTCCCTATTTCGGAATTTGCCTTGGGCTTCAAATTGCGGCCATCGCCTTCGCGCGCAATGTGCTCGGCTTGCGCGATGCGAATTCCGGTGAGTTCGCGCCCGAAAGCCAGAATCGCGTCATCGATTTGATGCCAGATCAGCAGGGTAATCTGCCCAAGGGCGGCAGTATGCGTCTTGGCGCCTACCCTTGCCGTGTGGCACCCGGCACGCGGCTGGCCGCATGTTATGGCCAAAGCGAAGTCTCAGAGCGTCATCGGCACCGCTACGAATTTAACAACGATTTCCGCCAGCTGTTTTTGACGCATGGCATTGTTTTTTCTGGCACTTCGCCCGATGGCCATTTGGTCGAGGCGCTGGAATTGCCTGCGCACGATTTTTACATCGGAGTCCAATACCACCCCGAGTTTAAAAGCCGGCCTTATCGCGCCCACCCACTTTTTCGGGCCTTTTTAGCGGCGGCTGGACGAAAAAAGGAGGCGCGCGACCATGATAAATAAAAACGTGACACAACGCGATTATGCGAAGGAGACAAAATCGCGAGTTACCTTCATCCGCAAGGTTTTGAAACAGGCGGGCGCGAAGGGCGTTGTCTTCGGCAATTCGGGCGGCAAAGACAGCGCTCTTTGCGGCATTCTCTGCAAGATGGCCTGCAAAAATACGGTCGGCGTTATCATGCCTTGCGCGGTGTCGCGCAACTTTGAAATCGATCGGCGCGATGCGCTCGAAGTCGCCGAGCGCTATGGCATTGAATCCATCACTTTAGACTTGACGCCGGTGCGAACGGCTTTTCTAACAGCTCTTGATCCGATTTGCCAGGTGCGCGATGCGGCCGCAATCAATATTGCGCCGCGGCTTCGCATGACAGCACTCTACGCCATCGCCCAGACCCGGCAGTACCTCGTCGCCGGGACAGGGAATAGGAGCGAAGCCTATGTCGGTTACTTTACAAAATGGGGAGATGGAGCTTATGATTTCAATCCCATTTCTGACCTGACCGTCACCGAGATTTATGAATTTTTGGATTACCTTGACGCGCCGCAGGCCGTCCGGCAAAAAGCGCCTTCGGCCGGACTATACGATGCCCAAACCGACGAGGCAGAGTTAGGATTTTCCTATCAGGCACTTGACCGGTATCTGCTTTTTGGCGAGTGCGACGATTCGCTAGCGCAGGTGATTGAAGAAAAGCACGCGGCCAGCGCGCATAAACGGGCGGCGGCGTTATGCTATTTAGGAGGACAAGCAAGTGAAACTGAATGAACATTTTTCTTCTCTCGAACGCAGTTACCTTTTTTCACAAATCGCGCGCGAAGTGGACGATTATCAGTCTGCCCATCCATCGGCCGAGGTGATCCGCCTCGGAATCGGCGATGTGACACGGCCGCTGGCCGAGGCTGTCGTCAAAGCGTTTGCCGACGCCGTATATGAACAAGGGCAGGCCGCCACCTTTCACGGCTACGGCCCGGAGCAAGGATATGCCTTTTTGCGCGAGGCCATTGCGGCGCACTATGCCACCTTTCAGGTGCAACTATCGGCCGACGATATCTTTATCAGCGACGGAGCAAAAAGCGATGTCGGAAACATCCTGGATCTATTCGGTCCGGGAAATACGGCGCTCATTCCCGATCCGGTTTATCCGGTTTACCGCGATACCAACCAAATGGCAGGCAACCGGATTCGCTACCTCGACGCAGGCCGGCATAACGGCTTTTTACCCCTTCCCGACGGCCGACCGGCCGATCTCATTTATCTTTGCTCGCCCAACAATCCCACTGGCGCGGTCTATCGCCGTGAACAACTAAAGCAGTGGGTCGATTACGCCCGTGACCTTGGGGCGATTATTTTGTTCGATGCGGCCTATGAGGCTTTTTTGCAGGATGAGTACCTCCCGCACAGCATCTATGAAATCGAAGGCGCGCGGGAGTGTGCCATCGAATTCTGCTCCTTTTCCAAGACGGCCGGCTTTACCGGCACACGGTGCGGTTATACCGTCGTGCCGCGCGAACTAGAACGGGGCGGATTCTCTCTTCACGACATGTGGTTTCGCCGCCAATCCACAAAATTCAACGGGGTTTCCTATCCGGTCCAGCGTGCGGCCGCGGCTGTTTTCTCACCGCAAGGCGAGACCCAATGCCGGGCCAGCATTGAAGTCTACCGGCAGAACGCGGCCATCATCTGCGAGGCTTTGCGGGGTTGCGGTATTTGGCACGTTGGGGGTGAAAACGCGCCCTATATCTGGATGCAATGCCCTGGCGGCCTTAGCTCTTGGGAATTTTTCCGGCTTTTGCTCAACCGCGCAGGGGTTGTCGGGACACCAGGAAGCGGTTTTGGCAAAAATGGTGAAGGGTATTTTAGACTGACCGCTTTTGGCGATACGGAAAAGACACAGCAGGCTATGGAGCGGATTGCCGATGTAATCGGGCGCATTTCGTAATGTCGATGCGTTCGGCCGGAATATTTAATAAAATTCGCATATTTTTCGAGGTTTTGCGCTCGTACTGCGAGCACCGAGCGAGAAAGAAAAAGGAAGGGACGGCTCCCTTTGGGTACCGCTCCAGCGGAGGTTAATATGGGAGAATGGAAAGAAGAATGCGGTGTCTTCGGAGTTTGGGGGCAACCAAGGGCCGCAGAGATTACCTATCTCGGTTTGCATTCGTTACAACACCGCGGTCAGGAGGGGGCTGGTATCGCGTCGGCCGACGGGGCGCGAATTGTCTGCCAAAAGGGAAAGGGCTTATTAAGCGAAGTTTTCCCACATGGGCCCCAAAAGCCGCTGTCGGATGGTCGGCATAGCATCGGCCATGTCCGATATGCAACTGCGGGCGGCGACGAGCTCGAAAACGTCCAACCCATGCTGGTGAGGGCGCGTATGGGAAGCATCGCAGTGGCCCACAATGGTCAGGTCGTCAACGCGCCGCGTCTGAGGGAAAACCTTGAGGCCCAGGGGAGCATTTTTCATTCTAGCAGTGACAGTGAGATTTTTTTGCACCTCATCCAACGTGGAAAGGGAAGCCTGCTTGAAAAGCTTGCAGGAGCCTGCCTCCAACTGGACGGCGCATTTTCAGCCGTCATCTTGACCGAAAAAAGCCTGTATGCGGTGCGGGATCGGTTCGGTTTTCGGCCATTGTCGGTTGCGCAACTGGGAGAAGGGTATTGTGTCAGTAGCGAGAGTTGCGCTTACCAGGCGGTGGGAGCCAAATGGTTGCGAGAGGTTCGTCCCGGTGAAATCCTCAAAATTTCGTCCAAGGGGCTCGAATCAATCGAATTTTGCGTACCCAGCGAAGCCCTTTGCGCCATGGAATACAT
>CASFAP010000136.1 GCA_949292695.1 uncultured Eubacteriales bacterium | reverse complement strand
ATTAACCAGGCTGGTATCTATCAAGGAAGCCCGGTCCAGATGGAGAATAACTACAGTCTCTTCAATAAGATCGGCATTGCCGTGTCCCGTGGCGGCTTTGAAACCGATGACTATGAGAAGAGCATTACCTACCTCAAGCTTTTAAAGCAAAAGGGTATCCGCATGATTTCGCAAAACGGTGGGAATGAAGAGTATCTGCAGATGTATGGGGACTACTATCAGGACTGCATCTACGGCAACGAGTACAACATGGAAATCAACGGGAAGCTCCCCAACATTACCGAAGAAGAAAAGGATGAGGTCTGGAACAGATATTATAACGAGTCCTATGTCAATGCGCGGTTATTAGCCGATAAATACAACAAAACGTTGGTCTACGCCGGTATTTCCGGCGGTGCGACCGACTGGTATGACCGCATTGCCCGGCAAGGGCTCTGGAATTTGCCGGATATTCTTTCGGTTCACGTCTATTCCGGTACGGCTTCGCCTGACAACCTGTCGCAAACGCAAGCCGACTACATCTGGGGTATGGAGGCCGGTCTTGTCCGGACGCAGAACGCAATTTTGAAATACGGACCAAAGACCTGGCAGATCAATGAGACCGGTTTTTATACGACGGTCGGACGCGGCTCGGTCGATATCCGGTTGCAGGCTGACTACAATATGCGTTGTAATATCCTTTCTGTCGCGTATGGCGCGGAAAGTGTTGCCGCCTATTGCTTCTATGATTTCTCAAACAGCGGTATCGGTACCGTCTTGGATGACATGGAATGGCACTATGGCCACTTCTATCTCCCGGATTACTTCGGCCGGACGTTGCCGAAGCCTGCGGCGGCCGCCTTTGCGGCGCTGACCAGATATTTGGAGAGCGTCGAGAAGTCGACCGACACCACGATGTCGCGTTCTCAGGTGAGTGAAAGTGCGAAGTATTCGTCGAAAGCGGACGGCTTGAGACGTGTCTTTGAACTCCAGACCAAGGAATACGGTAAGGTTTTCTATGCTTGGAGCAACGCCTATCCGCATCAGCTTGACCAAGGTCAATATCGGATTGCCCAAATGCCATGGAAAGAGATTTGGCAAGGCACTGAGGATGTTGTATTTGACGCCGCCGGCGCTACAGTACGCGTCGTCGATGTAATGGGCAATGAAAAGGTTTATACTGCCAATAACGGCAAGGTTACCATCCCGCTCAGCGGTTCTCCTGTCATTATCATTGGCGCAAGATAATTGTTTCGTCCGCACGCAAAAACGTGCGGACGATTTTTTGTTTTTTTCAAAAAATCAGTTTACAGAAACAAAAAAATAGTGTATAATGATAGAACAGTTATAATCGTTCGTGCCGGATATACAAGTTGAAGTGTTTCCGGCGTCAAATTGGATCAGAAAGGTGATAACAAATGAAAAAATTTTTTGTGGATCCCACTTCTGACATTACCAAATTGACAACAGAAACGGTCCTCAATCTTTCTGTTGATATCACCCCAGGTGGCGATGGGGATGATGACGGATTCCTGCCTGGAGAATGGTAATATCAAAGATTGGCAAAGGGGCTATTACTCTTTTGCCTGATTTGACCGCTCTATTCGTTGGAATTGGGCGGTCATTTTTTTGAAAGAAGGGTGAACCGATTGACGAATTCAGAATTGCAGGCGCTGTTGGCTTCATTGTCACTTGAAGAGAAAATTGCCCAATTGCAACAATTATCACCGGGATTTTATGGTGCGGCTGGTTTAGAAACCGGCCCCATTCAACATATGGGAATCACGGAGGAAACTGTTTATCAAACGACTTCGGTCCTCAATGTTTTCGGTGCGGATAAATTGAATGCCATTCAAAAGGAGCACATGGAAAAGGCAAAGCACCCAATTCCTTTGCTCTTTATGGCCGATATTATCCATGGGTACCGTACCATTTTGCCGATTCCGCTGGCGCAGGGCTGTTCTTTCCGCCCCGACCTTGTCAAGGCGGGCGCGTCAGTTGCGGCAAAGGAATCCTGCGCATCCGGCCTGCATGTCACTTTTTCGCCAATGGTCGACCTTGTGCGGGACGCTCGTTGGGGCCGCGTGCTGGAATCGACAGGGGAGGACCCTTATTTAAATTCTGTTTATGCTAAGGCTATGGTCGAAGGTTATCAAGGTGAAAGCCTTTTGGACGAGGGGACCATTGCCGCCTGCGTCAAGCATTTTGCCGCTTATGGCGCGCCGGTGGCCGGGAAGGAATACAACTCGGTCGATGTTTCCGAACGGGCATTGCGGCAGGACTATCTGCCTTCGTATAAAGCGGCGGTCGATGCCGGCGCCGCGACTTTGATGACATCGTTCAACTCGGTTGCCGGTGTGCCCTCGACGGGGAACAAGTGGCTGTGCCGCGATGTTTTGCGCAAAGAGTGGGGATTCGACGGTGTCGTCATCACCGACTGGGGTTCTTCCAATACGCTTATCGCCCATGCCGTAGCCAAAGATCAGCGCGAGGCCGCAAAGCTTTCGATTGAGGCCGGTGTCGACATTGAAATGTGCACCTCCTGTTACATACGCCATTTAAAAGAATTGATTGAATCGGGTGAAGTGCCTGAAGCACTTTTGGATGAGGCCGTCATGCGGGTGCTCGAACTCAAAAATAAGCTCGGCCTCTTTGAAAATCCCTACCGCTATACCGACGCGAAGCGCGCTGAGGAAGTGATCCGGTGCGAAGAACATCTTGCCGTTGCGCGCGAATTGGTCGCCGAGTCAAGCGTTCTGCTCAAAAATGATAATTTGATTTTGCCGTTAAACACCCAACAAAAAATTGCTTTTATCGGTCCGTATACGGTCGAAAAGCGCCTCAACGGCGCTTGGTCGGTGCTCGATAAAAATGAGGACAGCCCGACGCTGAAAGAAACGCTCGAAAAACGCTATCCTGAGGCCGGATTCCTGTTTGAAGAGGGAGCGAAGATTTTCGGCCAAGAATCAAGGCGGGAAGCGGAGTTCCTCAGCTATGAGATGGATGATGCAGTAACGCGGGAAGAAAAAATGCAATGCGCTGTCGAGACCGCTAAGGCGGCCGATGTTGTCGTTCTTGCCATCGGCGAGCACTTTTTCCAGGCGGGAGAGGCCAGAAGCCGCGGGTTTATTGATTTGCCGGCAATTCAGCTTGAACTGCTCCGGCGTGTTTCTGCAGTTAATTCTAATGTCGTCGTCCTGCTCTTTAACGGTCGACCGCTCGATCTGCGGGAAGTAGAGGCGCATTCGAAGGCTATTCTCGACGTCTGGTTCCCCGGCACGATGGGAACAGAGGCGATTACCGACATGATTTTCGGCTTGCGCGCACCGGGTGGCCGGTTGGCCATGAGCTTCCCTTATTGCGTCGGTCAGGTGCCTGTCTATTACAATTATCTCCCGACAGACCATCCATACAACCCGCGTGTGCCGGATGCGATTTATGCTTCGAGGTATATCGATATCCCCAATGACCCGCTCTATGCTTTCGGCTATGGACTTACATATACAGAATTCTCCTATTCACCCGTTACACTGTCATCGAAAACGCTAAAGCCCGGCGAGACGCTAACGGCCAGTGTCACTGTAACGAATATTGGTTCTCGAAGGGGAAGCGAAACCGTGCAACTCTATTTGCGCGACCGCGTTGCAAGCGTCTCCCGCCCGGTCAAAGAACTCAAAGGCTTCGAGAAAATTAGTCTCGAACCAGGCGAGTCCAAATGCGTTGATTTCCCGGTCAGCGAAGAGGATTTGAAATTTTATGATATCAACCTCGACTATGTCAGCGAACCAGGCGAGTTCTGGGTCTTTATCGGGCCTGACAGCCGTGTGCTCGATCATGAATCTTTTACTTTTGAGAAATAAGGTGCTGAAATGAAAACCTATACGTTAGCAGAACCAGGCATCCGGACTTATGGCTTTATAACCGATGAAGACGGCCGCTTTGCCCGCCTGCCGCGCAAAGTTGTCGCGGAGGTTGGCCCCGGCACAGAAGGGCGGATGCATAATCTCGTCGGTGGTCGAATTCGCTTTCGCACCGATTCCAAAATCGTCATGGTTAGAATCCGCCTTTCGACCCTCAAAATCGATTGGGCGATCCCGCTTTCGGGTTCAGCCGGCGCGGACATTTATGTCGGACGCGGAGAAGCGGCGCGGTATGTGAAGATTGTTGCGCCGAAAAACTATGAAACATTTGAAAATGAAGCCAGCTTTTCGCTCGGCGGTGAGCTTGAGGATGTTACGATCAACCTACCTCGTAATGAGGCGGTTGAAGAAATTATCGTTTCGCTCGAAGATGATGCCCGGCTCGAACCGCCGACACCTTACGCAATCGAGACCCCCATCACCTTTTATGGCTCCTCAATTACCGAGGGCGGTTGCGCTTCTCGCCCAGGCAACGCTTATACGTCGCTTCTCGGACGCTGGCTCGACGCCGACTATCGCAATCTTGGGTTTTCCAACGCCGCCCGCGGCGAACAGCCGATGGCGGAGTATATTGCAAGCCTGCCCATGTCGGCGCTCGTAATGGATTATGACCACAATGCCAACAATCCGGCGCAGTTGGCTGAAACGCACGGGCCGTTTTATCGCCTGATCCGCGCCGCGCGGCCTGAGCTCCCCATCCTTTTCATCAGCAAGCCTGATTTTGACGGCAATCGCGCCGATTCGGTCGCCCGCCGGGATGTCATCCGCACTACCTATGCGCATGGCATTGCCGATGGGGACAAAAGGCTTTGGATGATCGACGGGCAGACTTTATTCGGAACCGACAACCGGGCGGCCTGCACGGTCGACGGATGCCATCCGAACGATCTCGGTTTTATGCGGATGGCCAAGACGATTTATCCTGTGCTTAAGGAGATGCTGACATGCAAATAGAAGCCGGAACTTTTAAAAAAATATCCTATCTCGTCTCGTATCCCGATGATTATCAGCCCGGTCAAGTCTGCCCGCTGGCCATTTATCTGCATGGGGCCGGCGGACGCGGGGATGACGTCTGGAAGCTCAAGGGCTTCCCACTGATGGCCAAACGGGAATGGGGCCGGAAGATGCCTTTTATCATTTTCAGCCCCCAGTGCTATGCTGATACTTGGTTTGAAATTTTTGAGCAGATGCTCGGCGTCATCGATCACGCCCGGCATTTGGAAGGGGTGGACACCTCCCGCGTCTATTTGATCGGCGCCAGTATGGGCGGTTACGCCTGCTGGCAGGCCGCGATCAGCCGGCCGGAATGGTTCGCCGCGGCGGTGCCGATCTGCGGCGGGGGTATGGTCTGGTGCGGCCCGCGTTTGAAAGATGTCCCGGTCTGGGCCTTCCACGGCGCTTTGGACCCGACGGTCAACGTGATGGAGAGCATTCAGATGGTTCATTCGGTCAATGAATTCGGCGGCAGTGCGAAGCTCACCATTTATCCGGATTTATCGCATAATTCCTGGGATCGGGCGCTGGATACCGACGAACTTTACGATTGGCTGTTATCGCATCAAAAGCAACAGAAGAAAGAGGCGTAAAGAAAATGTTCCCTGGGAATAAAATGAAAGCTGTCACCTTCAGCTATGACGACGGCATTACACAGGACCGCCGCTTGGTTGAGATGTTCAACCGCTATGGCCTCAAAGGCACCTTTAACCTCAATACGGCCGTGCTCGACGGCGGTCTGGCTTGGACGCATCCATGCGGTGTGCCGATCTATCATTTAACGGAAGAACAGGCAAAGGAACTGTATGTCGGCCACGAGGTCGCCTGCCACGCTTTGCATCATGAGGACCTCACGAAAATGAGTGCCGAGGCAGTCGCCGATAATATGCGGCAGGATATGGCCAATATCGAACGAATTTTCGGGCAAAAGGCCTACGGCATGGCTTATCCAGGCGGCTTTTTCAATGACACTGCCCAAGAAGGGCTCCGCCAAGCTGGCATTCAGTATGCAAGAACCGTGATTAGCTCGCGTAGCTTTGAGCCGCAACAGGATTTGTTGCGGTTTGAGCCGACCTGCTATCACGTCAAGGACAAAGAAGTCCTGTTTGAGCTGGCGCGGGATTTCATCGCCTTAAAGCCCGATTCTCCTAAAATCTTTTACATCTGGGGACATAGCTATGAGTTTGATGTGTTCGGAGATTGGGATGAATTTGAATCCTTCTGCCAGTTGATTAGCGGGCATGACGATATGTTCTACGGCACCAACGCCCAGGTGCTTTTGGGCGCCCAATGAGCTTTTGGATTAAATTATAGGAAAGAAGTAAAAACAATGTTGACGCTTGACAAAATCTATCACGCCTCGTTTGTGCTCAAAAAAATTATTCGCACAACCGACATAATCCTCGCTCCCAATATCAATCTGGGCAGTGAAATCCATTTAAAAACCGAGAACTTGCAGGTGACCGGTTCCTTTAAGGTTCGCGGCGCAGCCTATAAGATTTCGCAGTTGACCGATTCGGAAAAAGAAAAGGGTGTGATCGCCTGCTCGGCCGGGAATCACGCGCAGGGCGTCGCCCTCGCCGCAACCAAAACCGGAATCAAATCCTTAATCTGTTTGCCGGATGGCGCGCCGATCTCCAAAGTGGAGGCCACCAAAAAGTACGGTGCGGATATCTGCCTTGTCGAAGGCGTTTATGATGATGCATACAACAAAGCCCTGGAGCTCAAAGAGGAAAAGGGATACACGTTTATCCACCCCTTTAACGATGAGGACGTCATTGCGGGGCAGGGCACGATCGGCCTGGAAATCCTTGAACAGTTGCCAGATGTGGATGTCGTTATTGTGCCGGTTGGCGGAGGCGGTCTGATTTCAGGCATCGCTTATACAATAAAAGCGCTGAATCCCAAGGTAAAGGTTTACGGCGTGCAGGCCGCAGGAGCGCCCAGTATGTTCAATTCCATTCGGGACGGCAAACTCGAGTGCTTGGATCATGTATCGACCATTGCCGACGGTATCGCCGTCAAAGAACCGGGCGACTTAACCTTCGATATCTGCCAGAAGTATGTCGATGGAATCGTTACGGTCAGTGAGGATGAGATCGCGGCGGCGATTCTCGAGCTCATTGAACATCAGAAGCTCATCGCTGAGGGAGCGGGCGCAGTTTCGGTTGCGGCCGCGATGTTCAATAAAATCGATATTCAGGGGAAAAAGGTCTGTTGCCTGGTCTCGGGCGGCAATATCGACGTTACGATTCTTTCGCGCGTCATCAAGCGCGGCCTGCTAAAATCCGGCCGCACCTATTCGTTGCTCATTGAACTATTGGACAAGCCGGGGCAATTAAAGGATGTATCGAGAATTATTGCCGACGAAGGCGGAAATGTCATTTCGGTCCATCACGAACGCGCTTCCGAGGGTTCGGATATCAACGGTTGCTATCTGCGCATTGTTTTGGAAACGCGGAATTTTGAACATATAGAAGCCATCAAAAGGGCTTTAACCGGAGCCGGCTTTTCCATAAAGAGTTATTATTAAGGAGGAAATAGTATGATCGAATCGATTCAAACGCAAAAGGCGCCGGCGGCCATCGGGCCTTATACGCAGGCAAAAACTTGCGGGGGATTTTTGTTCACTTCGGGCCAAATCGCCCTTAATCCAGTCAGCGGCGAGATAGAAGCGCCGGGAATTGAAGGCCAAACAAAACAGGTCTGCGAAAATCTCAAAGAGGTACTGGCGGCGGCCGGTGTTGGATTTGAGAATGTAATAAAAACAACTTGTTTTTTACAAAACATGGCTGATTTTGCCGCCTTTAATGAAGTTTATGGAAGGTATTTTACCTCTAAGCCAGCGCGCTCATGTGTCGCCGTCGCCGAACTTCCAAAGGGTGCGTTGGTCGAAATAGAATTGATTGCCAAGCTGTAACGCTCGCCGGAATGGAGGTAAGTCTGCATGAAAAAGACGGCCGCCATTATAGTGGCGGCGCTCTTGACCATTGGTATCGTATCTTTCGGTTGGGGAAAGGTGAAGGCCACCTTCCGTTACGATACCCCTGAGCTATCCTATGAAAAAAGCGGACCTTGGTTTACAGAGCTAAACGGGGTTCTCACCAGTGGGGACTTTAGTATGGTAGTATATACCGATAAAAGCGGCGCTTTTTTTACGCCAGTGCTCCACCGCGACGACCGGGGTTGGACGCCGGTCAGCCATCAATTTGACGCGACAAAACGGATCTATCCAGACGCCGGCATCGTTTATTTGCGGCCGATAGATGATAAGTTTGTCATCGATTATCGGCTCATTGTTCCGATTTCGGATCCTTCGCCTGTTGTCTCAGATACGCTCGGGACATCATTTCTATCCAAAGAATTTGAGAGCGGTGAGGGCAAATTGATTTGTGGGATTGCGGTGCTGGACATGGATGTGCCTACAGATTATCAATTTTTGATCGACGGTAAGGCGTTTTCCTTTGAGGCGGTTGGCGGCAAGTAGTTTTATTTGGCAGGATAAAAGCTTAGCTTGTATAGAATAGCAAAAATAAAGCTAAAAAGAGGCAAAGAACTTCTTCTTTGTCTCTTTTTTGTTGCTTTTAACACGAATTTGGCATTGCGGCAATATACTATTAGAGAAGAATCGTTAGAACGGAGGAGCTTTATGGATAGACAGACCTTTGAGAAAACCGTACAACAATATTGCACCGAAATGCTAAAAATGGCCGCCCGGAGCCGATTCCCAGATGAGGCCGAACATCAAGACGCACAATCCGCCCGGCAAACATCTGCCCAACCAATTGCAATCCCAGCGAATGCGGTTGAATCAGCCGCACCACCGCAGAAATCCCTCTCAGAAGCAGAGCGCATTGAAATCCAAAGTCAGACGACAGATGAAACCGGCGCTCAACCTTTAGAGATCAATCCGCCTGAGTCCGGGGAAGGCCAGGATTCGCTTCAACCGATTGACAACGAACTACAGTCCTACGAAGAATTTATGGCCGAAAATACTCGTACAGGGGAATTGCGGGTGCAGGCTGAATCCGGGCGTCGCGCCTTCCCGGTCCCAGGTGCACAGGTGACGGTCTCAAAGAATTTTACCGATGGAATGCGTGTCTTTGCTACAGGCGTAACCGACGAAAACGGAATTCTTGAAGGCATATTTTTGCCGGCGCCAAGCAGGACGATTTCGCAGGCGCCTTCGGATACCGTGCCCTATTCGGCCTATCAGATTACGGTTACGCACCCAGGATTTCAGGGCGAACAGTTCATTCAAGTTCCGATTTTTGATGGGATTAAATCTATTCAACCAGTCCGTTTTGTTCCATTACAACCAAACGTTAACTAAGGAGGATGCTTATGGATGTCATTATTGACCGCCCTGTCATCCCGGAGACAATCACTGTGCATCTCGGCGCGCCGAATGAGGCGGCTCAAAACGTTACCATTCCTTTTGCGGATTACATAAAAAACGTGGCTTCCAGCGAAATATATCCGACCTGGCCGGAGGCCGCGATTCGCGCCAATATCTTAGCGCAGATCAGCTTTGCACTCAACCGCATCTATACGGAGCATTACCCGAGCCAGGGCTATGACTTTGATATTACGAATAACACCCAATACGATCAGAAATATATTCACAACCGCGATGTTTTTGAAAACATTTCGCAGATTGTCGATGAAATATTTAACAACTACGTTGTCAGACAGGGCACAATACAACCGCTTTTTACTTCTTACTGCAATGGTACGACTTCGACCTGCGACGGTTTGTCGCAATGGGGAACTGTAGAATTGGCAAATCAAGGGATGGGCCCCTATGAAATTTTGCAGTATTATTTTGGGGATGATATTGATATTGTTTTCAATGCCCCGGTCCAAGGAATTGAGCGTTCCTATCCGGGAATCCCGTTGCGTCTGGGGAGCGCAGGGGAAGATGTGCGCATCATTCAGCGGCAACTCAACCGCATTTCTGATAACTATCCGGCCATTCCAAAGGTGTTGGTGGATGGATTTTATGGAGTGGAAACGGAGGAGGCCGTCCGCACCTTCCAGAGGATCTTCAACTTAACGCCTGATGGGATCGTAGGGAAGGCTACCTGGTATAAGATTAAGCGGATTTATAACGGTGTCAAGCAATTATCCGAATTGGTTTCAGAAGGAATTACCATCGATGAGGCGCAACGTGTCTTTCCGTTTGAGTTGCAGGAGGGAGACAGCGGCCTACCGGTGCAAAACGTGCAATATTTTCTTGCCGTCATCTCCTTTTTTGATGACCGCATTCCGCAGGTTTTGATCACTGGAGAATATGATCAAAACACTGTGCAGGGGGTTCGAGCCTTTCAAGAGTTATATGGCTTGCCGGTGACCGGCGTTATGAATCGCGAAACCTGGAACACGGTTTTGCAGGTCTATGACGACACCATCGCTTCGATCCCGCCGGAAGTCCTGATCAACCGGGAAGAAATTTACCCCGGCCGTTACCTGACAATCGGCATGCAGGGAGAGGATGTCACTCAGTTGCAGATCTTTTTGCAGGAAGCCGCGGCACGGCACAGCTTTATTCCGCCAGTCGAGGTGACCGGCAACTTTGACGATGCGACCGACGCCGCTGTCCGCGCTGTGCAACAGGAGGCTGGCATCCCGGTCAGCGGTGCTGTCGGCCCGCCAACCTGGGACCGGATTGTGCGCTTAGCGCGCAATGGCGGAACTGCATAAACCCTAAAATAGTATTACGAAGGGTAGATGCATTTGCATCTACCCTTTTGGTTTGGCACGAAGTCCCGATTCTTGTCGGTGTGTCGTCCATGTTGCCCTTCTATTCCTACCCTTTGCGCTTGACAGGAGAGTTTAATTGGAGTAGACTGGATTAAAAATACATACCTTGGAGGAAGTTTATGCTCTACCCGCAGGAAAATTTATATCGCAATCTGACTAAATTAGACGGCATGTGGCGCTTTTTTGCTGACCGTGAAGGGAATGGGGAGGCAAAGGGCCTGCCAGGCGGCCTCCCAAAGGAGGCGCGCGATATTGCAGTCCCGGCCAGTTGGAACGAGCAATACAGCGATCTGTTCCACTTTCATGGCAAGGGTTGGTATGAGCGTATCTTTTTTGCTCCGCTAGATTGGGATAGTCGGCCGGTCTGGTTGCGATTTGGTGCGGTCAGCGGCGTTTGCAAGGTATGGGTTAATGAAACTCTGGTGCTAGAACATACTGGAAACGCGCTACCTTTTGAAGCGCGGATTGACAATGTGTTGCATTTCGGCCAAGAAAACCGACTCATCGTTCTGGCCGATTCGACGCTGGATCCTTGGTCATTGCCGCCGGCCTCTTTGGAAGGCCGGCAGGAGGGGCGCGTGGGCTTTGCCAGTTCTTATCCGAATGTCACCTATGACTTTTTCCCTTATGGCGGCATTCAGCGAAGCGTCTGGCTCTACACCGCGCCGGCCAACCGCATCGAGGATATCACGGTCAAGACCGATGTCCAGGGCACGGCTGGAATTATCCGCTTCACACTGAAAACGACGGCTATCTGCAAGGGAAAGGTCATTGCATCGGTGGGGGATCAGGTGTGTGAGGTTTCATTAGACGGCGTCGAGGCGCGGGGAGATCTGCGCATTCCTGACGCCAAGCTATGGGATATTGGGCAACCGAATTTGTACGCAGTCAACTTTGTGCTGGAAACGGACGAATCAAAGGATTGCTACCGGCTCGACTGCGGTATTCGCACTGTTAAAGTAGATGGCAACCGCTTTTTGCTCAATGGAAAACCGGTCTTTTTCAAAGGATTTGGCAAACATGAGGACTATAGCATCCTCGGCAAGGGATACAACGATGCCATCGTCGTCAAGGATTTTGGCCTGATGCGCTGGATCGGAGCCAATTCCTTTCGGACCTCGCATTATCCATACGACGAGCAAATCCTCAGCATGGCCGACCGCCACGGCGTACTGGTGATTGGCGAGACTCCCTTTGTCGGGCTGAACGAGCGGATGTACCGGCCTGATATCCTAGAAAAGGCCAAGGGTGTGATCGCCGAAATGATCGCGCGCGACAAAAATCATCCATCGATTGTCATGTGGAGCCTGGCCAACGAGCCGAACTGCGAGTCGACTGAGGCCGAACAATTTTTCAAGGGTATGGCTGAAACGGCCAGGAGCTTGGATGACACGCGGCCGATCACCTATGTCGCGCATCTTGAGCCCGAGAATAATGTCGGCTATCCTTACTACGATGTCGTCTGCATCAACAAGTATTACGGCTGGTATGTCGGCGCGGGGCTGATAGACGAAACGCTCGATGAATTCAAAGCCTGCATGGATCGATTCTATCAAAAATTCGGCAAACCCATGATTGTAACAGAATTCGGCGCCGACGCCATCGCGGGCATGCATTGCGATCCGCCGCAGATGTTCAGTGAAGAATACCAGAATGAAATGGTGGCAAAGCAGTTTGAAGCCATGTGCGAGAAGGACTACTGCATCGGCGCGCATGTATGGGCTTTCGCTGATTTTAAAACCTGTCAGTCGATTTCAAGAATCATTGTCAACCGCAAGGGCGTGTTTACGCGGGAGCGGGAACCGAAAATGGTCGCGCACACCCTGCATCGGTTGTGGAATGAAAAGAACTAAACGAAAAACCAATTACATTTGATTATTGAAAAACAGCAGACACAAACAAAGTTTGTGCCTGCTGTTTTGGTGTTAACGCAGTGTATGTCGTTAAATATTATTTTGTTTGCGGTAAGCTAGGTAGCTCTCAAGAATGAACGTGGCCGCGACGGCATCTACGACCGCTTTTCGCTTCTTGCCGCGGGTGTTCGTCGCGTTGAGGGCGTTGTGCGCTAAAACAGTGGTGCATCGCTCATCCCACAAAACGACCGGCAGGCCAGAGACTTCCTTGAGTGCATCTGCGGCTTTGGCACAGGCTTCGGCTTTGAATCCGGCGCTTCCGTCCATGTTTTTCGGATAGCCGACGACGATCAATCCCGCCCCATAGGCCTTTGCGGCGTCGGCCAGGCGCGTCACCCGGCGGGAAGGGTCATATTCCGTGATGACTTCTTTTGGAAAGGCGAATTGTTCGCTTTCATCACTGCAAGCGATGCCGGTTCGCGCGTCGCCGAGGTCGACGGCCATGATGATCATTTGGGGTCCTCCTTTGCGGCGCCGATCCGCCCTCGCTTGGGATTGTATTCGTCAGGCAGGTGAGAGGAATCATTTTGAAAAACGATCTTGCAGTGCATGTTATCGTCAAACCGCAAAAGGGAGACGGCGGTGTTATCGCTCCATGGAATTTCGTTCAGGCGCTCGATGGGATAACCAGAGTAATAGCACATCAAATTGCGGATAAAGCCGCCGTGCGTTGCAACGACTACTGTCTTGCCCTTATTTTCGTTGGCGATGCGCTGGATTGTCCGGCCCGCCCGGTCAAAGACCTCCCACATCGGCTCTCCCCCTTCGGGCGCGAAGCGATGGGGCTCCTCGTTCCAGATGTTCTCCAGATCCGGATAGTGCTTGAATATGTCGGGAAAGGTCATGCCCTCGATGCATCCGCCGTAGATTTCTCGCAGGTCGTCGTCGATTTGAATCGGCAGTTGCATCGTTCGGTTGATGGCCTCGGCCGTCAACCGCGCGCGCAAACGCGGGCTCGAATAAATGGCATCAAAGTGGATCGGCGCAAAACGCGCCGCCAAAAACTCCAGTTGCTTGGCGCCGCAGGGCGTGATCTCGCTGTCAGTTGAGCCTTGGAAAATATGGTGGACATTGCCGGTGGCCTGGCAATGTCGGACAATGTAAATCTCGGTCAAAAGAATCACCCCAGTCCATTATAGCGGATCTGGGGCGTTTGTTCAACTGTTTGCGGTGACTTCGTTGACGAGCGGCTTACCCGCAAAGTAGTCGCGCAGGTTTTGGAGCGTCGTCGTGGCAATGCCCTCTAACGCTTCTCGTGTCAAAAAGGCCTGATGCGACGTCACGATGACGTTTGGCATGGAAATGATGGTGGAGAGCAGGTCGTCGTGGATGATTTCGTCGGAGTAATCTTCAAAGAAAAGGTTGGTTTCCTCTTCATATACATCGAGCCCAGCGCCGCCGACAATGCCGTTTTTAATGCCGTTTGCCAGCGCCTGGGTATCGACCAGTTGCCCGCGGGAGGTGTTGATGAGGTAGACGCCTTTTTTGCATTTAGAGAGGCTTTGTTCATTGATCAAATATTTTGTCTCTTTGGTCAGGGGGCAGTGCAGGGAAATGACGTCGCTTTTGGCGAGGAGTTCGTCGAGCTCGACGTATTTGCCGCAGAATTCTTTCGATGGGTAAAGGTCGTAACCGAGCACTTCCATGCCGAAGCCCTTGCAGATATCGGCAAAGGTGCGGCCGATTTTACCTGTGCCGATGATGCCGACCGTCTTACCATACAAATCAAAACCGGTCAGGCCGTCGAGGCTAAAATTATGGTCGCGGGTACGGATATAGGCTCTGTGGAGTTTGCGGTTGAGCATCAAAAGCATGGCCATCGTGTGCTCGGCAACAGCATGGGGCGAGTAGGCCGGCACACGCAGGACATGCAAACG